>NZ_DASUHS010000178.1:0-3201 GCF_036273375.1 Mycobacterium sp. | reverse complement strand
GTCGTCGCAAGCTATCTGCGGCATCGGACCCTGGCTTGGGTCGCCGCCACTCTAGGCATCGTCGGCGTGGTGCTCACCCTGATCACGCTGTATGGGATCAGCAAGATCGGTGCGGACAACAATGTCGACACCGCGACTGGCCCGTGGCAGAATCTCGGTTCCGGCGGCTGGCTGGCGTGCATGGGGTTCAGCCTGCTGGCGACTGCGGGGGTCCTTGCCGCCACCGCGAATGGCCGGCGGTATCGAGCCGCCGACCCAGCGTTGCCAGTCACGAGGGATACCTCGGACGCAGCGAACCTCCGCCGGTCCACGACCAAGACGGCGCTGATGATCGGAATCGCGATCGCCCTGTTCTTTCCGCCGACGATGACCGAATTCTGGCAGAAGGTGCTCGTCTCCGAAGTAGGCGTGTATGTTCTGCTCGCCGTCGGCCTGAACGTCGTCGTCGGCTGGGCCGGCCTCCTCGACTTGGGGTATATCGCGTTCTACGCCATTGGGTCGTACACCACTGCGTATCTGGTGGGTTCGCTTCCCCACAAGCCGCCCTCCTGGCTGCACATGAGCCCGCTGCTCGCAATCCCGTTCGCCATCGGAATCTGTCTGCTCGCCGGCGTGGCACTGGGCGCCCCCACCTTGCGACTACGCGGTGACTATCTCGCGATCGTCACCCTCGGGTTCGGCGAGATCGTCCGCATCATCGCTGTCAACAACCCCGGGAACATCACCAACAGCACCCGCGGACCGTCGCCTGCGGTGCCGCACCCAGTCATCAACCTCGGCCCGATATCCATCACCTGGGGCTTGAACAATCTCCAGTACTGGTATTTGCTCCTCGTGCTCATCACCATCGTGGTGATCGCGTTCTACCGCCTGGAAGGTTCGCGGCTCGGGCGGGCGTGGGCGGCGGTCCGCGAGGACGAGGTCGCCGCGCAGGCCACCGGCATCAACACGCCTCGGGTGAAGCTCATGGCCTTCGCCATCGGCGCGTCGACCTCCGGTCTGGCCGGCGTGTTCTTCGCGAGCCAGATCGGCTACTTCAACCCGGACAACTTCATCCTGAACAACTCGATCCTCGTCGTGGCGTACGTCGTGTTCGGTGGCATGGGATCGCTGCCAGGGGCAATGGCCGGCGCGGCCATTCTCACCTGGCTGCCGTGGTTCCTTCAGGACCAGGTGCCCGGGCCGGACCGGCAGATGTGGGTCGGCGCGTTGCTCGTGCTCATGATGATCTTCCGGCCGGCTGGGCTGTTCCCGGCGCGGCGTCGTAAGGCCGAGTTGACCGGACTGGAACGCGCGCCGACGGTCGAACGTGAGGCGGTTCCCGCGGGCGAGGGGCTGTGACGCCATGACCGCGACGATGACCAGGCCAGAGATTGGCGCCGAAGACATTGTCTTCGACATCGAGCACGTCACCTTGCGGTTCGGCGGCGTGGTCAGCCTCAACGACGTCTCGTTGCGCATGCTGCGCGGCGAAATTCTCGCCATTATCGGACCGAATGGCGCCGGCAAGACCTCGCTGTTCAACTCGCTTACCGGCGTTTACACGCCGCAAGAGGGCCGGATCGTAGTTTCTGGTCGCCCGGGCGAGCCGCCGACGAGCGTCATCGGCATGAAGACGCACAACGTGAATCACCTCGGAGTCGCACGGACGTTCCAGAACATTCGACTGTTCCCCGCCCTCACGGCGTTGGAGAACGTGAAGATCGGCGTGGAGACGCGCCAGCACGCTGGTCCCGTATCAGCGATGCTCGGCCTGCCGTGGCAACGTCGCGAGGAGAAGCAAAGCACCATAGACGCATTCGCCTTGCTCGACGCCGTAGGGCTGGCTGACCGCTCCAATGAACTCGCGGGATCCTTGCCGTACGGCGAACAGCGCCGACTGGAGATCGCCCGAGCGCTCGGCACCGATCCGGGCGTCATATTGCTGGACGAGCCTGCGGCGGGCACCAACCCGGTGGAGAAGCGGGAGCTCGCGCAGCTGATCCAACGCATCAACGCCGAGCGCGATATCAGTGTGCTGCTCATCGAGCATGACATGAAGCTCGTCATGTCGGTCGCGCATCGGATCGTCGTGTTGAACTTCGGTGAGAAGATCGCCGAAGGCACGCCGCAAGAAATTCAGCGCAACCCGGCCGTGATTGCGGCCTACCTCGGCACTTCGGCCGAGGAGGTCGAGCAGGCCGAGGACCGCCAGCCGGACATCATGCATCTGATCGAGACGGACGACCGGACGGCCCACGAGGAGGAGCCATGACCCATGCGGCAGCTCCCGAGATGCTCGAGGTCGTCGACCTCGAGGTGCGCTACGGCGCGATCCGCGCGATCAAGGGCATCTCGTTCCACGTGGGTGAGGGCGAGATCGTCGCGCTGCTCGGCGCGAACGGCGCCGGAAAGACGACGACGCAGAAGACCATATCGGGCATGCTCCGGCCGTCTGCGGGACGAATCACCTTTCTCGGCCAGCGGATAGACGGCGTTCCGGCCCACGAGCTCATCCGGTTGGGCATCTGTCATGCGCCGGAAGGTCGGCACGTATTTCCCCGCATGACTGTGGCCGAAAACCTCGACATGGGTGCGTTTCGATTCAAGAAGATTGACCAGGCCGATCTCGATCGGGTGCTCGAACTGTTTCCGCGGCTGCAGGAGCGGTACCGCCAAGTGGCGGGCACGTTGTCGGGTGGCGAGCAGCAGATGCTCGCGATTGGTCGCGCCCTGATGGGCAAGCCACGCCTGCTGCTGCTTGACGAACCGTCCATGGGGCTCGCGCCAATGGTCGTCGCGCAGATCTTTGACATCGTCCGCGAGATCAACGAGTCGGGCGTCACCGTCCTGCTCGTGGAGCAGAACGCTGCTCAGGCACTTGCGCTCGCCGACCGCGGTTATGTGCTCGAGACCGGCGAGCTCGTGCTGCACGGCACGGGCGCTGAACTGCTCGCCGACGACCGGGTTCGAGCCGCTTATCTCGGCGAGGAAATCGCCGCGTCCTGAAAGCGTCTTGGCCGGATCGGCTCGCCCCGCCGCGATGCCAATCCCCCTTTCGGCTGGGGTTTGTGCCCGCTATGGTGTCGCTTGTTGTCGCAAGGAATGTTGGCTTGGGAGGCCTCATCCGCCGGGGAGAAATCGGTGTCGCGTACCCATGTACGGGTCCGTCCTGCAGAGTTTGGCGACGTAGCTGGACTAGTACTTCTACTCAGAGCAACC
>NZ_DASUHS010000177.1:0-13200 GCF_036273375.1 Mycobacterium sp. | reverse complement strand
ACCGTGCCCCAGCCGATGCCGAACCGGACATCGACTTCGGGGCCGACGGCCAGCCGCAGCGCCAGGGCAGCATCGATCGCGGCGCCTACGGTCGGGTAGCTGCCCTGAAACTCGTCGCCTACGGTGAACGCCGGCGGGTCGCTTGCGTCGCCGGCGATTTGCCGCAGGGCGCTCGCCAGGAGCCGGTGCAGCCGCGTGCGGTCGGTGGCGCGCCGGGAACCGACGACGTCACCGATGAGGGTCGCTCGTGGTGAAGATGATTCCTTAATCCGACTCATTTGAAGATTATAGCTTAATAAGTCGAAACTTTAGCTATACGCTTCATTGGCCGCAATTCCGCCGTTTACGACCCGTCCACCAGCCCGGATGCCGCCTGCAGATGCTTGATCGCGTCGCGCACGATCGACTCGATCAGCTCGGCGCACGACGGCAGGTCATCGAGGATGCCGGCCACCTGTCCGGATGCCAGCACGCCGGCATCGGTGTTGCCGTCAACCAGGCCGGCTTTCAACAGCATTGGGGTGTTGGCCGCCATCACCACCTGCGACCAGGTCAGCTCCTTGCCGTGGCGCATCGCCAGGCCGTCGCTGATCATCGACCGCCAGGTCATCTGCGACATGTGCTTGAACTTGGCGGCATTGCGCACGGCCGCGGTGAGACCCCGCACCGGCGAACCGGCTTCCAGCTTCTCGACCAGTCCGGTGCGCAGCACCCGGTGCGGCATGCCGTCCACACGCGTCGTGACGACCGTGCCGTCCAGCGCCGACTCCAGGTAGCGGCGTTTCACCGTATCGGGCACGGTCGAATCCGAGGTGAGCAGGAAGCGGGTGCCCATCGCAACGCCGGCGGCGCCGTAACTCAACGCGGCCGCAAGGCCGCGCCCGTCGAAGAAGCCACCGGCCGCGATCACCGGAATCCCGCTGCCCTGCACGGCATCCAGGACCGAGGGCAGCAGCAAAGTGGTGGCGACGGGTCCGGTGTGCCCACCGCCCTCGCCGCCCTGCACGATCATCGCGTCGGCGCCCCAGCTCGCCACCTTGCGCGCGTGTTTAGCCGCGCCGATCGACGGGATCACCACCGCCCCAGCCTCTTTTAGCCGGGCGATCAGCTCCTGTTTGGGCGCCAGCGCGAACGACGCCACCTTCACGCCCTCGCGGATCATCAACTCGACGCGATCGCCGGCGTCGGCGGCGTCGGCGCGCATGTTCACACCGAACGGCTTATCGGTGGCCGCCTTGACCTTGCCGATGGCCGTCGCCAACTCGTCCAGCGTCATGGTGGCCGATGCCAGGATGCCCAGTCCGCCCGCGTTGGCGGTGGCCGCCACCAGCCGGGCGCCGGCGACCCAGCCCATCCCGGTCTGCACCACCGGGTGCTCGACGCCGACCAGTTCGGTCAGCGGCGTGCGCAGCTTCATGACCGTATCTCTCTGTCCCGCAGAGACTTCGGGTCGATGATTTCGCGGATCAGGCTCAGTTCGTCGTCGGTCGGCAGCCGGGTCTCCTCGGCGCCGTCCAGGCCGTCGATCTCGAACGAGGTGTTCTCGGCGACCTCGTCGGCCGCAACGCCGGGGTGCAGGGACACCGCCCGCATGGTGCGCTCGGGCCCGCCGAAGTCGAACACGCCGAGGTTGGACACTACCCGATACGTGTTGGCGAACCGGAATGCCGGGTTGTCGGGGTCGACGTTGTCCCAGCCGATTCCGCAGACGATGTCGACCTTCTCGCAGAACACCCGCTTGGAGTGATTGCCCACCCAGTAGCTGGTCGCGTGGTTGATGGCATTGCCGGGCGCACCGCGGACACCGAACATCTGGCGTTTGGGCTGCTGCAGCGGGCCAAACGCAGAGATGTTCTGATTGCCAAAACGGTCAACCTGATTGGCGCCCATCACCACGTGCCGCCGGCCCCAGGCCAGGGTTTCGAAGACCCGGCCGAACGGCATCCAGCCCTCGACGGGGGCGGACGCGCCCAGGGCGGGGGTCTCGGCCAGCAGCTGCGCCTCGCCGTCGGTCAGCAGGATGTCCGGCGAGAAGGTCAACCGGGCCAGTCGAGCCCCGATCGAGGCCATGTTCGTCATCGGGCTGACCATGATCTCGCCGGCATCCCGGAACAATTCGGCGCACGCGACCGCGCAGATCTCGGGTCGGGTGATCGCATCGCCGCTCATGACGAGGCCTCCTCTTTGAAAGCGCGCACGGCCGCCTGATAGTCCTCTTCGCTGCCCGACAGGAAGGTTTGCCCGAACTGCCGCCAACCCTCGTCCGTTGAGGCCGCTTCGGCGTAGTGCCGCTGAAATTTCTCGTCACGGCCGTAATCTGGTGCGGCGGTGGTGAAGTGGGCGCCGCCCGGCGCCTCCACCACGCCGTCGACCATCATGCGGTTCACCAGCAAAGCCTGCGGGGGGACCGCCTTGACCAACTCTTGGGTGGACACGACGCGCTCCACCGACAGGAAGCGCTTCTCGGCGGCCATCAAAAACAGGTCGTCGAAGTACGGGTCGATTCCGGTGTAGGCCGCATTGCCTTGCGCATCACCGAGATTGAGGTGCGCGAATGCGGCGTCCAGGCGCAGCGCCGGCATCGCGATCAGGGTCTCGTGCCCCCCGCCGGGCGCCGGGTACGGGCTGGTCACCGTCTGCAGCTCGCCCTCCCAGAAGTCCAGCACCGAGCTGCCCAGCCCGGCCCGAATCGGCAGGAACGGCAGGCGCTGCGCGGCCGCCTGCAATCCGCAGCGCAGCATGCCTTCATCCATCTCCCGGGCCTCGATCGCGCCATCGGCACGGGATTTGGCGAACCAGGGGTCGTAGAAGGGCGGGGAGTCCAGCGAAACGAATCCGTAGTAGACCCGCTTGACCTTGCCGGCCGAGCACAGCAGGCCCAGGTCCGGCCCGCCGTAGGTGACCACGGTCAGGTCGGTGATGTCGGTGCGCAGCAGCGCACGCACGAACGCCATCGGCTTGCGCCGCGATCCCCAGCCGCCGATACCGATCGTCATGCCGCTGCGCAATTGCGCCACGGCATCGTCGAAGGTGGTTCTCTTGTCGCTCAAGCCTTCTCACCCTTCGTCGTACCGGCGAACGCGTCGCGGTGCTCGTCGGACACCCCGGCGAGATTGAGCTCGAACGTAAAGCCTTGCTCCATGCGGTAACTCGAGTTGACTCGTTGTACGTCGATCAGGTTCAGCGCCTCTTTGGCCGCGCGGATGACACGGGTGTCCTTGGCGGCGATGTCGCGCGCGACCCGCAGGGCGGCCTCGTCGAGCTCGTCGCGCGACACCACCTCGTGTACCGAACCGAAGTGGTGCAGGGTGGCGGCGTCGACGGTGGCCGCGGTGAAGAACAGCCGCCGCATCATGTGCTGCGGAACCAGTCGCGACAGGTGCGTCGCCGCGCCGAGCGCGCCGCGTTCCACCTCGGGCAGCCCGAACGTGGCGTCGTCGGAGGCCACGATCACATCGGAGTTACCGACCAGCCCGATGCCGCCGCCGACGCAGAATCCGTTCACGGCCGCGACGACGGGCACCGCGCACTCGTAGACCGCGCGGAACGCGGCGAAGCAGCCGCGGTTGGCGTCGATCAGGGCGGTGAATCCCTCGGTGCGCTGCATCTCCTTGATGTCGACCCCGGCGTTGAAGCCCCGGCCCTCGGCGCGCAGGATCACCACGTGGGTGTTGGGATCTTTGCCGGCGGCGGTGATGGTGTCGGCGAGTTCGAACCAGCCGCGCGACGGGATGGCGTTGACGGGCGGGAAGTCGACGGTGACCGTGACGATGCCCGGTTCGGTGGATGTGGATGTGATGGGCAAGGTGCCACTTCCTTGTGGGGTAACTACCTAAGCAAGCACTTGCTTGGTACGCTAGCACAGTGACTCGCGCCGAAGCATCCGACGCCATCAACTTGGGGCTGGCCGGGCGGGTAGTTCTCGTCACCGGCGGTGTTCGCGGGGTCGGTGCCGGCATCAGCTCCGTTTTCGCCGAGCAGGGCGCCACCGTCGTCACCTGTGCGCGGCGGGCGGTCGAGGGATGGGCATATGAGTTCCACTCCTGCGACGTCCGCGACGACGACGCCGTCAAGGGATTGATCGACACCATCATGGACCGGCATGGCCGGCTCGACGTCGTCGTCAACAACGCCGGAGGATCGCCGTTCGTGCTGACCGCGGAGTCCAGCGCCAAGTTCAACCGCAAGATCATCGAACTCAATCTGATTGGTGCGCTGTCTGTTTCGCAGCACGCGAACGCTCACATGCAAAGCCAGCGGCAGGGCGGATCGATCATCAACATCTGCAGCCTCAGCGGCCGCCGGCCCTCCCCGGGCACCGGCGCCTACGGGGCGGCCAAGGCGGGCCTGGAAAGTCTCACCCAGACGCTCGCCGTGGAGTGGGGCCCGAAGGTCCGGGTGAATTCTTGTGTGGTCGGCATGGTGGAGACCGAGCAGTCCGAACTGTTCTACGGCGACGCCGACTCCATCGCCGCGATCTCGAAGAATGTGCCGCTCGGCCGGCTGGCGAAGCCCGCAGACATCGGTTGGGCCGCAGCATTTTTGGCGTCAGACATGGCGTCCTACATCAGCGGTGCCTCGCTCGAGGTACACGGCGGCGGCGAGCCCCCGCACTATCTGTCCACCACGACCGCAAGCGCGGTCAAGTAGAGGAGACAAGAAACTATGGGAGTGGTTGACGGCCGCGTCGTCATCGTCACCGGAGCTGGCGGCGGTATCGGTCGCGCGCACGCGCTGGCCTTTGCGGAAGAAGGTGCGCGCGTGGTGGTCAACGACATCGGGGTGGGCCTGGACGGTTCACCGGCCGGCGGTGGCAGCGCCGCCCAGAGCGTTGTCGACGAAATCACCGCCGCCGGTGGCGAAGCCGTCGCCAACGGATCCAACATCGCGGACTGGGACCAGGCGGCGAGTCTGATCCAGACGGCGGTCGAAACCTTCGGCGGCCTGGACGTTTTGGTAAACAACGCCGGCATCGTGCGCGACAGGATGATGGCCAACACCAGCGAAGAGGAGTTCGACGCCGTCATCGCCGTGCACCTCAAGGGGCACTTCGCCACGATGCGCCACTCCGCCGCGTACTGGCGTGGACTGTCCAAAGAGGGCAAAACCGTTGACGCCCGGATCATCAACACCAGTTCGGGTGCCGGCCTGCAGGGCAGCGTCGGGCAGGGCAACTACAGCGCCGCCAAGGCCGGCATCGCTGCGATGACGTTGGTCGCCGCGGCCGAGATGGGTCGCTACGGCGTCACCGTCAACGCCATCGCACCCTCGGCCCGCACCCGCATGACCGAGACGGTGTTCGCCGAGATGATGGCGACGCAGGACCAAGACTTCGACGCCATGGCCCCGGAAAACATTTCACCGCTGGTGGTTTGGCTGGGCAGCGCCGAATCACGCGACGTCACCGGCAAGGTGTTCGAGGTCGAGGGCGGCAAGATCCGGGTTGCCGAGGGCTGGGCGCACGGGCCGGAGATCGACAAGGGCGCGAGGTGGGATCCCGCGGAATTGGGGCGCGTCGTGGCCGATCTGCTCGCCAAGGCGCGCCGTCCGGTCCCCGTCTACGGCGCCTAGCGCGGTTCGCACACCACCAGCGGGATGACCCGGTCGGCGGCCTCGCGGTACTTGCGATAGGGCGGGTACATCCGCGTCAATCGTGGCCAATACCGTTCGCGCTCAGCGTCGGTGGCGTCGCGGGCGACCAAGTCCAGAAGCTGGGCGCGGATCTGCACCTGCACGTCGGGATGCTCTTTGAGGTTGAGATACCACATCGGATCTTCGTCGCGCCCGCCGAAGGACGCGGGCAGGATCACCCGATCGCCGTCGCGCAGGTACAGCGTCGCGGCGGTTCGCGGCTTGTGGGACTTGCGTCCGGTGGTGGTCAGCAGGGCCGCCGGGAACCGCAGCAGCTTCGCCCCGATCTTGCCGTTGGTTCGTCGGTACACCCAGATATGGGCACGCGCGAAATATTTGAGCAGCAGCGCAATCGGGCGTGAGTTGCGAATCCAGCGACGGTCGGACATGGTGCCCAGATGATTCCCCGCCTGCAGGGAATGGAAACTCAGGGGTCGCAGATCACGACCGGGATGACGCGATCGGTCCAGGCTCGGTAGTCGTCGAACGAGGGATACATGGCGTCCAACTTGGGCCAGTACTCGGCACGTTCCGCCTCGGTGGCGTCGCGGGCCTGCAGCTGCAGGACCTCGTCCTTGATCTGCACGGAGACTTTGGGATTGGCCTTGAGGTTGAGGTACCACAGCGGGTTCTTGTCGCTGCCGCCCTTCGAGGCGACCAGGATCACCCGGTTTCCCTCGCGCAGGTAGAGCAGCGGGCTCACCCGCGGTTCACCGGTCTTGCGGCCCGTGGTAGTGAGCAGAGCGACCGGAGCCTTCTGGAAGGTGCCGCCGAACTTTCCGTTGCTGCGCTTGTAGATCCACGCGTTGCCCTTGGCCATCCACTTGATGACGAAGCCGACCCAGGGGGCGTTGAGTGAACGTGGCTTCGGTTTCGGCATGCTATTCCTCTGCTTGATCTGGCCGGCTCCTCCGCACCCCGCTTCGCGGGCCGCGTCGTTACCGGCGCTGCTGAATAAAGGGTTGGAAGCGAACCTTGATGTGGTGGATTTCGGCTTTCCCGCTTGCGCTTTCGGCCGGAATCAAGAAGGTCTCGTTGACGTGCGCGGCGAGCCGCCGGCCGCCGAATCCCGCTTTGGTCAGCACCTGGTACGCCGCGTGCACCTGGTCGCCGTCGATGCGGTAGTCCGGTGGTGTCGTGTCCGCGAGCAACCGGTACTGGATTCCGCGGTTAAGGCTGCGCCGCAAGTGATTTCCCGAGAAACCGTTCTTGATTCCCTGCTCGATGCGGGTGCAGTGCGCGGCGAACGGAACGGCGTCACCGTCATGGTTGACCAACGCGTCGATGTAGGACTGCGCCGCGCCGATGCGGCTGTCGTCGGAGACGCTCACCAGAAAACCGAAAACGATCGAACGCTAGATGCGCTCGATGATAGTGCCGGTCGACAGGGCGCCGCCCGCGCACATGGTGATCAGCGCGGTGGTCTGGTCGGTGCGTTCCAGCTCGTGCAGCGCGGTGGTGATCAGCCTGCTGCCGGTGCTGCCGACCGGGTGCCCCAGCGCGATGGCCCCGCCGTTGACGTTGACCTTGGCCATGTCCGGGTCGTGCACCCGTGCCCACGACAGCACCACCGAGGCGAATGCCTCGTTGATCTCGGTGATGTCGATGTCGCCCATCTTCATCCCGGCCTTCTCCAGCACCTTCGCCGTCGACTGCACCGGCCCGTCCAGGTGGTAGTAGGGCTCGGCCCCGACCAGCGCCTGGCTGACGATGCGGGCCCGCGGCCGCAGGCCCAGCGCCTTGGCCTTGTCCTCGTCCATCCACAGCACGGCCGCCGCGCCATCGGAGATCTGCGACGACGTTCCCGCCGTGTGGATTCCGCCCTCGAGGACCGGCTTCAGCGCGGAGAGGCCCGACAGCGTGGTGTCGCGCAGGCCCTGGTCGCGGCTGATGGTGACGCGCTCGGACGTGGGTTGCTTGTTCTCGTCGAGCGCTGGGGCCTCGATCGGGGAGATCTCGCGATCGAAACGGCCTTCTTCCCAGGCCTGCTTGGCCCTGGTCTGGGACGCCAGGCCGAATTCGTCGATCTCTTCACGAGTGATGCCGCGCCGCTTGGCGATCCGCTCGGCCGCGGTGAACTGGTCAGGCAGGTCGATGTCCCACGATGCGGGCCGCAGGATGCTGCGGTCCGGACCGGCGTTCGCGCCGAGTCCGACACGGCTCATGGCTTCGATTCCGCACGCGATGCCGATGTCGATGGCACCCGCCGCTATCAGACCGGCGACCAGGCCGTTGGCCTGCTGACCGCTGCCG
Source organism: Mycobacterium sp. (assembly GCF_036273375.1). Classification (GTDB taxonomy): domain Bacteria; phylum Actinomycetota; class Actinomycetes; order Mycobacteriales; family Mycobacteriaceae; genus Mycobacterium. Next base: position 5,316 of record NZ_DASUHS010000177.1, on the reverse strand, counting down.
CATTGGCAGTCCACGGTCATGGCGCCGACGTGTTCTGGTAGCCCGGCCACCAGCCAGCTGACCCGGCTGATGTTGTTGGACTGCTCGCCGTACTGCGTCACGCAGCCGCCGATGACCTGTTCGACGTCGCCGGCATCGATGCCGGCCTTCTCGACCAGCGCCTTCTGGACCGCACCCAACAGCTCGGTGGCGTGCAAACCGGACAGCCATCCGTTCCGTTTGCCGATGGGGCTACGAGTGGCTTCAACGATGACTGGGTTACCCATTCCGTCAGGCTAGAACACGTTTCATTACTCTGACAAGCGAGGATGATGACCTGCCTTTTATCTGCGCAGGAGGCATGTTTTACTGGCACTAGAACACGTTGCAATTAGTGTTGTAAAAGGAGCGCACCCTACATGGCACCCCCCAACATTCCCGCCGACTTCGACTTTCTTGACCCCGACGTCAATCTTGCCGGGTTGCCTGTCGAGGAGCTCGCCCAGCTCCGTAAAGCAGAGCCGATCCACTGGGTGGACATTCCGAATGGCTCGGGCGGGTTCGAGGACCACGGATATTGGATCGTCACCAAGCACGCTGACGTCAAGGAGGTGTCGAAGCGCAGCGACATCTTCTCGAGCTGGATGAACGGCGCCATCCCGACCTGGCCGCCGGAGATGAAGCGGGAGCAGGTCGAGCTGCAGCGCAGCGTCATGCTGAACATGGACGCGCCGCACCACACTCGGCTCCGCAAGATCATCTCCCGCGGATTCACGCCGCGGGCCATCGGACGGCTGGAAGCCGAACTGGCCCAGCGTGCCCAGAACATCGCCGAGACCGCGGCGAAAGAGGGCAGCGGCGACTTCGTCGAGCAGGTGTCGTGCGAGCTGCCCCTGCAGGCCATCGCGGGTCTGCTCGGCGTTCCCCAGGAGGATCGCGACAAGCTCTTCCGCTGGTCCAACGAGATGACCGGTGGCACCGACCCCGAGTACGCCACCGTCGATCCCGCGCAGTCGTCGATGGAACTGATCATGTACGCGATGGCCATGGCCGAGGAGCGGGGCAAGAACCCCACCGACGACATTGTCACCACGCTGATTGAGGCCGACATCGACGGCGAGAAGCTCTCCGATGACGAGTTCGGTTTCTTCGTGGTCATGCTGGCGGTGGCGGGCAACGAGACGACACGGAACTCGATCACCCACGGCATGATCGCGATGGCGAACAACCCCGATCAATGGGAGCTCTTCAAGAAGGAGCGCCCGGCGACCGCGGCCGACGAGATCATCCGGTGGGCCACTCCGGTTTCGGCCTTCCAGCGCACCGCCAACGAGGACACCGAGTTGGGCGGCGTGCAGATCAAGAAGGGCCAGCGGGTGGTGATGTCGTACCGGTCGGCCAACTTCGACGAAGAGGTCTTCGAAAACCCGCACCGCTTCAACATCTTGCGGGACCCGAACCCGCACGTCGGCTTCGGCGGCACCGGAGCCCACTACTGCATCGGTGCGAACCTGGCCCGCATGACGATCAACCTGATCTTCAACGCGGTCGCCGATCACATGCCGGATCTCAAGCCGACCGGCGAGCCCGAGCGGTTGCGGTCGGGCTGGCTCAACGGCATCAAGCATTGGCAGGTCGACTACGCCGGCAATGCCGCGGTGACGTCCTGATGGACTTCGATCTCACTGCGACGCAACAGGCCGTCGCCGATGTGGTGACGTCGGTTTCCGAGCGTGAATTGAGCTGGGACGCATTGATCAACGGCGGTGTGACGGCGCTACCAGTGCCCGAACGCCTCGGTGGCGACGGCGTGGGTCTGCCCGAGGTCGCCACCGTGCTGACTGAGATCGGTCGCCACGGCGCCGTCACGCCGGCCCTGGTCACGTTGGGTTTCGGCGTGCTGCCACTGCTTGACCTGGCCTCCGACGAACAGCAGGACCGGTTTCTGGCCGGCGTCGCCAAGGGCGCCGTGCTGACCGCCGCCCTCAACGAGCCGGGTGCCGCGCTGCCGGACCGGCCCTCGACCACCTTCGCCAACGGCCGGTTGTCGGGCACCAAGGTCGGCGTTGGCTATGCCGGACAAGCGGATTGGATCATTGTCACGGCCGACAGCGCGGTCGTCGTCGTCTCGCCGAAGGCCAACGGTGTCGACGTGATTCGAACCCCGACCTCGAACGACTCCGAGGAATACACGGTCACGTTTGCCGACGTCGCGGTCGAAGACTCCGACGTTTTGGCGGGCGCGACGGCGCCCCGGGTCAACCAGTTGGTGCTGGCCGCCATCGGCGCCTACGCCGACGGGCTGGTGGCCGGGGCGCTGCGTCTGACCGCCGACTACGTGGCCAACCGCAAGCAGTTCGGCAAGCCGCTGTCGACATTCCAGACCGTGGCCGCCCAGCTCGCCGAGGTCTACATCGCCTCGCGCACAATCAATTTGGTAGCGAAGTCGGTTGCCTGGGGGCTGTCGGAAAGGGGCGGATCCGCCCCTCAAGTACAAGACGACCTCGATGTTCTCGGCTACTGGATCACTTCGCAGGCGCCGCCGGTCATGCAGATCTGTCATCATCTACACGGCGGGATGGGGATGGACATCACCTATCCGATGCACCGGTACTACTCCACGATCAAGGACCTGTCCAGGCTGCTGGGCGGTTCTTCTCTACGCCTTGACCTCCTCGGAGGCCGCCACCTGGTGGGAGCGCAATGTTCATAGACCTGACTCCGGAGCAGCGCCAGCTGCAAGCGGAACTACGGGAATACTTTTCGAACCTGATTTCGTCCGACGAGATGAAGGCGATGGAGCAGGACCGTCACAACGAGGCCTACCGCGCGGTGATCCGGCGAATGGGCTCCGACGGCAAGCTCGGCGTTGGATGGCCAAAGGAGTTCGGCGGCTTGGGCTTCGGCCCCATCGAGCAGTCGATCTTCGTCAACGAGGCGCACCGGGCCGACGTGCCACTGCCCGCGGTGACGTTGCAGACGGTCGGCCCGACCCTGCAGCAGTTCGGCAGCGATCTGCAGAAGAAGAAGTTCCTGCCGGCCATCCTCGCCGGCGAGGTTCACTTCGCGATCGGCTACACCGAGCCCGAGGCCGGCACCGACCTCGCCTCCCTGCGAACGACTGCCCTGCGCCACGGCGACGAGTACATCGTCAATGGGCAGAAGATCTTCACCACCGGCGCCCACGACGCGGACTACATCTGGCTGGCCTGCCGCACCGACCCGGAAGCCGTGAAGCACAAGGGCATTTCGATCCTGATCGTCGACACCAAGGATCCCGGCTACTCCTGGACGCCGATCATCCTGTCCGATGGTGCCCACCACACCAACGCCACCTACTACAACGACGTACGGGTGCCCGCCGAGATGTTGGTCGGCGAGGAGAACGGCGGGTGGCGACTGATCACCACCCAGCTCAACAACGAGCGGGTCATGCTGGGCCCCGCCGGCCGCACCGCCGGCATCTACGACCGGGTGCACGCCTGGGCCTCCAAGCCGGGCAGTGACGGCGTCACGCCGATCGACCATGCCGACGTCAAGCGGGCGCTCGGTGAGATCCATGCGATGTGGCGGATCAACGAACTGCTCAACTGGCAGGTGGCGGCCGCGGGTGAGGACATCAACGTGGCCGATGCCGCATCAACAAAAGTCTTTGGCACAGAGCGCATCCAGTACATCGGCCGACTCGCCGAGGAGATCGTCGGCAAGTACGGCAACCCCGCCGATTCGGATACCGCCGATCTGCTCAACTGGCTGGACTCGCAGACTAAGCGCAACCTGGTCATCACCTTCGGCGGGGGCGTGAACGAAGTGATGCGCGAGATGATCGCTGCATCGGGACTCAAGGTGCCGAGGGTGCCTCGATGACCGATATCAAGGAAGCGGTTGCGGAAATCACCGCCACCGTCGTCGCTGCGCCGCGCGACGCCCGGGATTTGGTGAACCAGCCGACGATCAACAACTGGGTCGAGGCGATCGGCGACACCAACCCAATCTACGTCGACGAGGCCGCCGCCAAGGCCGCGGGTCACCCCGGCATTGTCGCCCCGCCGGCGATGATTCAGGTGTGGACGATGTTCGGCCTGGGTGGGGAACGCCCGACCGACGACCCGATGGGCCCGATCATGCAGCTGTTCGACGAGGCCGGGTACATCGGGGTGGTCGCGACCAACTGCGAGCAGACCTACCACCGGTACTTACGTCCCGGCGAGCAGGTCACCGTCGCCTCCGAGATGCGTGACGTGGTGGGTCCCAAGCAGACCGGGCTCGGTGAGGGCTGGTTCATCAACCAGCACATCACGTGGCGGGTCGGTGACGAGGATGTCGCCGAGATGGCGTGGCGCATCCTGAAATTCAGGCCCCGCGAGGATTCCGGGGCGGTTGGATCCGTCCCTCAAGACCTGGACGCCGACGCCATGATGCGCCCCGCGGTGTCGCGCGACACCGCCTTCTTCTGGGAGGGTGTCAAAGCGCACGAGCTGCGCATCCAGCGCCTCGCCGACGGCACCCTGCAACACCCGCCGGTGCCGGCGGTGTGGCAGGACAAGGCCGACCCCATCGACTACGCGGTGGCCAGCGGTCGCGGCACGGTATTCAGCTTCGTGGTGCACCACGCGCCGAAGGTGCCCGGGCGCACGCTGCCATTCGTGATCGCACTGATCGAACTGGAAGAGGGCGTTCGCATGCTCGGCGAGCTACGCAACGTCGACCACGCCGAAATCAAGATCGGAATGCCGGTTCGCGCAACCTATATCGACTTCCCGGCCGGTGATGCCGGGCCGGAGTGGAGTCTCTACGCGTGGGAGCCCGAAGCATGAGCGCACCGATCATCGAGGTGGGCACCACGCTGCCCGAGCTCAAGCTCTACGGCGACCCCACGTTCATCATCTCGACGGCCCTGGCTACCCGGGACTTTCAGGACGTGCACCACGACCGCGATAAGGCGCAGGCCAAAGGTTCGAACGACATCTTTGTCAACATCCTCACCGACACCGGGCTGGTGCAGCGTTATATCACCGACTGGGCGGGGCCGTCGGCGCTGATCAAGTCGATTGGGCTGCGATTGGGTGTGCCATGGTACGCCTACGACACCGTGACGTTTTCCGGTGAAGTCACCGCTGTCGATGGCGGCCTGATCACGGTAAAGGTGTTCGGCCGCAACGGCCTTGGCGATCATGTCATCGCGACGGTGGCGCTGACGATTGGGGACGCTTGATGTCATCGGGTTTGCTCAGTGGTCGAGCCGCCATCGTCGGCATCGGTGCCACCGACTTCTCGAAGGATTCCGGACGAAGCGAGTTGCGGCTGGCGGCTGAGGCGGTGCTGGATGCCCTTGAC
>NZ_DASUHS010000176.1:0-8949 GCF_036273375.1 Mycobacterium sp. | reverse complement strand
GTGCATGGGCGACGGCCGGGTGCGGGCCCGCCGCGAGATCAGCGTCAAAATCCCGGCCGGTGTCGGCGACGGGATGCGCGTGCGGCTCGCCGCGCAGGGCGAGGTCGGGCCCGGTGGCGGGCCGGCCGGTGACCTGTACGTCGAGGTGCACGAACAGGCCCACGACGTCTTCGTCCGCGAAGGCGACGACCTGCACTGCACGGTTTCGGTGCCGATGGTTGACGCGGCGCTGGGCGCCACGGTCACCGTCGACGCCATCTTGGACGGCGTCAGCGAGATCACCATTCCGCCCGGGACCCAGCCGGCGTCGGTCATCACGCTGCGTGGCCACGGCATGCCGCACCTGCGGTCCGGCACCCGCGGCGATCTGCATGTCCATGTCGAGGTGGTGGTTCCCGCCCGGCTGGACCACCGCGACACCGAATTGCTGCGCGAGCTGAAAACTCGCCGCAGCCGCGACGTGCCCGAGGTCCGCTCGACCCACGCCGGCGGGGGCTTGTTCAGCCGGCTCCGCGAAACCTTCACCGGGCGCTAGCCGGGCGCCCGGAGGCGCACATGGTTGCGACCCTGTTCTACCTCGACGATCTGCCCGAGCCCGGCGCGCTCGCCGTGCTGGGCGGTGACGAGGGTTTTCACGCCGCCACCGTCCGGCGAATGCGTCCCGGCGACCGACTCGTGCTCGGTGACGGCGCCGGAGCCCTGGCCCATTGCGAGGTGGAACACGCCGGGCGCGACGGGTTGCGTGCACGGGTGCTCGAGCGCTGGAGCGTCGCGCCGGGGTCCCCGCCTGTGACGGTCGTGCAGGCACTGCCGAAATCGGAGCGTTCGGAGCTGGCGATCGAGCTGGCCACCGAGGCCGGCGCCGACGCGTTCGTGGCGTGGCAGGCCGCGCGTTGCGTGGCCAACTGGCAGGGCAATCGGGTCGACAAGGGGTTGCGCCGATGGCGCGCCGTCGTCCGGTCGGCCGCCCGGCAATCCCGTCGGGCGCACATCCCGCCGGTCGACGGGGTGTTGTCCACCCCAGAACTGACTCGGCGGATTCGCGAGGAGGTGGCCGCCGGCGCGACGGCGCTGGCTTTGCATGAGTCGGCCACCGACCCACTGGCGTCTATCGAGCTGGCACAAGCGAAATCACTGCTGCTGCTGGTCGGTCCAGAAGGCGGGATCGCGGAGGACGAGATGGCGGCGTTGTCCGACGCCGGTGCGGCGGCGGTGCGGCTTGGTCCACAGGTGCTGCGAACGTCGACCGCCGCGGCGGTGGCCCTGGGCGCGCTCGGTGTGCTGACCCCGCGCTGGGACCAGCGCGGGGATGTGCCGGCAAACGGCCTGTCGCTGCAGGTTGGCGACACCGGCCCGTCGTCGAGTACGTTGCTGAACACTGACCGACCCGGGGCCTCGGCGTAGACTGAGACGGCCCAGCAACCCCCCGACAAGCCGAGAAAGCAGGCATCGAGAGCCACGTGACACCCCGCGAGACCAGCGCTGCTGACGCAGCCGGAGCCGTCCCGGCCTCTACTCAGGTTCGCAGCAGCATCGATGTTCCGCCCGATGTCGTGATGGGCTTGTTGGGTTCGGCGGACCAGAACCTACGGGCTCTGGAGCGCAGCCTGAACGCCGACTTGCATGTGCGTGGCAATGCGGTCACCCTCGCGGGCGAGCCCGCCGACGTCGCGCTCGCCGAGCGGGTGATCTCCGAACTGGTCGCGATTGTTGCCGGTGGTCAGCCGTTGACCCCGGAGGTGGTTCGCCACAGCGTCGCCATGCTGGCCGGCACCGACAACGAGTCACCGGCCGAAGTGCTGACGCTGGACATCTTGTCGCGGCGCGGAAAGACGATCCGGCCCAAGACGCTCAACCAGAAGCGCTACGTCGATGCCATCGACGCCAACACCATCGTCTTCGGGGTCGGCCCGGCCGGAACCGGCAAGACGTATCTGGCGATGGCCAAGGCGGTCAACGCCCTGCAGACCAAACAGGTCAGCCGCATCATCTTGACCCGCCCGGCCGTGGAAGCCGGTGAGCGCCTTGGGTTTTTGCCCGGCACGCTCAGCGAGAAGATCGATCCGTATCTGCGGCCGTTGTATGACGCGCTGTACGACATGATGGATCCCGAGCTGATCCCCAAACTGATGACCGCCGGAGTCATTGAGGTGGCGCCGCTGGCGTATATGCGCGGCCGAGCTCAACCGGTGTTCACGAAAGTATTAACTCCCAACGGATTTCAACCAATCGGCGAACTGCGGGTCGGGGATTTTGTGATCGGTTCTGATGGGCGACCCACGGAGGTTTTGGGCGTCTATCCGCAGGGCTTCAAGGAAATCTATCGGGTTTCCACCCAGGATGGTTCCTCGACGCTCGCATCCGGTGATCACCTTTGGTCGGTTTACACACGGTCAGACAGGCGACGTAGCAGGCCTGCTCGTGTGTTGCAAACGAAGGAGATGATTGGCAACCTCCGCGCTGCTCACTATCATCGCTATGAGTTGCCGACCTTGCGTGCGCCGGTGGAATTTGAAAGCCGGCCAGCGCCTCTCGACCCGTATGCGTTGGGTCTGCTGCTAGGTGACGGGTGTCTCACGTGTACAACGACGCCTTCTTTTGCGACGACGGACCCCGAACTGGCCGAATCTCTAGGACGCCTGATACCGGGTATCGAAATGCGACGGAAGTCTGCCGTGGATTACATCCTTAACCGGTCTCGCGGCGAACTCGCCACCCGAGCGAATCCAGTTACTAACGTTCTTCGACAGCTGGGCCTAGCCGGTCTGCGGTCGGCGGGAAAATTCATTCCTCGGGACTACCTGTTCAACTCGCCGGATGTGCGGCTGGCTGTGTTACAGGGGCTCCTCGACTCGGATGGAGGCCCAGTCACCCAGCAGGCACGAACGTGCCGGATCCAGTTCACAACAGTCTCGGCTCGACTCCGTGACGATGTGGTGTTCCTGGTTCAGTCACTGGGTGGCATCGCCTATTGGCGAACCAGGCCCGCTGAAGGGCGAAAGCCGGGACGTGCTCGAGGTAGGCAGGTGCATCACCGCTCGGACGCATACATCCTCGACCTCCGGCTGCCGGAGGGTGTTGTGCCGTTCCGGCTAGCCCGCAAGGCTGCGAAGTACGACCTGACCGGTGGCGGTCGGCCAATCCGCTTCGTCGATCGGATCGAACCGGCGGGCATCGAGGAGGCGGTGTGCATTCAGGTCGCAGCCGCGGATTCGCTGTACGTCACCGAAGATTTCTTGCTGACGCACAACACCCTCAATTCCGCGTTCATCGTTCTCGACGAGGCGCAAAACACCACCGCCGAGCAGATGAAGATGTTCCTCACCCGGCTCGGCTTCGGATCGAAGATCGTTGTCACCGGCGACATCACGCAGGTCGACCTTCCTGGCGGCGCCAAGTCGGGCCTGCGCTCGGCGATGGAAATCCTGGACAGCGTGGGTGACATCCACGTCGCGGAGCTGACCAGTGTGGATGTGGTCCGCCACCGGCTGGTCTCGGAGATCGTTGACGCCTATGCGAAGTTTGAAGAGCCCGGTCTGACGATGAACCGCGCGTCGCGGCGGTCAATGGGCTCGCGTGGTCGTCGATGATGGTGCGGTGAGTGGGTTCTATGAGCATTGAGGTATCCAACGAATCGGGTATCGACGTCTCCGAAGCCGAACTGATCAGTGTCGCGCGGTTCGTCATCGCCAAGATGGACGTCAATCCGGCTGCCGAGCTGTCGATGGTGCTGCTGGACACCGCCGCGATGGCCGACCTGCACATGCGCTGGATGGACCTACCCGGCCCGACCGACGTGATGAGCTTTCCGATGGACGAGCTCGAGCCGGGTGGGCGCCCGGACGCCCCCGAGCCGGGCCCCTCGATGCTGGGCGACATCGTGCTGTGCCCGGAATTCGCGGCCGGCCAGGCCGCCTCGGCGGGCCACAGTCTGGGGCATGAGCTGGCGCTGCTGGCCATCCACGGCGTGCTTCACCTAATCGGCTACGACCACGGCGAGCCGGACGAGGAGAAAGAGATGTTCGCCCTGCAGGACCGGCTGCTCGAAGAATGGGTCGCCGATCAGGTCGAGGCCTACCACCAGGACCGCCAAGAGGAGCGGGACCGCCGATTGCTCGACAAGTCAAGGTATTTCGACAATTGAGGTCACTCAAAATTCTGGCGGCAGCCGCCATCGCGTTCGCACCGTTGCCGGTGTGGGTCACGACCGACACCGAGGCGCAGGCGGCCCCGTGTGCCGGCGCGGGATCGAACCCCGTCGCCTGCGAGCACTGCATGTTCTACGTGAACGCCTATCACACGGCGAACGTGTGCAACGAGGACCGCCAAGGCGTCCAAGGACCCCCGAGCAACGCGCCCTCACCGGTTCCGCACGTTCCCATTCCGGTGTACGAGCCGCCCCCGATCCCGCCGCCGGTGGGTGGCCCACTGGTACTTCCGCCGCCCAACTCCGGTCAGAACTCCGTCCCGGTGCAGGAGATCAATCCGCCGGGCCCGGACACACCGCGAAACGCCCCGGTGGTGGCGCCGCCGCGGGGGCTGGATGCGCCGTCGCTGGCGATCGCGGCGGCCAAGGCCGCACCGCTGACGCGCGTCGACCCCGCCAACCCACCAAAGCCGCCCACCCAGGTTGATTTCAACCAGCAGGTGCAGAACGTCGTGAGTTCCCACCGGGACAACGTCGACATCCTCAAGGTTGACGATCAGAAGTTCATCCGGCCGCGCCACTGGGACTACCTCGACTACGACGACGCCTATCGCCGCCCGACGATCTACAACCCGCTGAATCAGCCGATCACGTTCCGCTACTTCTACAACGGCGCCTACCAGGAGGCGTACCTGCCGCGTGGGGCCAAGATGGTGCTCGACGCCACCACCGCCGGCGTCGTCCCGTTCACCGCTGTTGGCGACAGCTATGTCGCGGCCGGCAGTTTTTACGGCGGGGGTTCGATACCGCCGAACGGCGCGACGCCACCCGACAAGCCGCCGGCGCCCCCGAAGCTCTACGACAACGTCACGGTGTTCGTCCCCGCCAAAAGCGAGACCGTCGAAGTGGGCCACGTGGCGGTGGTGGGTCACGACGGCAGCCAACCCGCGGGCGGCCAGGACACCTTCCTGCTCGACGACTCCACTCTGGCCTGGGGACAGATCGACAACTCCAGCAGCGCCCCCGCCCAGATCAGGGTGATCAAGACCCAGCCGACGCCCGGGGTCGGGCCGACCGACGACGGCAGCTTCTTGGTGCTGCTGGCCGTCCACCACCAGGAGCCTGGTTTACCCCACCAATCCGGGTGGGCCCTGCCGCTGCGCTTCGGGGGGTTTGCGGTGGTGGTGGGCCTGATCGCCTGGCTGCTCAACCGCCGGAATCGAAGCGAGGAGCAGAAGGCTGACAGCTAGCGGTCGCCGGTCCTCGGCGCCGGCAACCGCTAAGCTGCAGGTCAAAGCCACAGGGGAGTCAGTGACCAAGTCAAGGTATGTCGACAATTGACCGGCTGGTCTGAGCTGCTCGGCGCAGTCGCGCTGATCGCGCTGGGCGGACTATTCGCGGCGATCGACGCGGCCATCAGCACGGTATCGCTGGCCCGGGTTCAGGAGTTGGTGCGCGACGAGCGACCCGGCGCGGTGGCGTTGTCCAAGGTGATGTCGGAACGGCCGCGCTACATCAACCTGGTGGTGCTGCTGCGAATCGCCTGCGAGATCACGGCGACCGTACTGCTGGTGGTGTTTCTCTATGACAACTTCGGGCTGAGATGGGGATTGTTCGGCGCTGCCGCCATCATGGTGGTGACCAGCTTCGTCGTCATGGGAGTAGGGCCACGCACCCTCGGCCGCCAGAACGCCTACTCCATTGCGCTGACGACAGTGCTTCCGCTGCAAGCGATCTCGTGGCTATTGATGCCGATCAGCGGGCTGCTGGTGGTGCTGGGTAATGCCGTGACTCCCGGCCGCGGCCTGCGGAACGGGCCGTTCGCCTCCGAGATCGAATTGCGCGAGGTCGTCGATCTGGCCCAGCAGCGCGGGGTGGTCGCGGCCGAAGAGCGGAGGATGATCCAGTCGGTGTTCGAACTCGGTGACACCCCGGCCCGCGAGGTGATGGTGCCGCGCACCGAGATGATTTGGATCGAAAGCGACAAGTTCGCCAGCCAGGCCATCAACTTGGCGGTGCGCAGCGGGCATTCCCGCATCCCGGTGATCGGCGAGAACGTCGACGACATCGTCGGCGTCGTGTATTTGAAAGACCTTGTCCAGCAGACGGTTTTGTCTGGCGACGGCGGCCGGACCCCTCCGGTGTCGAAGGTGATGCGCCCGGCGGTCTTCGTGCCAGATTCCAAGCCTCTGGACTCGCTGCTGCGGGAGATGCAGCGCGACCGCAACCACATGGCTCTTCTCGTCGACGAGTACGGCGCGATCGCCGGCCTGGTCAGCATCGAAGACGTGCTGGAGGAAATCGTCGGCGAGATCGCCGACGAGTACGACCAGGCGGAGACGGCGCCGATCGAAGACCTGGGCGACAAGCACTTCCGGGTGTCGGCGCGGCTGCCGATCGAAGATTTGGGTGAGCTGTATGACGTGGGATTCGACGACGATCTCGATGTCGACACCGTGGGCGGCCTGCTCGCACTGGAATTGGGACGGGTACCGTTGCCGGGCGCCGAGGTGGTTTCCCACGGTCTGCGGCTGCGGGCCGAAGGCGGCACCGATCACCGGGGCCGGGTACGAATTAATACCGTCCTACTCAGCCCGGTCGAATCCGGCGATTCATCCGAGGGCGAGGAATCCGAGCAACATGACTGAATTCCGCTCCGGCTTCGTATGTTTGGTCGGGCGCCCCAACACCGGGAAATCGACGCTGACGAACGCGCTCGTCGGGAGCAAGGTCGCGATTACGTCGATGCGGCCACAGACCACCCGGCACACCATCCGTGGCATCGTGCATCGAGACGACTGCCAGATCATCCTGGTCGATACGCCGGGCCTGCACCGACCGCGCACCCTGCTGGGCAAGCGCCTGAATGACCTTGTGCGCGATACCTATTCCGAAGTCGACGTGATCGGGCTGTGCATTCCGGCCGACGAAGCGATCGGTCCGGGTGACCGGTGGATCGTCGAACAGATCCGTTCGACCGCACCGAAGACGACTCTCGTCGCGATCGTCACCAAGATCGACAAGACGCCCAAGGATCGGGTAGCCGCGCAGTTGGTGGCGGTCAGCGAGCTGGTCGGTGACAGGTGGGAAATCGTGCCGGTGTCGGCGGCGACCGGGGCGCAGGTCGACATCTTGATCGACGTGCTGGCCGCCGCGCTGCCGCCCGGGCCGGCGTATTACCCCGACGGTGAGCTGACCGACGAACCCGAAGAGGTCCTGATGGCCGAGCTCATCCGGGAGGCCGCCCTGGAAGGCGTTCGTGACGAGCTGCCGCATTCGTTGGCGGTGGTCATCGACGAAGTCAATCCGCGGGCCGATCGTGACGACCTGATCGACGTCCACGCTCTGCTTTACGTCGAACGCGACAGCCAGAAGGGAATCGTCATCGGCAAGGGTGGCGCCCGGCTGCGGGAGGTCGGTACCGCCGCGCGCGCCCAGATCGAAAAGTTGTTGGGCACCAAGGTTTACCTCGACCTGCGTGTCAAGGTAGCCAAAAACTGGCAGAGCGACCCCAAACAGCTTGGCCGACTTGGGTTTTAGCGGTCATCGCGGGCCGGGCGCACGCCCGTTGCGCGGCTGACCGGCGCACGCCCGTGGTGCTGCCGACCGTTGTACGCCCGTGGTGCTGCCGACCGATAGGTGAGTTTCATTCGTGCCAGCGCCGGTGCTAGCGCAATTGAAAATGGCCATATACCAGGCACAGGCTACTCATGTTGTTCATGTGAATGTTGATGCGCCGCATCGCCCACGTCACTCCAGTACGCGGATCGACTGCAACGACGGATCCGCCGCGTCGGGAAAATTCATGCCGGCGTTGACGCCCGAGCACAGGTAAGCCAGCGCGGCTAATTCGCGGCTATTACCTGTACAACCGCGCGCGGGCGGCGGCTGAGACATTAACCGTTGGTCCCGGGAGCGTCGGTGGTCTGGTCCCACCATGACTGGGGCTGTTTGCTAACCCATCCGCAGACGGCTTCCAGCTCGGCGGCCAGCGAAATCAGCATGCCCTCGCTGTTCGCCGGACCCATCAGCTGCACACCGATCGGCAAGCCGTCGGAAGTGAAGCCGGCCGGAACGTTGATCGACGGCCAGCCCAGGACGTTCCACGGGAACGTCAGCGGGCACGCCGCGATCATGGCGCGGTCGGTGCCGAAGCCACTCAACCGGTCGAAGGCGCGCGCCAGTGGCGGCGGTTGGGCCGTGGTCGGCGCTAACACGACGTCGACGATGTCGAAGATCGAGCCCACCCGGCGTTGGTCGGCCGCTTCGTGGTGGCGGGCGGTGCGCAGGATCGCTTGTCCCAACACGGCGCCCATGCGCAGGTTGGACAGGGTGCGGGGGTCCAGCGCCACGCCGTCGCCCAGCCGCTCCTCCCAATCCCGTAGGCCCGAGGTGGACCGGGCGAGGAAGTCCCAGGACAGCCGCATGCCGTAGTCCGGATTGCCGGGCACCACGGTGTGGCCGAGCAGTTCGAGTTGCTTGCCGACGGCTCGCGTCGCGGCCAGAATCTCCGGGTGCAGCTTCGGCCGGAAGCCGGTGTACGGGAACCGGGTGGACAGCGCGATGTTCAGCGGGCCGGGCGCTTTCCCCACATAGTCCGACGCGGTGATCGGGGGCGGCCTGTGCCGGTCGCCCTCGACGTTGCCGGACGCGGCGTCGAGCACCAACGCCGCATCAGCCACGGTCCGGGCCAGCACGCCGTTGACCGTGATGCCGTTGAACGCCTCCGGCAACGGCCACGTCGAGATGCGTCCACGCTGCGGCTTGATGCCCACCAGGTGCGTCCACGCCGCCGGGATCCG
>NZ_DASUHS010000175.1:0-3037 GCF_036273375.1 Mycobacterium sp. | reverse complement strand
CACATCATCGACCCGGAGGGGGGTCATGTGACGATCAAGATGTCGGGGCATCCGCCGTTCGGCGCGCAGATCATCCTGGAACGGCCACGAGTTCGTGGCCCGGGAGGCTGCCGCGGCGCGGATAGCATTCGGCAAGGTCGGCAACTGCTTCACCGCGGTCGCCGACCCGGTGGGCCTGGCTCGGATCGCAGATGCCTTGTCGCAGCATGCGGCTGTAGGGCGGCTGAGCCAGGTCTGCAAATCCTGGATCTATTCGGCATGCCTGTGCTTCGGGCTCGACCTCGACGAGCAGCACCGCAGCGGGTTCGGTTACGCGTTGTCTGTCTACCAGGTTGAGTACAGCCGCAACCTGGTCTTCGCCGACGGTCGTCGGATGCAGCGGGTGTTCGACACCGTGGTCGACCGAACCCGGTCCCGGCTCGACGTGCCGAAGATCCGCACCGTCTTCGGCGCCGCGCAGCGTCCCCGCCGCACCCGCAAACACTCCTCGATGATCGAGGCCGCGATCGAGACACCTACCTATGACCTGACCGTGTTCAAGCTGCACTTCGGGCGGCTGACCGGCAAGGCCTACACCAAAGATGACATGTGATGGGACCCCCTCGGCTCAGACGCTCGTTTATATGGCGTCAGTGATGTTTCAGGAACTCGAGGAGGTCCCGATGACCATGGTAGGCGGCTTGGACGTGCACCGACAGCAGATCACCTTCGATTACGTGGATAACGACGGGTTGGTGCACTGGGGCCAGATCCGTCCGGCGACGCGGAAGACGTTGCGGGGCTGGCTGGCCGAGCACTGCCCGGACGGGGACACGGAGTTCGCGTTGGAGGGCTGCACCGGGTGGCGCTATGTCAGCGAGGAACTGGCGGCCGCGGGACTGGGTGTGCATCTGGGGGATCCGGCCGAGATCGCAGCGTTGCGAGGGCCGAAGAAGCGGGCCAAGACCGACCGCGCCGATGCCCGGTTGCTGCGCACGTTGCTGTTGGAGCGCCGGTTCCCGGAGTCGTGGATCCCGCCGGCGCACGTGGTGGAGGTGCGCACCCTGGGCCGGTTGTACTGCACCCTGATGGACGAGCGCCGGACCTGGCAGCAGCGCATCCACGCCCAGGTGTTTCACCAGGGCTGCCCACCGATCAGAGCGTTGTTAACCCGGGCTGGCCGTGAGGCGCTCACGGGTGCCGAGTTGTCGGCGGCGGGACGCCAGTATGTGGACACCGCGCTGCGGCGCATTGATGAGCTCAGCGCCGAGATCGACCCGCTGCGCACCCAATTGATCGGCTTCGCCCGACGCCAGCCGGGGTGTCGGGCGCTGCAGCGCCACTACGGCGTGGGCTGGTTGTGCGCGGTGATCATCTGGGCCGAGATCGGCGATGCGCGCCGATTCCGTAGTTCCGATCAGCTGGTGCGCTTCGCCGGGCTCGATGTCACCGTCTACTCCTCCGACGCCAAACGCTCACCGGGGCACCTGTCGCGGCAGGGCTCGCCCGAGCTGCGCTGGGCGGCGTTCGAGGCGGCCAAGTCCGCGGCGCGGCGCGGGTCCCCCGATCACGGCTACTACCACAAGCTGGCGGCCAAACACGACGGCCACAACGGCAAGAACCCGACCCTGGCGATGGAGCGCAAGATCTTGCGCCGCTGCTATCACACGCTGCGTGAGCTCGGCGATGCCGCCCTGGCGTTGCCCGTCCCCGAACCCGAGGAGGTGGCCGCCTAACCATGCGGTGCGCGCGTGCCCTGCCCATAACTCAGCTGATGCCTGCGGCCAGCTCCCGCAATTCGCCTGCCGCCACCTCCTCGCTGTGGGGTGGACCTCCCGCAAAGACTGAGCGACCGCACCCCTTCGGCAGCCCGCACGCCGGGCACCCCATCCATCATCATGTCGCCGGACCTCGTCCGTGGACCCAGATAAGGCTGGGCGCCGGCACGCGCAACGTCGGACACCTACCGCACATTCACGGGAGGCAGCAGATGACTTGAACCACAACGTCTTTGCCTCCGTTCCGGCGACCAACAGTATGCGGCGGATCCTCGTCGGCCTCAAGGTCGTTCGTCCTCGCTGCGCTGCGGGCGCTCCACCTCGACCCCGACTGCGATCCACCGCCCTCAGACACGGGGGCCGGAACGAGGCCAAACAACGAGACAACCAACGGATCCCAACCCTTTACGGGGGTCCCCACCACAGATAAGGCGAACGCGTGCTGCGGTTCGAGGCGATCGCGCACAACACCGCGGAGTTGCGCTGCGGCAGGATGATCGAGAAGTTTCCCGAGATCGTCACCCGGCTGGCCGGTGTGGTCGAGCGGTTCGCCACCGCCCTGGATTGTGTGGACACCGGATTCCTCGGCGACGGCATCCTCGATGAGCTGCCCACCGGCGTCCGGCTGGGTGCCACCCGGGTCGGCGGTGTCGACCTGAACAAACCCCGCATGCGTGACGCGCTGCGCGCCGCCCTGGCACTGGCCCCGGCCCCGAGCGGGTTCACCGTCGCCCAGTTCGCCGCCAAGGTGCACGCCCTCACCGGTGTCGATCACTGCGGCTACACCGTCCGCCAGGCCGGCTACGACCTGCGTAAGCTGCGCGGCAAACAGCTCGTCGACAAACCCGGCCGAACCCGCCGCTACATCGTCCCGCCGCTGGCCGCACGCACCATCGCCGCCCTGCTCACCCTGCGCGATCAGGTCATCGCCCCGATCCTGGCCGCGGTGCGCAGCCCCCGGATGGGACGCAAACCCGCGCACTGGACCCGCGTCGACCGCGACTACGAACGACTCCGTATCTACATGCAAACACTCTTCAGCGATCTCGCCATCGAAACCCCGCTAGCCGCTTGACGATTCGGCACAAGCCACGCATTCCACATCACCAACAAATTGTCGGAAGTGGATCCTCAAGCGGCTAGGGGGACGGCACGCGTTCAGGAATTGGCCGCCGACGCGCTCCAAGCGGCATATTTCCGTCGATCGCTCTGCGACGAACGGGCGCAACTACTCGCCGAGATTTGCAAGGGGCGTGACGACCTCACCAAGCGGACCGACC
>NZ_DASUHS010000174.1:0-27527 GCF_036273375.1 Mycobacterium sp. | reverse complement strand
GTTGTCGGCTGGGGTCATCGCCGGATCAGCCCTGTTTCCAAGGCAATCCGATGGCGCGCCAGCCCGTTTCGCCCCGGTGGCCGTTGGTATCGAGTTGGCCCTCGAAGCCGTCCAGGATGTTGTAAGCCGGCGTGATGCCCAGCTCGGTCGCGACCTCGGCGGCGCCGATGGAGCGGTTTCCGGAGCGACACAAGAACAGCACCGGGCGCTGCGCGTCGGTTTCGGCCGGCGCCACCTGCTCGCGCAGTTGGTCGGCGAAATTCGCGTTGCGCCGTCCGTCCGACGAATTCCACTCCAGGAACAACACCTCACGGCCGAGGCTGGACAGATCGGGCACCCCGACGAATCGCCACTCGGCGTCGGTCCGCACGTCAACCAGCACGGCGTCGGGATTATCGCTCAGCAGCTTCCATGCGTCTAAAGGCGAAATGTCTCCCGCGTAGGAGTGTCCGTGCTCTGCAGTCATCCTCGTTTAACCTCGTCCCTCGTGAACGTTGCCAGCCACAGTATCCTCGCCTGAGTGCTTCCGCCTGCAGGGGCTCTGACCATTGCAGCCAGCACATCGTGGAGCGAACATGAATACCGCTGATCTGAAAGTCGACGTCAAACGTTAGGAACGCTCGGCGTGCGCGGCAACCCAGGCATCGACTTGTGTCCAAGTTCGATCGAGCCAAGGCCCCATTCGAGCGGGCGGTGGGATACGGCCGGCCGGTATCACAACCGTGCGGATGAGCAACTGCCGATGAATGGGTAGCTGCCACCAGGGTCGGGCCCGCCCGTCGGCGCAGAATCCGTTATGAGTCACCACCAGTAGGTTGGCGTTCGGAGCGCCCGCCACTGCGGCGGCGACGCCGCCACTGCGCGGTGGCAGCGTGTGGGATTGCCGCAACGCACGTCGAGCAGCGCGGAAGCCGCGGGTGGCGCGGAGTTGGGTGATCGCGTTGCGCCATCGCGGCCAACTAAAATTCGCACCCTCGGGGAAAACCAGCATCGCCTGACCGCCGACGAGCGATTCGGCCAGACCGCGGATTTGTCTGCGCGCGCGGTCGCCGCGACTGAGGAAGCAGAGGCCTCCCAGTTCGCCGGCAAAGTCGAGTACAGGCTCACACTGAAGGATCGATTTAAGCACGATCCTCAGCTGCAGCCGGTATTCGATTACGAGCAGCCACGCCACCAGCACGCTGTCTCCCGGACCGCAATGGCGTGACAGCACGATCAGTGGCTGATCGCGCGGGGTCGCGTCCGGGGTCGTCGAGGCCGGGTCGAGGACGACCTCTACGTCGAGAATTTTGCGCGCCGCGGCATAAACGAATGTGAGGATGTCCTCCATGAGTTGGTCGCAGTCACGGTCTCCACCTAAAAGCCTTGCGAGCGTGCGCAGTTCGATAAGGGCGTACGCCAGCAGTACACCGACGGTGCGCGGGAGCCGACTCGACCGGGTAAGAAGGCCCGTGATGCCTGCGGCGGCCAGCAGCAGCGGCCCCAAGACCAAGAGGGCAACCATCAAGATGGTTACTAACGGCACCGTGAAAACGCGACGTAGCATCCTCATAGCCGCGCCTCGAGGTACTCGCGCGTTGCGTCATAAGCGAGTTCGGCGCGTCCCGCGATCCGGCGGGTGTCACGGTAGCGCAGGTTCGACCACGTCGCGGAGGACCGCTGCGGCAACCCGGTTGGAAGCACGTGGACCGCCACTTCCGTTCCCACTCGTTCGAGATCGCTGAGAAACCGATGCCGTCGCGAGATCTCGAAGGCAACGAACGCGACCTCCCACAGAAATCGCGGTGCGGCGAGATCTTCCTCCAAGCGCCCCACATGCAAGACCCACACGGTGTCCGCGCCCCGCGCGACAGCCCTACCCAGCGGGATGCTGTTCACGAGGCCGCCGTCGTAAAAGTTCTCGTCGCCGATACGGACCGGCGGGAAGACGCCGGGCAGCGCGCACGACGCGAGTACGGGCTCGACCAATTCCCCTCTGTCGAACCAGTGCTCACGGGCACGCTCGACACTGGCCGCCACGCACTCGAACGGCACAGCGAGATCCTCGAATGTCCCCGCCGGCAGGTGGTCCTGCAGCATTCGGCGGAGAGCGCCATTGCCATGCAGCGCCGTTCTGCGGCTCACCAGGCTGGCGAGCCGGCCGACCAGCGAACCGCCGAACATGTCGGTCCGGCCGAGTGCCTCCCACATCTCCAATAGCCGTTGCGCACCCTCGGGTGTCGGGTCCGCGGCGATGGCCGCACCGTTGATCGCGCCAACCGAGGTGCCGCACACTAACTCTGGCTGTACTCCCGCCTCCAGCAGTGCGCGCGCCATGCCGACTTCGGCGGCGCCAAGCATGCCGCCCCCGCCGAGCACGAACGCGTGGAACGTCATCCAGCATGTATACCCACTCAACCGCTGCGCATTCCGCTGCGATCGTCTGGCCGGGTGTGCTCGACAGAGAATATCGCCCACGAGACGGATCGATGCCGAAATCAATTGGCATTCAACAGGTATGAGGCGATTCGCGTGGCTACGAGGCCGATGGCGCGGTTCCGGGCATGCGTGAATCCCGGCTATTCAAGGCGGCCGCCACCTGCCCGGCGCGGTCGCGCGCCGCCGTGACCTCCGGCGCGGTGGCCAACGCCCGGTAGCCTCGCCCGACCACCCGCAGATCGCTTTCGGGTACGCTCAGAGCGCCGGTCAGCGCTGCGGGGCCGTACGAGATGGCGGGGTCGATCACGCGGGCGGCGGCCGGCGAAACCATCATCGTGTCCACCGGCAGGCCCAGGATGGTCCGTGCCGCAAGTTCGAACGCGGAGAGCCGCTGACTGCGCAGCGTCACCCAGACGCTGTCGGTCGGGTGTGACGTGACGTCGGCGAAATACACCTCGTCGCCGTTGACCATCAATTCGACGGCGAAGACACCGCGTCCACCCAGCGCCTTCACTATTCGCGCGGCGATCGACCTCGCGGCGTCCGTCGCCGCCGCACTCATCTTCTGGGGTTGCCAGGATTCCAGCACCTGCCCGCCAGAGTCACGATGACCGATGGGCGAACAGAATTCGATCACCGGACCCGCCAGGCCTTCGCCGAGCACCGCCAGCAGCGTCACGTAGAACTCGACCTCGACCACCGTTTCGGCCAGCGCCCGCGGCTGCCCCGGGCCCGCGTGACCGCCCACCGCGCGTTGCCACGCCGACCCGAGGTCTTCGCGTCGCGTCACCACCGACTGCCCCCGCCCTGTCGGCCCGGCCACCGGCTTGATCAACAACGGATATCCGGCGTGCGCGCCCACCGCCTCGAGTTCGCCCAGCGTCCCGACGAACCAGAACGGCGCGGTGGGCAGCCCCAGCTCGTCGGCGGCCAGTCGGCGCAGGCCCTCGCGGTCGGCACTGAGCCGCACGGCGCGGGCGCTGGGCACCAACTCGGTGTGGTTCCCGCCGGATCCGGTGGCCTCGAGGCTCTCAAGGGCCTCAAGCGCCGCGCCGGCGACGGCGTCGGTCGCGGTCACCACGAAGTCGGGTTGCAGCCGGTGCAGCGCCGCCGACAGCTCGGCGGCGTCGGTCAGCGGAACCACCAGGGCCTGGTCGGCCACCCCGTGCGCGGGTGCGTGCGGATCCTGGTCGACGGCGACCACCCGGGCTCCGAGGCGCCCCAGGGCGATCGCCAGCTCCCGGCTGATCTCGCCAGACCCCAGCAGCACTACCGTCGGCCTGCCGTCGGCGGGGGCGGCCTGGGCTTCGGCGGGCGCGGGAGCTTGCTGGGGCACGACGAGCGCCGTCGTTTCGTCGTCCCGTCCGTCGATCACGCCGTCAGTCACGGCTCAAGGATAGGTCGGTTCCGAATGTGCGAGCCCGACGTCGCCCGCTGACGACGCGGCCCGCGTAGCGGAGCGGGCCAACCGGCCTCAGGGCTGGCCTGGGAGTAACTGCACCATCAGGCCGTTGGCCTCGGCCAGCAGTGCGCCGTCGGCGTCGACCAGTTCCGCGGACACGAACGCTTTGCGCCCCTCGGTGCTGGTGACCCGTCCGCGCACCACCAACGGCACGCCGATCGGGGTGATCTTGCGGTAATCGACATGCAGGAATGCCGTCCGGCTGATCGGGCGGTTCGAGGCGTGGGAGACCATCCCGAACATGTGATCAAACAACAGCGGCAGCACGCCGCCGTGCACCGCATAATTGCCCCCGACGTGAAACCGGGTGAAATGGCCTTGCATTTCGCAGCCGTCGGGCTCGTACCGCGTCATCTTCCACGGCGGCAACAGCAGACTGCCCATGCCGGGCAAGCCCGGCGTCCGTCCGGCCGGTGCCTGACCCTCCGCGGCGGCCTGAAACGGTCCCAGCAGCTCGGTCAGCGCCGCGACACGATCGGCCGCGTCGTCCCACACCTCGTCGTCGGGGTCGGCCGACACGGAGAGATCCTGCAGCCGCCGCATGGCCGCCACAAATCGTCCGAATCCCGGGCCCGGGTCGGCCACCCCGTATTCGGGGAAGCCACCGTGGTGTTCGTATTCGGGGTCGAGGTCTTTGGGATCCTGAGCAGCATCCGTCACGGACGGGCCGCCAGGACGTCGCGGCGCACGATGGTCTGTTCACGTCCGGGCCCCACACCGATGCACGAAATATGCGCTCCGGCAAGCTCTTCCAGCCGCAATACGTAGTCGCGCGCTTTGGCGGGCAGGTCGTCGAATTCTCGTGCCTGCGAGATGTCCTCCCACCAGCCGGGCAGTTCTTCGTAGATGGGTTCGGCGCGCGAAAGGTCGCTTTGCGTCATCGGCATCTCGTAGATGCGCTCACCGTCGATCCGGTAGCCGACGCACACCGGAACCGTTTCCAGACTGGACAGCACGTCGAGCTTGGTCAGGAAGAAGTCGGTGATGCCGTTGACCCGGGTGGCGTAACGGGCGATGACGGCGTCGAACCATCCGCAGCGCCGGCGCCGTCCGGTGGTGACGCCGAATTCGCCGCCCGTCTTCGACAGGTATTCGCCGTTCTCGTCGAACAGCTCGGTGGGGAACGGGCCCGAGCCCACGCGGGTGGTGTACGCCTTGAGGATCCCCAGCACGGCGGTGATCCGGGTGGGACCGATTCCCGACCCCACGGCCGCGCCGCCCGCCGTCGGATTCGACGACGTCACATAGGGATACGTGCCGTGGTCGACGTCGAGCAGCGTGCCCTGCGAGCCTTCCAACAGGACGGCCTCGCCGGCCTCCAGCGCGGTGTTGAGCAGCAGCCGGGAATCGGCGATCCGGTGCCGGAAACCTTCGGCCTGCTCCAGCAGGGCCTCGACCACCTGGTGCGGATCCAGCGCCTTGCGGTTGTAGATCTTTACCAGGATCTGGTTTTTCAGTTCCAGCGCGGCTTCGACCTTGTGCGTCAACCCTTCCCGATCCAGCACGTCGGCGACCCGAATGCCCATGCGCGCGATCTTGTCCTGGTAGCAGGGGCCGATGCCGCGGCCGGTGGTGCCGATCTTCTTGTTCCCCATGTAGCGCTCGGTGACCTTGTCGATGGCCACGTGATACGGCAACAGCAGGTGCGCGTCGGCGGAGATGAGCAGCTTGGAGGTGTCGACCCCGCGGTCTTCGAGGCCCTTCAGCTCGTCCAGCAGCACGCCCGGGTCGACCACCACGCCGTTGCCGATGACGTTGGTGACACCCGGGGTCAGCACTCCCGACGGGATGAGGTGCAGCGCGAAGTTCTCGCCGGTGGGTAAGACGACGGTGTGGCCGGCGTTATTGCCGCCCTGGTAGCGCACCACCCACTGAACGCGCCCACCGAGCAAATCGGTGGCCTTACCTTTGCCCTCGTCGCCCCATTGGGCGCCGATGAGGACGATTGCCGGCATGACACGCTCCCACCTGATCTCGCCTGCGTATTGTGGTCCAGCCGGTGACCCACCCTAGCCTGGCGACCGTGCGGGCCGCCGGTGGCCGGCTGTGGGGGTCCCTCCCGCTTGCGGGGGAGAGCCGGGCAAATCAGCTTAAGCCAGGAGGTGGCGACACAGGCATGACAGAGCCGGTAACCGCGGGCGCCAACATCGCGGACATGGCGGCGGTGGTGTTCGGTGACCGTCGGGTGCCATGGCAGCTCGCCGGCCTGACCGTCGTGCGGGCCGCCGCCGACCCGGACGCCGTCGATGCCGCCATCGGCGCATTCCGGCGGCTGATCGTGCTGGGCGGCGACGCCGAGCTGGCCAGCGTGCTGACCCGGCTGCTGCGTGCCGAGCGGTTGGACGTCGAGGTGGCTTACGTGCCGCGCCGCCGCACCCGGGCAACCCGGATCTACCGGCTGCCGACCGGATTCCGGGCGGCGCGGCGGGCCAGGCGTGGCTCGGCCCGGCGGGTGACGCTGATCCGCGACGAGACCGGGGCGGTGGTCGTCGGGCGGGCGGGCTGGGTGCCGGCCGATGAGGCGCGGTGGATCCACGGCGAGGCGGTGGTCGACGACACGACGTTGTTCGACGGCGACGTCGCCGGCGTCTGGATCGAGCCGATGCTGGCCGCACCGGGCCTGCGCGCGGCCGTCGCAGGCCGTGGTCCCGGCCGGCTCTGGCGCCGCTGGGTCACCGGCCGCGCCGCCCAGCTGGGCAGCACGGGTGTCGCCGTGCTGCGCGACGGCGTTCCCGCGGCGCGGGCCACTCGCCGCTCGGCGTTCTACCGCAACGTCGAAGGCTGGCTACTGGTCGGCTAGTTTCGACCGGTGAGCTTCCCTGCCTCCCAGCACGAATCGGTACGTCCCAGCCCGATCTTTTTGGGCCTGATCGGGCTGACGGGCGCCGGCGCCGCGTTGGCCTGGTCGGCCGGGATCAGCACACGGCCGCTGGCTTATGCCGGCGTGTTCATCTTCGTGATCGCCGGCTGGCTGGTGTCGCTGTGCCTGCACGAATTCGGGCACGCGGTGACCGCCTGGCGGTTCGGCGATCACGATGAATCCGTGCGCGGCTACCTGACGCTAAACCCGCGCCGCTACGCCCATCCGGCGCTGTCGCTGCTGCTGCCGATGGTGATCATCCTGCTGGGCGGGATCGGCCTGCCCGGCGCGGCGGTCTACGTGCGGACCTGGTTCATGACGCCCGCCCGGCGGACCATGGTCAGCCTGGCGGGTCCGGCGGCCAACCTCGTGCTGGCGGTGCTGCTGCTGGTGCTGACGCGGTTGTTCTTCGATCCGACGCACGTGGTGCTGTGGGCCGGGGTGGCGTTTCTGGCGTTCCTTCAGCTCACCGCCGTGCTGCTGAATCTGCTGCCCATCCCGGGCCTGGACGGATACGACGCCCTGGAACCACATCTGAGTCCCCAGACCCAGCGGGCGTTGGCGCCGGCCAAGCAGTGGGGCTTCGTCATCCTGTTGTTCTTGCTCCTGGCACCGGTGCTCAACCAATGGTTCTTCGGGCTCGTGTTGTCCTTATTCGACCTATCCGGGGTGCCGGACGTCCTGGTGGGCTGGGGTAACGCGCTGACCCGCTTCTGGAGCCGCTGGTTCTGACCCTTGCCATATATGCGCCCATGCGCATATATTTCGCGCCATGGGCGCAGGCCACAACCACACCCCCGCCGACACGGACGACGCTCGGCTGATTCCGCGCATGATCATGGCCGCAGCGATCCTGGCGGCGTTCTTCGTGGTGGAGCTGGTCACCTCGTTGCTGATCAACTCGATCGCGCTGCTGGCCGACGCCGGCCACATGCTGACCGACGTCGTCGCCGTCTTCATGGGACTGGCCGCCGTCACCCTGGCGCGGCGCGGCAGCTCGTCGCCCGCCCGCACCTACGGCTGGCATCGCGCCGAGGTGTTCACTGCCGTCGCCAACGCTGGGCTGCTGATCGGTGTGGCGCTGTTCATCCTCTACGAGGCCATCCGCCGGCTCCGCGAAGCGCCCGCCGTCCCCGGCGTGCCGATGATCGTGGTCGCGCTGGCCGGGCTGACCGCTAACTTCGTGGTCGCGCTGCTGTTGCGTTCCCACTCGTCGGGCAGCCTCGCGGTCAAGGGCGCCTACATGGAAGTCGTCGCCGACACCGTGGGCAGCCTGGGCGTCCTGATCGCCGGGGTGGTCACTGTGACGACGCACTGGCCCTACGCGGATGTGGTCGTCGCGGTGCTGGTTGCGCTCTGGGTGTTGCCCCGGGCCGTCGCACTGGCCCGCGACGCGCTGCGGATCCTGTCCGAATCGTCGCCGACCCATATCGATGTCGAGGAACTGCGCGCCGCGCTCGGCGCCGTCGACGGGGTGATCGACGTGCACGACCTGCACGTGTGGACGCTGTCGCCTGGCAAGGACATGTGCACCGCACACCTGATCAGCGCCGGCGACTCCGCGCGGGTGCTGCATGACGCGCGCGCGGTGTTATCGGCTCGCGGACTGGAGCACGCCACCGTCCAGATCGACTGCCCCAACGACACCGATTGTTCGGACAGCTTTTAAGGCGTCAAAGCCCGAGCGCCTTGCGCGCTTCGGGGTCGCAATCGTCGAGCAGGTCCAGGCAGCGCGAGTACTCGTCGGTCTCGCCGATGGTGTCGGCGGCGCGCGCCAGGGCCGCCACACACCGCAGGAAGCCGCGATTGGGTTCGTGCGAGTAGGGCACCGGGCCGAAGCCCTTCCAGCCGTTTCGGCGCAGCTGGTCCAGGCCGCGGTGGTAGCCGGTGCGGGCATAGGCGTACGCGGTGATGGCCTGATCGTCGGCCAACGCCTGCTCGGCCAGCGCCGCCCAGGCCACCGACGCCGTCGGATGCGCGGCGGCCACGATGCCGGGCACCTCACCGGCAAGCAGCTCAGCCTCGGCATCGGTATCTCCGGGCAGCAGGATCGGGTCGGGCCCTAGCAGATCTCCCATCGGCGACATGGCTCTATTCTGCAGCTCGCCCCTTTTGCCCGCGTGACGCACCTCGGCCAACGCCGGAAGCCGGGTACTCAGTCGCTAAGCTCTGCAACTACCCCACGAAGCGGGAGGACAGTAGTACACATGCCCAAACGATCCGAACCCGAGCGCGGCGGCACGCCGAAACGGCGCGGGTTCGACCCACGCGAGTCTCGCAGCGAACCGAGCGACGAGTGGGGGGCCGAGTCCGGCTTCGAAACCGGAGACGATGCCACCGAGGGCGTCCCCCTGGTCCCCAGCGACTCCGAGACCGAAACCGAGGTGATCAACAGACCCGGCCCGCAGAGCGGCCCCGAGGAAATACCGGACGGGCCGCAGCCCGAACGTCGCTTCACCGCGCCGGGCTTCGACGCCAAAGAAACCGCGATCATCGCCACCACGCCCGAGCCCGCCACCGAGGCCTTCGGGGCGCCGCCCGGACAAGACGGCACCGCTCAGTTCGGGGCCCCACCCAAAGCCGCTGTCCCGCAATCGATCCCACCCCGGCTCGGCGGGAAGCTGCGTACGTCGAGGCAATTCAACTGGGGCTGGATACTGGCGCTGGTCGTGATCGTCTTGGCGTTGGCGGCGATCGCGATCCTGGGCACGGTGCTGCTCACCCGGGGCAAACACTCGAATGCCTCGCGGGAAGACCAGGTTCGGCAAACCATTCAGAACTTCGACGTCGCGATCCAGCGGGGCGATCTGACCACCCTGCGCACCATCACGTGCGGCACCACCCGCGACGGCTACACCGACTACGACGAACACGCCTGGGACGAGACCTACCGTCGGGTGTCGGCGGCCAAGCAATATCCGGTGATCGCCAGCATCGATCAGGTGGTGGTCAACGGCCAGCACGCCGAGGCGAATGTCACCACGTTCATGGCCTACGACCCGCAGCTGCGCTCAACCCGCAGCCTGGATCTGCAGTATCGCGACGACCAGTGGAAGGTCTGCCAGTCCGCCAGCGGCTAGCTGGAGACCGACTTTCCGGCGCAGTGCAGGTCAGCGCAGGCCTGGACTACTCGCTCGGACATCGACGCCTCGGCTTTCTTGAGATAGCTGCGCGGGTCGTAGACCTTCTTGACGCCGACCTCGCCGTCGACCTTGAGCACGCCGTCGTAGTTGCCGAACATGTGGCCGGCGATGGGGCGGGTGAACGCGTACTGGGTGTCGGTGTCGACGTTCATCTTCACCACGCCGTAGCGCAGCGACTCCTCGATCTCCGACGTCAGCGAACCGGAACCGCCGTGGAAGACGAAGTCGAACGGATTGGCGTCCTCGGGCAGCCCCAGCTTGGCCGCCGCCACCTTTTGCCCCTGGGCCAGGATGTCGGGACGGAGCTTGACGTTGCCGGGCTTGTAGACGCCGTGCACGTTGCCGAACGTGGCGGCGAGCAGGTACTTGCCGTGCTCGCCGTGGCCCAGCGCATCGATGGTTTTCTCGAAGTCGTCCGGCGAGGTGTAGAGCTTGTCGTTGATCTCGTGGGCGACACCGTCTTCCTCGCCACCCACCACGCCGATCTCGATCTCGAGGATGATCTTGGCGGCCGCCGCGTCCTTGAGCAGTTCCCGCGCGATCAGCAGGTTCTCGTCGATCGGCACTGCCGAACCGTCCCACATGTGCGACCCGAACATCGGATCTTGGCCCGCGGCCACCCGTTCGGCCGAAATCGCCAGCAGCGGGCGGACATAGGTGTCCAGCTTGTCCTTGGGGCAATGGTCGGTGTGTAGCGCAACGTTGATCGAGTATCTGTCCGCAATGGAGCGGGTGAACTCGGCCAGCGCCACCGCACCGGCCACCATGTCCTTGACGCCCAGCCCCGACGCGAATTCCGCACCCCCGGTGGAGAACTGGATGATCCCGTCGCTGCCCGCATCGGCGAAGCCTTTGATGGCCGCGTTGACGGTCTCCGACGACGTGCAGTTGATCGCCGGGAAGGCATACGAGTGTTCCTTGGCGCGTCGCAGCATCTCGGCATAGACCTCGGGCGTGGCGATGGGCATGGACACCTCCTGACGGCTGGTCCTACCCAACCACGGATGCGTGGTTGGCAGCTACCCGGCAAACCGGACGCCGGCCCGGGGCCGCGGGTTAGACCGGGCGTCGTGCGGGCCGTCGTCGTTTCGCCGGTATGTTGAGGGATCATGAGCACCGCCGTGACGGCCCTGCCCCACATCTTCGACCCGATGTATTGGTTGGGCGCCAACGGCGTCTTCGGGTCCGCGGTGCTGCCCGGCATCCTGATCATTGTCTTCATCGAGACCGGGCTGCTGTTTCCGCTGCTGCCCGGCGAATCGCTGCTGTTCACCGGCGGCCTGCTGGCCGCGCACCCGAACCCACCGGCCAGCATCTGGGTGCTGGCCCCGGCCGTCGCCACCGTGGCGATACTGGGCGATCAGACGGGGTATTTCATCGGCCGGCGAATCGGCCCGGCGCTGTTCAATAAGGAAGACTCCCGGTTCTTTAAGAAGCACTACGTGACCGAGTCACACGCGTTCTTCGAGAAATATGGGCCCTGGGCGATCATCTTGGCCCGGTTCGCGCCGTTCGTGCGGACGTTCGTCCCACCGGTCGCCGGGGTCTCCTACATGCGCTACCCGGTGTTTCTGGGCTTCGACATCGTCGGCGGCATCCTCTGGGGCGGCGGTGTCACGCTGGCGGGCTACTTCATGGGCAACGTGCCGTTCGTGCACCACAACCTGCAGAAAATCCTGTTGGCCATCCTCCTCGTCTCCCTGATGCCGGCGTTCATCGCCGCCTGGCGAAGCTATCGGGGACGACGGCGCACGCAGAGCACCGACGACCGGGAAGCCGAACGGCTGCCGGCAGCCGAGTAGCCGGCCGCGGCAATCGAGGGGTCAGACCGCGACGTTGAAGTCGCAGCCCGTACTGGCGCGAACTTCCTCGACCGTGACGCCGGGCTGCAATTCGGTGAGCACCAGCCCCTGTCCGGGCTCGACGTCGAAAACGCACAGGTTGGTGATGATCATGTCGACGACGTTCTTACCGGTGAGCGGCAGCGTGCACTGGCTCAGAATCTTCGGGCTGCCGTCTTTCGCGGTGTGGTCCATCAGCACGATCACGCGCTTGACCCCGGACACCAAATCCATTGCGCCGCCCGGTCCTTTCACCATCTTGCCTGGCACCATCCAGTTGGCCAGATCACCGTTCTCCGCGACCTCCAGGGCGCCCAGGATGGACAGGTCGATGTGGCCGCCGCGGATCATCGCGAAGGAATCGGCACTGCTGAAGAAGCTGGACCCGGGCAGGCTGGTGATGGTCTGCTTGCCCGCGTTGATGAGATCGGGGTCGACGGTGTCCTCGCTCGGGTAGGCCCCGATGCCGAGCAAGCCGTTCTCCGATTGCAGCGTGACCTTGATGCCATCGGGGATGAAGTTGGCCACCAACGTCGGAATGCCGATGCCCAGGTTCACATAAAAGCCGTCGCGCAATTCCTGGGCGGCGCGCTGGGCCATCCGCTCACGGATGGGGCTGTCGTTCTTCAGCGCCGCGCCGCCGCTCGTGGTGCGGAACTCGATGCGTTTCTCGTAGCCGGTGCCCACGATGATGCGGTCGACGTAGATACCGGGGGTATGGATCAGATCGGGGTCCAGCTCGCCGACCTCGACCAGCTCTTCCACTTCGGCCACGGTGATCGCGCCGCAGGTGGCGATCATCGGGTTGAAGTTGCGCGCCGTCTTGCGATAGACGAGGTTGCCGGCGGTGTCTCCCTTCCACGCCTTGACGATCGCCACGTCGGCCCGAATGCCTTCTTCCAGAACGTATTCGGTGCCGTCGAAAACCCTGGTGTCCTTGCCTTCGGCGAGGTTGGTGCCGAAGGCCGTGCGGGTGTAGAAGCCGGGAATGCCCGCGCCGCCCGCGCGCAGCTTCTCCGCGAGCGTGCCCTGCGGCGTCAGCACCAAATCCAGCTCGCCGGCCAGCACCTGGCGTTCGAACTCCTTGTTCTCGCCGACGTAGGAGGCGATCACCTTCTTCACCTGCCGGCCCTTGAGCAGCAGCCCCATGCCGAAATCGTCTACGCCGGCGTTGTTTCCGACGATGGTGAGGTCCTTGATGCCGCTGTCGACCAGAGCCTGGATCAGCTTCTCGGGGATACCACAAAGACCGAAGCCGCCCGCGGCGATGGTGATGCCGTCCTTCAGCAGGCCGTGCAGGGCCGAATCCGCGTCAGGGTGGACCTTATTGCTCACAGGGTGCTCCTGTCCTCGTGCGACGACTCGGCGGAGACGTTACAGGCGGCCTCCATGAGCATCCACCCCGACAGCTGCACCGACAGGTCTCGTTCGGCGACCTCGGACGCCATCACGGCGCCCTCGACGAACTCCGCCTCTTTACCACCCGCCGTCGGCAACTGGGCGTCGCGGTCCCAGAACGGGCCGAACACCGGCAGTCCGGCCACCGCTTGCCTGTTGTCCCAGGCCGACTTCGCGCTGGCCAGCACGATCTGTCGCGCGGTGTCTCGCGCCAGCACGTCGTCGGCCGCCTCCCCCGGCAGCGTGGTGGCCACCACCGCCAGGTATCGGGCGGTCACCCCGGCGAACAGGCCGCCGTCCCCGCCACCGGCGCCGGCCAGCACGCCCGCCGGCGCCATGTGTTCGGCCACGGCCGCAACCAGCCGGTGCACCCTGGCGGCGTGGCGCTGCCTGACCTCGACGGCGGTGCGGGCGGCCAGCTCGGTCTCCAGCCCGAGGACCACGCCCTGGCAGTAGGTGTACTGCGCGCGCACCAGCGAGCCGGCTTTGATGCCGTCGAACACCAGGTGCGTCTCCGGGTCGATCAGCGTCTGGTCGATCCAATTGCCCATCTGCTCGGCACGTTTCAGATGATCTCCGTAGCGCGCGAGGAAGATTCCCGCGGGGCCGTTGGCCGGGGCGTTGAAGAACTGGTCCTGCTTACGCCACGGGATACCGCCGCCATCCTCGGGCACCCATGCCCTGACGAATTGGTTGGCGAGCTTGGGCAGTGCGCGGCGGCGCTCGACGCCGGCGATTCGGGCGGCACGTTCCAGCGCCAGCGCCAGCCAGGCCATGTCGTCGTAGTAGCTGTTGATCCACGAGAAGTTGTTGCGCAGCCGGTGCGAGCGGACCTGCCGGTTGATCTCGGTGTGCCGGTGCGGCTGCGGATCGCGCGCCTCGGCGTCGACCAGGCAATCCAGCAGATGGGCCTGCCACCAGTAGTGCCAGGTGCCGAACCAGCGGTCACGCCGCGTTGGCGGCCAGGCCACCACCCCCAGCTGAGTGGCGGGCAGTCCCCACAGCCGCTTCAAGTGTCGTTGCGTGACAGCGGCTTCGCAGCTGGCCGCGCGGTTGACCCAGAGCTGATCCATACCTGTCGATCCTGCCCCACGCGGTTGAGTGTCGGTCCAGGACGTCGATCACCAGGCGCGGGACAGATCGGCGTGCTGCTTGACCCAGGCGTGCATGGCGATGCCGGCGGCGACGCCGGCGTTGATGCTGCGCGTCGAGCCGAACTGCGCGATCGACACCGTCAGCCCCGCGCCCGTGCGGGTGTCGTCGGTGATGCCCGGCCCCTCCTGGCCGAACACCAGTAGGCACTCGCGCGGCAGCGCGGCCTCCTCCAGGCGCGCCGCGCCCGGGACGTTGTCCACTGCGACCACGGTCAGGCCGGCGTCCGCCGCGAAGCCCAGCATTTCGGCGGTGCTGTCGTGGTGGCACAACCGCTGATAGCGGTCGGTCACCATGGCGCCGCGGCGATTCCAGCGGCGCCGCCCCACGATATGCACGGTGTGCACCGCGAAGGCGTTGGCCGTGCGCACCACCGAACCGATGTTGGCGTCGTGACCGAAGTTCTCGATCGCCACGTGCAGGGGATGCCGGCGCCGGTCGATGTCGGCGATGATCGCTTCCCGGGTCCAGTACCGGTAGGCGTCGACGACGTTGCGGGTGTCGCCTTCGCGCAACAGGACTGGGTCATACCGCGGGTCGTCGGGCGGCTCGCCCGGCCACGGCCCGACGCCGGCCGGCGGTGTCGTCGCCCATTCGGTGGGGCCGGGTCCGCTCATCGCGGCGTCCACACGCCGGCGTGCGTGCCGTCGATGGCCAGCGTCGCGTAGAGCAACGCGTCGTTGATCTCGCCCTGGGTGCACAGCGACGCGTTGACGTGCACCGCGTCCAATGAGGCGTCGGGCAGGATCAGCACCGAGTACCCGTACGTCGCGCAGGCCGGGTTGAGTCCCGGGGCGGGCAGGGTCGGCGATGTCAGCAGCATCATCGGGCCGCCGCGCTTGGCGGACTCGTCACGATAGCGGGCCGCGACGGCCGTGGCCTCCAGCCCCAGCAGCATGTAGCCGTTGCCGGTGAACGCTCCCGGATCACCCAACTGCGCTTTGGTCACCGGGTTGCCGTCGGCCCGCCACGCCGACAGGCTGGCGGTCTTTACCGCCAGGCCGCCGCTGTCGTTGGCGTTGGTCGGCAGCAGTCCGACCGGGAAGGCGACCGGGTAGGCCGACGAGCTGTCCGGGATCCGGTCGCGAGGCGAGTAGCCGTAGATACCACGCACCTGACTTCGATCCTTCAGCGGCCCAAGGCAAACCGTGCCCGTGAGCCGGTCACGCGGCGCCGAGAGCGGCGCGCGGATGTCACGCACGCTGGTCTTCGCAGTGTCACAGCTGCCCAGCCCGGCGACCTCCATGGGGTGGGCCAGCGCGCCATAGAGCCCAAAGCGGATGTCTTCGGGTTTGGCGTGCGGATCCTTGGCCGAGGTCGGGCTGGCGTCGACGTCGACAAGCACGTAATCGCCGTCCCAGCGCAGATTCGACACCGACATGTTCCAGCCGAGCAGGGCCAGCGATTCGCCGAGCCGCGCACCCTGGGCACCGTAGGGGCGCACGGGTTGGCTGGAAGACGAACAGCCGGCCAGACAGGCCACTACGCACGCGACTATCGCAAGGACGGTACGCATAATTCAGCGGCTCGAGGTCAAGCCGAGGCGCCGCTGCCACGTCGGCCCCACGTGGAACCGCAGTCCCTGCCGGAAGGAATGCACGAATTGCCCGCCTTCCAGCGACAGCTCGCGCGCCCTCGCGCTACCACGTTCTTGTCGCTGTGAGGCGGGCACAACGAACATTGCCCGCGCCAGCGACCCCCGCGGCACATGTGACAAGTGGTGCCTACGAAAACCCGCCGCCAACTAGCTCAGCCCCAGATCGGCGAGGCCGAGCACACTTCGGTAGGGCAGCCCCTCGGCCTCGATGGCCTCCGCCGCGCCGGTGGCGCGGTCCACCACGGTGGCCACCCCCACCACTTCTCCGCCGGCCTCCTGGACGGCGTGCACCGCGGTGAGCGCCGAGTTGCCGGTGGTGCTGGTGTCCTCGACGACCAGCACCCGCTTGCCGGAAACCTCGGAACCTTCGATAAGGCGTTGCATCCCATGGTTTTTCGCCGACTTACGCACAACGAAGGCGTCGATCGGGCGACCCGATGCGTGCATGACGGCGGTGGCCACCGGGTCGGCCCCGAGGGTCAGGCCGCCGACCACGTCGTAGTCCCAGTCGCTGGTCAGTTCGCGCATCAGCGCGCCGATCAATGCTGAGGCGCGGTGGTGCAGCGTGGCCCGGCGCAGGTCGACGTAGTAGTCGGCCTCCTTGCCGGAGGACAGCGTGACCCGCCCGTGCACCACCGACAGGCGTGACACCAGCTCCGCCAACTCTTCGAGGTCAGGTCCGGCCACGACCACTCCCGATTCGTTTGGTGACCGCCCGCATCAGGGTCCGCGGCATCAGGCGCTCGGCGGCGATGATCGCCTTGTATTGCAGGCCCGGAATGCTGATCACCTTGCCGCGGGCGATATCGGCCAGGCTCTGGCCAACCACGTCGTCGACCTCGAGCCACATGAACGACGGCGACTTGGCCATGTCGATCCCGGCGCGGTCGTGGAATTCGGTGCGCACGTAGCCCGGACACACCGCGTGCACGGAAACGCCGGTGCCCTGCAGGCCGACGGACAGGCCCTCGCTGAACGAGATCACCCACGCCTTGGACGCCGAGTATGTCGACCCGCGACCGGGCACCAGCCCGGCGATGCTGGCGATGTTGATGACGGTGCCGGCGCCGGCTTCCAGCATGGCCGGCAGGGCCGCGCGGGTGAGGTGCATGACCGCGGTGACGTTGACGTCGAGCTGGGACTGCAGCAGCGCGGGATCGCTGGACCAGAAGTCGCCGGAGGTGCCAAAGCCGGCGTTGTTCACCAGGACGCGCACTCCCCCGGCGGCGAGCCGGTCGCACACCCGTTGCCGGCCCGCGGCATCGGCCAGGTCGGCGGACAGGATCTCGACGCTGCCGGAGTGTTCTTGCAGTTCGTCCGACAGCCTGGTCAAGCGATCGACGTCGCGGGCGACCAAGACCAGGTCGTAGCCGTCGCTGGCGTAGCGTCGCGCGAACCCGGCGCCGATTCCGGACGTAGGCCCGGTGATCAGGGCTACGGGGCGGGGCATGAGCGACATCCTAATGACGGCGGCTTCATCGGCCGCCGCCCGCCGTCAGCGCTGATAGTTGCTGGCCTGCTGGCCGTTGCGTCCGGAGGGAGGTGGGCGGCGGACGGTTTCCGAGCGCCCATCGGACCGAGGCTGGTCGCGGCGCACCGGATCGGCGGCGCGACGACCGGGCTGAAGGTCGGGGCCGATCAGCCCCGCCACGTCCTGCTGCGCGCGGCGGGGCGGCAGCTCGGCGCGGCCCGCCGGCGCCAACGGCCGGCTGGGTGCGGCGGTGCGCGGACCCGACGGCGCCCCGGTCTCCTGGGGTGTCTCCTCGGGCAGCGGCGGCAGCACCCGCAGCAGGTCGTTGAACTGGCGGACGGTGCGCAGGCCCTCGTCCCACTCGGTGCGGGTGCTGGTGATCGGCATGGCGACCAGCGTCCAGTTCTGCTCGTTCCACATGATCTCCGCGCTGTCCGGAGCGGTGTGCGCGAACGTGACCATGCGGCGGTCGCAGGCCCGCCGGGCGGCGTCCAGATTGGTGGAGTACACCATCCGCGGCCCTATCGCACCCAACAGCCAAATGTCGCTTTCCCGTGGCTCTTTGAGCCCCTTGAGCCGCAGGTCGACCACGACGTTGGTACCCACCTTGCGGTGCAGCGCGATGACGGTGGCGACCTCTTCCAGGTCGAAGATGTAGACGGCCTCGCCGCGGATCTGACCCAGCACCACGTTCTGGGCGGCGACGTCGCCGACGGTCGACATCACGCCACGCTTCCAGCGCTTGAGGATGTCCGCTGATTCACGCTCGTAGTCGAACCCGTGCGACCGCGCCCACGACCTGCGGCGCCTGCTGCGCCCGCGCCGCCGATCGATGTCGACGTACAGCAACACCCCCGCACCGACAAAGCACAGCGCGGAGAGCGTGAACCAGAGGGGGACCATCCAAAACAGGGTATCTGCTATTGGCCCGGAACACAGAAGGCGACCAGGTCACAACCCAATCAAGGTTTGCTGCGCCCACCTGCCCCGCCGAGCGTCGACTTGTTGGGCGATTTCGGGTGAAATGCCGACAACAAGTCGACGCTCGAGCGCGAGTCAGCCCAAAATCAGCGAGTCGCCGTCGGGGCTGACGTTCACCGGAACGGTGTCACCGTCGTGCACGTCGCCGGCCAACAACAGCTTGGCCAGCTGGTCACCGATGGCCTGCTGCACCAGGCGACGCAACGGCCGCGCGCCGTAGATCGGGTCGAATCCGCGGTGCGCCAGCCACTGCTTGGCGGGCAGCGACACCTCCAGCGTGAGGCGGCGCTGAGCCAGCCGCTTCTGCAGCTGGGCCAACTGGATGTCGACGATCTGCACCAGCTCACCGGGCTCCAGGCCGTGGAAGATGATCACGTCGTCGAGCCGGTTGATGAACTCCGGCTTGAATGCCGAGCGCACCGCGGCCATCACCTGCTCCTCGCTGCCACCCGATCCCAGGTTGGAGGTCAGGATCAGGATGGTGTTGCGGAAGTCGACGGTGCGGCCCTGCCCGTCGGTCAGCCGGCCCTCGTCGAGCACCTGCAGCAGCACGTCGAACACGTCCGGGTGCGCCTTCTCGATCTCGTCGAACAGGATCACCGTGTACGGGCGCCGCCGCACCGCCTCGGTCAGCTGACCGCCCTGGTCGTAGCCGATGTATCCGGGCGGGGCGCCGACCAGCCGGGCCACCGAGTGCTTCTCGCCGTATTCGCTCATGTCGATGCGGACCATCGCGCGTTCGTCGTCGAACAGGAATTCGGCCAGCGCCTTGGCCAGTTCGGTCTTCCCCACGCCGGTCGGCCCGAGGAACATGAACGATCCGGTGGGCCGGTTGGGGTCGGCGACGCCGGCCCGGGAACGCCGCACGGCATCCGAGACCGCCGTCACGGCCTTCTTCTGGCCGATGACGCGCTGGCCCAGTTCGTCTTCCATGCGCAGCAGCTTGGCGGTCTCGCCCTCGAGCATGCGGCCGGCCGGGATGCCCGTCCACGCCGACACCACATCGGCGATGTCGTCGGGACCGACCTCCTCCTTGAGCATCACGTTTTCGCGGGCCTGCGCCTGCGGCAGCGCGGCGTCGAGCTTCTTCTCGACCTCGGGAATGCGCCCGTATCGCAGTTCGGCCGCCTTGGCCAGGTCGCCGTCGCGTTCGGCGCGCTCGGACTCCCCGCGCAACGTGTCCAGCTGTTCCTTGAGCTCGCGCACGACGTCGATCGCGCTCTTCTCGTTCTGCCAGCGGGTGGTCAGCTCGGACAGCTTCTCCTTCTGGTCGGCCAGCTCGGAGCGCAGCTTGTCCAGCCGCTCCTTGGACGCCTCGTCCTCTTCTTTGGCCAGCGCCATCTCTTCGATCTCGAGCCGTCGCACCAGCCGCTCGACCTCGTCGATCTCGACGGGCCGGGAGTCGATTTCCATCTTCAGGCGGCTGGCGGCCTCGTCGACCAGGTCGATGGCCTTGTCCGGCAGGAAACGCGCGGTGATGTAGCGGTCGGACAGCGTCGCGGCGGCCACGAGGGCCGAGTCGGTGATGCGCACCCCGTGGTGCACCTCGTAGCGGTCCTTCAGTCCGCGCAGGATGCCGACGGTGTCGTCCACCGAGGGCTCGCCCACCAGCACCTGCTGGAACCGGCGCTCCAGCGCGGCGTCCTTCTCGATGTACTTGCGGTACTCGTCGAGCGTGGTGGCGCCGACGAGCCGCAGCTCGCCGCGGGCCAGCATCGGCTTGATCATGTTGCCGGCGTCCATCGCGCCCTCGCCGGTCGCGCCGGCGCCGACGATGGTGTGCAGCTCGTCGATGAAGGTGATGATCTGTCCCGCGGAGTTCTTGATGTCGTCGAGAACGGCCTTGAGGCGTTCCTCGAACTCACCGCGATACTTCGCGCCGGCCACCATCGATCCCAGGTCCAGGCTGATGACGGTCTTGTCGCGCAGGCTCTCGGGCACGTCGCCGGCGACGATGCGCTGGGCCAGGCCCTCCACGATCGCGGTCTTGCCGACGCCGGGCTCACCGATCAGCACCGGGTTGTTCTTGGTGCGACGGGACAGGACCTGCACGACGCGGCGAATCTCGTTGTCCCGCCCGATAACCGGGTCGAGTTTGCCTTCGCGGGCTCGCTCGGTGAGGTCGGTCGAGTACTTCTCCAGCGCCTGGTAGGTCGCCTCCGGTTCCGGGCTGGTGACCCGGCCACTGCCGCGCACTTTGACGAACCCGTCGCGCAATGCCTGGGGCGAGGCGCCGTGGCCGGTCAGCAGCTTGGCGACGTCGGAGTCGCCGGTGGCCAGGCCGACGAGCAGATGCTCGGTCGAGACGTATTCGTCGTTCATCTCGGTGGCCAGTTGCTGCGCGGTGGTGACGGCGGCCAGCGACTCGCGCGACAGTTGCGGTTGCGAGCTGGCGCCGCTGGCCTGCGGCAGCCGCTCCAGCACCTGCTCGGTCTCGGCGCGAATGGTGGCCGGGTCGACACCGACGGCCTCCAGCAGCGGCGGGGCGATGCCGTCCGCCTGCGTCAGCAGCGCCATCAGCAGGTGCGCGGGCCGGATCTCGGGGTTACCGGCGGCCGAGGCCGCCTGCAGCGCCGAGGTCAGCGCCGCTTGGGTCTTGGTGGTCGGGTTGAAAGCGTCCACGACACCTCCGTTCGTAGTAGAAAATGCTTGTCCGCATGTTCAACGCCGTCAAGGTTGAGTCTGTTCCGCTCAAGTCTACTGAGTTTTGGGCGATATGGTCTTCGGGGTACCCCCGTATCGATGACGCAGACGACGCAGCACCCCGACCACGCCGGCACCGATTTCGCCAGACCTTCGCGCCGCGTTCCGCAGGCCTTCTGGCTCGCCGCGGTGGCCGCCGGACTGGCGCTCGCGGGCCTGGTAATGGTCGGGTTGCACACCGATCCCGCCGGCGGCAGCCCGTCGACCACGGTCCCGGAAGCCGGCACGCTGCAGGTCAGCGGGACCGGCACGACGAAGACGATCCCCTGTCACGCCGGCTATCTGTCGGTGAGCGGGAAGAACAACGCCATTACCCTCACCGGGCACTGCACCAGCGTCAGCGTCTCCGGCAGCGGCAACCGCGTCGCGGTCGACAGCTCCGATGCGGTGAGCGCGTCGGGGACCGGCAACGTCGTCCTGTATCACTGGGGTTCACCCAAAATCGACAACGTCGGGACGGCCAACATCGTCCGACAGGGCTGAGTCATCGGCGGCCGAGCCTAGAATCGGGGCCCGTGGGCATGGACGACGTCGACGCACTGCGGGTGCTGCGCGATGCCTTCGCACCCGAGGAGTCGGGCCAAGTCGGTGATTCCGGTGGGATCGTCCACCGCTTCTACAACCATTGGTTCGCCCTCGACGGGTCGGTGCGCGACCTGTTCCCGCCCGAAATGGCCGCCCAGCGGCGAGCTTTCGGCCACGCGTTGCACTGGGTGTACGGCGAGCTGGTCGCGCGGCGCACACAGGAACCCGTGGCATTCCTGGCCCAACTCGGCCGCGATCACCGCAAATACGGCGTGCTGTCCCCGCAATACGAGACGTTGCGGCGGGCGTTGCTGACGACGCTGCGCGCCGCGCTGGGTGCGGCCTGGACCGACGCCCTCGACGAGACGGCCAGGCAGTCGCTGAACCTGATCACCGGGGTGATGGGCGGCGCCGCGGACGCCGAAGAGGGGCCCCCCTGGTGGGACGGCACCGTCATCGAGCACATGCGGGTGTCGCGGGATCTGGCGGTCGTCCGCCTCCAGCTCGATCAGCCGATGCGTTATCACCCCGGCCAGTACGTCAACGTCCACGTGCCCCAATGCCCGCACCGCTGGCGATATTTGAGTCCCGCGATTCCGGCCGACCCGAGCGGCGGGATCGAGTTTCACGTCCGCCTGGTCCCCGGCGGCTTGGTCAGCACCGCGATCGTCAACGAAACGGGCAGGGGCGACCGGTGGCGGCTATCCAGCCCGCACGGCGGCCTGCGGGTCGACCGCGACGGGGGTGACGTGCTGATGGTTGCCGGCAGCACCGGCCTGGCGCCGCTGCGGGCGCTGATCATGGACCTGGCCCGGTTCGCGGTGAACCCGCGGATACATCTCTTCTTCGGCGCCCGATACCGCTGCGAACTCTACGATCTGCCGACGCTGTGGCAGATCGCCTCCCACAATCCGTGGCTGTCCGTATCGCCCGTCTCGGAGTACAACGGCAACCCGTCGTGGGCCGCCGACTATCCCGACGTCACGCCACCGCGCGGCCTGCACGTGCACCAGATCGGGCGACTGCCCGAGGTCGTGACAAAGTACGGCGGCTGGGGGGACCGGCAGATCCTGGTCTGCGGGGGGCCGGCGATGGTCAGCGCCACCAAGGCCGCCCTGACCGCCAAAGGGGCTCCGCCCGAACACATTCAGCATGACCCGCTATGGAGGTAGCCATGCACGTCATCACCCTGCGCGATTCCTCGGCGCCGGTGGTTGCGCAGTTCGTCCCCGAGGCGGGGATGATCGGCACGTCGCTGCGCGACGCCGGAGTCG
Organism: Mycobacterium sp.; assembly: GCF_036273375.1. Lineage (GTDB taxonomy): Bacteria > Actinomycetota > Actinomycetes > Mycobacteriales > Mycobacteriaceae > Mycobacterium. The sequence continues at coordinate 4,702 of NZ_DASUHS010000174.1, read as the reverse complement.
AGCTGCTGGGCCAGCGCCGCGGCCTGGACGCCTACATCTCGGACGGCAAGACGATGGGGATCCCGATTCTGTATCCGTGGGCAAACCGATTGGGCGAGAACACCTATACGGCACAGGACCTCACCGTGACCCTGGCGCCGGGAGAAAACGGTGTGCGCGCCGACCCCAACGGGTTACCCATCCACGGCGTCTTGGCCGCCTACCCCGGGTGGCGGGTGACGGCCGAGACCGCCGACGAGCTGACCGCCGAACTGGATTTCGGTGCCGATCCGCGATTACTGGCCAGCTTCCCGTATCCGCATGTGCTGACGCTGACGGCGCGGCTGAGCGACCGGACGCTGACGGTCCGGACCACGGTCACCGCGACCGGCGACCGTGCGGTGCCCCTGTGCTTCGGGTTCCATCCCTATCTGCAGTTACCCGATGCGCCACGGGCCGACTGGATCATCGAGACGCCCCCGATGCGGCATCTTGGCCTCGACGGCAAGGGGCTACCGACCGGCGACTCGAAGCCACAGCCGGCACGGGAAGAGGCGTTGCGCGACAAGGCTTTCGACGACGCCTATGACCAGGTAGCCGAAGGTTCGGTGTTCGCGGTGTCCGGCGGCGGACGTCGCATCGAGGTGCATTTCGAGCACGGCTATCCCGCGGCACAGATCTTCGCGCCACCGGCCGAGGACGCCGCAAAGGCGATCGTGTGCTTCGAGCCCATGACCGCACCGACCGACGCGCTGCGCCGGGGCGGCTACCGCTGCGCGCGACCAAACGAACCAGCGGTCACGCAGTTTTCCATTCGAGTGTGAGCACAATGCTGATGACCTTTGCGGTCATGGGATGAAAACAAAAAGCGCTAGCGGATGTGCTAGCGCTTTTGGTGCGATGTGGTCCACCGAGCGAATCACTTGCGGCGCAGCGTCTCCCGCGTCAGCGTCCCCGGCGAGGCTGCCACACCACCAGCGCGGTGCTCTTGGGCACCACCGCCAAATCGCGGCGCTGGCTGGCCCGCGTCTGCGACAGCTCCTCGGTCAACTCCTTGAGGCGGGCCTGCAGCGCCTCTACCTGATTGGTCAGCTCGATGATCCGTTTGATGCCGGCGAGGTTGACCCCCTCGTCCTGCGAGAGCCGTTGCACCTCACGCAGCAGGTCGAGGTCGTGCTCCGAATACCGCCGTCCCCCACCGGAAGTCCGGCGCGGGCTGACCAGGCCGAGGCGGTCATAGGTGCGCAGCGTTTGGGCGTGCATGCCGGCCAGCTCGGCGGCCACCGAGATCAGGAAGGTTCGGGCATCCTCTTTGCGGTTCTTAGCCATCAGCGATTACCTGCCCATCCGGCCCGGGGGTCGAAGCCGCTGGAACGCTCCGCAGCGGCGTAGGACTCCAGCGCCTCCTGGGCTGCACCCTCCAAATTGGGTGGCACCGCGACCTTTACGGTTACCAGCAAGTCCCCGTTGCCCCCGCTGCGTTTGGGCACGCCACGCCCGCGCACCCGCAGGATGCGGCCGTCGGCGGTGCCCTTGGGCACCCGGACACCGACTTTGCCATCCAGCGTGGGCACCGAAATGGTTGAGCCCAAGGCCAACTCGGTGAAGCTGACCGGAACGGTCACCGTGAGGTCGTCGTCATCGCGTCCGAACACCTTGTCCGGGCGCACATGCACCGTCACGTACAGGTCACCCGACGGCGCACCGCGCAACCCCGCCTCGCCCTGGCCGGGCAGCCGGATGCGCTGTCCGTCTTCGACACCCGGTGGGATCCGCACATTGATGGTGCGGGTGCGGGTGGTGACGCCGGTGCCCTTGCACTCGTCGCAGGGGTGCTCGATGATCGAGCCGCTGCCCCGGCAATCGGTGCACGGTTCGGAGAAACCGAACGCACCCTGGTTGCGGTTGATCACGCCGGAGCCGTTGCAGGTGGGGCATACCTTCGGGCTGGTGCCGGGCCGCGCGCCACTGCCGTGGCAGTTGGTGCACGGCGCAGGACTGGTCAGCCGCAGCGGCATCGCCACGCCCTTGGCGGCCTCGACGAAATCCAGCTGGGTTTCGGTCTCGAGATCGTTGCCGCGGCGCGGCCGGCTGGGACGGGCGCCCGAACCGCGCCCGAACAAGCCACCGAACAGATCACCGATGTTGGTGCCGCCGCTTCGGCCGGCGGCATCGAACAAATCGTTGAGGTTGAACTCAGCGCCGTCACCGCCGACGTTGAAGCCCCCGAACCCGCCGCTGTCGAACCGGCGCCCACCGAAAGCACCGCCGGCGAACAGCCTTCGGGTTTCGTCGTATTCTTTGCGCTTGGCCGGATCCGACAAGACGTTGTGCGCCTCGGAGACCGCTTTGAATCGTTCGCCGGCGGCGGGGTTGTCGGGGTTGGCGTCCGGGTGCAGATCGCGCGCCAACTTGCGATAGGCGCGTTTGATCTCTTCGGGACTGGCGTCAGAGGAGACGCCCAGCTCCTTATAGAAGTCCTTTTCGACCCATTCACGCTGGGCCATGTCGCGTCACCCCCTCACCATTCTCTCTTTTGTTGTGCTGATTGTGTGGTCTAGTCACCGGATGTGCCGGCGTTATCGTCCGATTCGGCCGGCTCGGTTTCCTCAGCCGCCGCGGCGGACTGCCCGGTGGCGGCGGCTGCGGCGCCCTCGTCTTCGACCGTGTCGACGACGCCGACCAGAGCGTGGCGCAGCACCTGATCGCCCAGCTTGTAGCCCTGTCGCAGGACAGTGCCGATCACCGGTCGGGAGCCGTCACCTTCGTGCTGGACGGCTTCGTGGAGCACCGGGTCGAAGTCCTCGCCCTCCTCGCCGAACGCCGACAGGCCGAGGCCGGTCAACGCGCTTTCCAGCTTGTCGGCAACCGACTTCAGCGGTCCGGACTCCAGGTCGCCGTGCTTGCGCGCCCGGTCGAGATCGTCCAGCACGCCCAGCAATTGGTTGACGACGGCGGCCTTGGCCCGGTCCGCCGCGGCCTGCTGGTCGCGCAGCGCCCGCTTGCGGTAGTTGGCGAAGTCGGCCTGCACCCGTTGCAGATCCGCGGTGAGCTCGGCGACTTTGCCCTCGGCTTGGCCCGCCGGTTCGCCGGCCGGCGCCCCTCCCGGCGCGTCGCCGGGAGGGACCTGCCGTACTTCACCGGTCTCAGGGTCGATTCGCCGCTTGTCGGTGACTGTCACCTGTTCCTGTGGGTTGCTTTCCGTCACTTGGACTCCCGGTCATCGTCGACCACCTCCGCGTCCACGACGTCGTCAGCGGAGCCAGACGCGCCGCCCGCCTCGCCGCCACCGGCCTGGTCGCCGGCGCCCTGGGTGGCCTCGTAGATCGCCTGTCCGAGCGCCTGGGATTCCTGGCCCAGCTTCTCCATCGCGGCCTTGATCGCGGCGATGTCGGTGCCGCCCAGGGCCGTCTTGGCCTCGGCGATCGCGGCGTCGACCTTGGACAGCGTGTCCTCGGGGACCTTCGAGCCGCCCTCCGCCTCGCGCTGATCATTGACGAATTTCTCCGTCTGGTAGACCAGCGATTCGGCCTGGTTGCGGACGTCGGCCTCTTCGCGACGCTGACGGTCCTCCTCGGCGTGTGCCTCGGCGTCCTTGATCATCCGGTCGATCTCCTCCTTGGACAGGCCGGAGCCCTCCTGGATTTTGATCGTGTTCTCCTTGCCGGTGCCCTTGTCCTTGGCGGTGACGTGCACGATGCCGTTGGCGTCGATGTCGAACGTGACCTCGATCTGCGGGACGCCGCGCGGAGCCGGCGGGATGCCGGTCAGCTCGAAGGAGCCGAGCAGCTTGTTGTGCGAAGCGATTTCGCGCTCACCCTGATAGACCTGGATCTGCACCGACGGCTGATTGTCGTCGGCCGTGGTGAAGGTCTCCGACCGCTTGGTGGGGATGGTGGTGTTGCGTTCGATGAGCTTGGTCATCACGCCACCCTTGGTCTCGATGCCCAGGCTCAGCGGCGTGACGTCAAGCAGTAGAACGTCTTTCACCTCACCCTTCAACACACCTGCCTGAAGCGCCGCTCCGACCGCCACAACTTCGTCGGGGTTGACGCCCTTGTTGGGCTCCTTGCCACCGGTCATCTCCTTGACCAGTTCCGACACCGCGGGCATGCGGGTGGAACCACCCACCAGAACCACGTGGTCGATCTCGGAGACCGAGATACTGGCGTCCTTGATCACGGACTGGAAGGGCTTGCGGGTGCGGTCCAGCAGATCCTGTGTGATGCGCTGGAATTCGGCGCGGGTCAGCTGCTCGTCAAGGAACAGCGGGTTCTTGTCCGCGTCGACGGTGATGTAGGGCAGGTTGATCGAGGTGCTCTGCGAACTCGAAAGCTCGATCTTGGCCTTCTCGGCGGCCTCACGCAGCCGCTGCATCGCCATCTTGTCCTTGGTCAGGTCAATTCCGCTGGTGCCCTTGAACTTGTCGACCAGCCACTCGACGACGCGGTCATCCCAGTCGTCGCCACCGAGGTGGTTGTCACCGCTGGTGGCGCGGACCTCGACCACACCCTCGCCGATCTCGAGCAGCGAGACGTCGAACGTACCGCCACCGAGGTCGAAGACCAGGATGGTCTGTTCATTCTCGCCCTTGTCCAGGCCGTAGGCCAGTGCCGCGGCGGTGGGCTCGTTGACGATACGCAAAACGTTGAGGCCGGCGATCTGGCCCGCCTCCTTGGTCGCCTGACGCTGGGCGTCGTTGAAGTACGCCGGCACGGTGACG
>NZ_DASUHS010000173.1:0-31077 GCF_036273375.1 Mycobacterium sp. | reverse complement strand
GGCGGCAGCCAGCAGGGTCGTCGGGCCGGGCCCCAGGTACATCCGAGCGGAGTTGATCTCTGGTGGTAATGCGCCAAAATCCATGTCTATCCCTAATTCTTGGTGCCTGTGAGGCTGACCTTGATGACGCCGGATTGACGTTGGTGGCGTCGCACACAACATCTGGTCAGCAGTTGAAGCAAGTTGTGAGTGATTGAAAGTCGCCAAAGCGGTTCGCGGTTGACCTCGGATTTCGGCGAACTGATGCGCCGGTTTCGGACAAATCCGACTCCGATAGCCGAAGATCGCATCGGTGCAGTTGTCCGCGACAAGCGGATCAGCCATGGCGGCTAGGGTTTAACCTGCCGCAATGGCGTTGCGCGCCGAGGAACTGCCGAGCCTGATCAGCAGCGGGCGACGCAGAATCGAATCAAAAGATTCTGGTCAAGGCAGGTTGACGCCGGCGCACGAGCGGGCGCATCGACTCGCTGCTGAGACCAGATAATCCCGACCGTCGGGGGTACCACAGATCCGGGTGAGCGTGGCGTTGAAAGCGCCAAAGTGGTTGCCCGATCACGCTTTAGGCCGCCACTTTTGAACGCCTTATCATCGTTCACGGTGGAGCCAACGCCAAGACGACGGACAGGAACCGAGTCGTTGGTGAGCTGTGTCGGGCCGGAAACCGGGCTGGTCGATGATGCCACCGCCTCTGGCAACGCATCGGTTGTCGTCGCGGCCCGCAAAAATCCGCAACCCAGCACAGCTGCGAGAAGAGCCAGGGCAGCAACGATGGCTGACACCGATTGTCGTGACCACCGTGAAGGCTTTGCAAATCCGAACCTCACAGTGCCGCTTACGCTACCAGCTGCGACCTCGGTTGCCACCGAGCCACACCTTTGGCGCCGGTCAGATCATCCGCGGTCCGCCGAAACCGGGCACCGAGCCGGCGGGACGAGCGAACGCGATGACGAACAAGGCGAACTCGCGCCCAGCACATAATCGCCCGCCGTTCACAGCGCGGTTTTAGCGGTCCCGCGCCGACGTGGTATCTTCGCCGACATGAACATCGGCGTGCGCGCGTATTGGCGCTTTATCGTGGCTCCGGGTGGAGCCAGCGATGCAGCGTCTGGTTGACGCAACCGCACGACTGATACCCGGGGCCCAGCAGTGACCATAAGGTCGCTGCTTTTTGTTTTTCAGGGCATCGGGAACCAGCGGGCGTGCCCTGGGAGCCAGCAGAGAAAGGCACACACCCTCCATGTCCATCGCCAATTGCGACACCGCGACTATCGATACGTCCGATCATCGGATCGTTTCGTTCCGGGAACTCTCGGCTCCGGCCGTGATCCGCACCGAGCTGCCGTTGACGGCTCGGCGTGCCCAGGCCGTCCAACGCGATCGCGACGAGATCTCGACGATCCTGGCCTGTGGTGACGACCGGCTGTTACTGGTCGTCGGCCCGTGCTCGGTGCACGATCCCGTCGCCGCGCTCGATTACGCACGCCGGCTTGCGCCGATCGCCGCCGAGTACGCGGATCGACTGAAGATCGTGATGCGGGTCTACTTCGAAAAGCCGCGCACCACCATCGGCTGGAAGGGACTCATCAACGATCCCAACATGGATGGCAGCTTCGACGTCGAACGTGGGATCCGCGTTGCGCGTGGGTTATTGCTCGACATCATCGATGTCGGCCTGCCGGTGGGATGTGAATTCCTGGAGCCCACCAGTCCGCAGTACATCGCCGACGCCGTCGCCTGGGGCGCGATCGGCGCCCGGACCACCGAGTCGCAGGTGCACCGTCAGCTGGCGTCCGGGCTGTCGATGCCGGTGGGATTCAAGAACGGGACCGACGGCAACATCCAGGTCGCCATCGACGGCGTCAAAGCCGCTGCGGCAGCGCACCATTTCTTCGGTACCGACAACGTCGGTCGCGCGGCCGTCGTCGAGACCGTGGGCAATCCCGACTGTCACGTGATCCTTCGAGGTGGCACCGCCGGGCCCAACTACGACACCGCCTCGGTGACCACCGCCATCGAATTGCTGAGCAACGCAGGGCTTTCGGCGCAGGTCATGATCGACTGCTCACACGCCAACTCCGTCAAAGACCATGTGCGGCAGGCCGAGGTCACCGCGGAGATGACCGCACGCATCGCGGCGGGCGAGCGCGGTATCGCCGGTCTGATGCTGGAGAGCTTCCTGGTGGCCGGCGCCCAATCGCTCGGCGGCGAACTGACCTATGGCCAGTCCGTGACCGATCAGTGCATGGACTTCGGGACCACGGCGGGCTTGCTGGCCGGCCTCTACACGGCGATGGGGTGATCGCGACCCCGATCGGACGGCGGGAAAGCGCGCAGCGTTAACGTCGCGCGTGTGTTTGTTGCGCCGAAACCTGGGCGGTGATGGCCTTTTTGTCGATCTTGCCGATCGGGGTGGTGGGCAGTGACGTCATCGCAACCAGGACGTCGGGGCGGGCGTGCGCGGCCACGCCACGCTCGTCGAGATAGCCGTTCAATTCTGCCAGTGATAACTCGGCGCCGTTGAAAACCACAGCCGCGCAGATTTTCTCGCCCAGGTAGGGGTCGGGCAGCGCGACCGCGGCGGCCGAGAAGATCGACGGGTGGCTGTGCATCTGCTCCTCGAGGTCTGCCGCGGAAATCGTTTCTCCGCCGCGGCAGATCACGTCTTTGACTCGGCCGGTCACCACCAGATAGCCGTCGTTGCGCAGCCGCACCACGTCACCGCTGCGGAAGAATCCGTCGGGGTCGAAACCGCGTTCGTTGTCACGCTCGGCGCGAAAGTAGCCGTTGAAGGTATACGGCCCGCGGACCAGTAGTTCGCCTTCCTCGCCCGGAGTCACCGGCTCGCCCTCCGCATCGACGACGCGCAGTTCGTCGTCGGTCGACAACGGCCGCCCCTGGGTGTGTTCGGTGAGTTCTGGGGGATCGTCGAGCCGGGTGTAGCTCAGCAGCCCCTCGGCCATCCCGAAAACCTGCTGCAGGCCCGGGGTCAGCGCGCTGCGCACCAAGCGGGCATCCTCGGGTTCCAACTTGGCGCCACCAACCTGTAAGAGCCGCAACGTCTTTGGTGTCACGGGTTCCCAATCGCAGGCGTGCGCCCACAACTTGGCCAAGGACGGCACCAGGGCGGTCACCGTGACGCCGTGGCGTGCGATGGCGGCGAAGGCCGCCTCGGGGCTGGGATCGGTGCCGAAAACGGTCGTGGCGCCCACGATCATCGCGCCGAGCAAGCCCGGGCAGGCCAGCGGGAAATTATGGCCGGCCGACAGCACCGCCAAATAGACGTCGTCTGGGGTGAGCCCACAGAGTTCGGCGCTGGCCTTCGCGTTGAAAACGTAGTCGTCGTGGGTGCGGGGAATGAGCTTGGGTGTCCCCGTGGTGCCGCCGGAAACCAGTAGCAGCGCAGGCGATCCCGGGTCGGGCGGCGGTGGCGGCGTGCCGGTGGCCGCCTGATCGCGCAGTTGCGTCCATGAGGTGAACGGTCCCGGGTCGCCGTCAACGATGACGTGCTTGAGCACGGCGTGCTCCCCGGACAGCGCGCGCGCCATCACCCGATAGTCGAAACCCCCTGCGGTATCGGCGATCAGCAGCCCGGTGGCCTCGCTGACCGCGGCGAAATGCCCCAGCTCGGCGGCCCGGTGGCCGGGCAGGCACATCACCGGGATCGCTCCCGCCCGCAGCAGCCCGAACAGCGCCACCGCGAACTGGCAGCCGTTCGGCAACTGCAGCAACACCCGGTCGCCCGACGCGATACCCACGCGCAGGAGTCCACTTGCCGCGCGGTCAGCCTGGTCGTCGAGGTCCGCATAAGTAATGCCGGTGTCGCCCATGGCGTCGAGGACGGCCATCCGGTCGGGCCATTGCTGGGCCGCGTCCCTCAGGATCGTGTCCAGGGGCCGTCCAGTCCAGTAGCCGGCCGCTCGATAGGCGGCGGCCCGGTCAGCGGGGAACGGCACGAACCCGTCGAGGACTCCGACCGGCGGGTGCGGTGTGTTCGGGCTCATGGCTCCTCTAGCGGGGGCTTCAGACGGGGCTAGTAGCGGGGACGCAGGGAGTAAGGATAGGGTAACCAAAAATTTAGGGCAGCCTGTGCTAATCAGGGAGGGTCTGTGGTGCACGCCTCGGCACGCTCGGAGGGCATCCGGGCGGAGGTGGCCGAATTGCTCGGCGTCGACGCCGATGCAGTTCAGCCGGGTAGCAACCTGATCGGCCAGGGCCTGGACTCCATCCGGATCATGACGCTGGCCGGCCGCTGGCGCCGCCAGGGCATCGCCGTCGACTTCGCCGCGCTGGCCGAAACCCCGACCATCGAAGCCTGGGCCCGGCTTTTCGACGCCGGCGGGCAAGGCACCGACCAGCAGATCCTCACCGCCGAGGCTGCCGGCGACGCCGACCTAGCCGGGGAGGACGAGCCGTTCTCGCTGGCCCCGATGCAGCACGCGATGTGGGTCGGTCGTCATGACAGCCAGCAGCTGGGTGGGGTTGCCGGTCATCTCTACGTGGAGTTCGACTGTAGTCCGATCGACGCCGAGCGCCTGCGCACGGCGGCCACCGCTCTGGCACGTCGTCATCCGATGCTGCGGGTGCGGTTCCTGCCCGACGGGAGGCAGCGCATCACCCCGGCCGACGAGAGCGGCGACTTCCCGGTCAGCGTCGAGGACCTGCGCTCGCTGAGCACCGGCGAGGTCGAGCAGCGGCTCGCCGCGATCCGCGACACCAAATCACACCAGCAGCTCGACGGGGCGGTGTTCGAATTGGCGCTGACGCGGCTACCGGGAGAGCGGTCGCGGCTGCATGTCGACCTGGACATGCAGGCCGCCGACGCGATGAGCTATCGCACCCTGATGGCCGATCTGGCCGCCTTCTACGGCGGCCGCGACCTGCCCGAGCTGAGGTACACCTACCGGCAGTACCGCCAAGCCATCGAGGTCGAAAACGCACAGCCGCAGCCGGCGCGCGAGGCCGACCGGGCGTGGTGGGCGCAGCGCCTCCCGGCGCTGCCAGATCCGCCCGCTTTGCCGTCGACCGGTGGCCGAGGCGCGAACCAGAGCACCCGGCGCTGGCACTGGCTGGACCCGCAAACCCGCGATGCGCTGTTCGCCCGCGCCCAAGCGCGCGGCATCACCCCGGCGATGGCGCTGGCCGCGGGATTCGCCAACACCGTGGCCCGCTGGTCGACCACCTCGCGCTTTCTGCTGAACGTTCCGTTGTTCGGACGCCAGGCTGTGCACCCGGACGTCGACGCGTTGGTTGGCGACTTCACCTCTTCGTTGCTGCTCGACATCGATCTCGTCGGCGCAAACAGCGCGACGGCGCGGGCACGGGTGGTGCAGGACGCGATGCGTACGGCCGCCGCCCATTCCGCCTATCCCGGGCTGTCGGTGCTGCGCGACCTCAGCCGCCATCGCGGTACCCAGGTGCTCGCGCCGGTGGTGTTCACCAGCGCGTTGGGGCTCGGCGAACTGTTCAGCCGCGACGTGACCGGCCAACTCGGCACGCCGGGATGGATCATCTCCCAAGGGCCGCAGGTGCTACTCGACGCGCAGGTCACCGAGTTCGATGGCGGAGTCCTGGTGAATTGGGATGTGCGCGAAGGCATCTTCCCGTCGGGTGTCATCGACTCCATGTTCGCCTATCACATCGACGAGCTGCACCGGCTGGCCTCCGCCGACGACGCGTGGGACGCGCTGGGCCCCTCGGCGCTGCCGGAGGCACAGCGCGCGGTACGGGAGGCGGCCAACGCTCGCACCGTCGAACCCAGCGGAGAAGCATTGCACGACGGGTTCTTTCGGCAAGCCGAGCAGCAGCCGGACGCCCCGGCGGTGCTCGCGAGTACCGGTGACCTCAGCTACGCGCAACTGCGCGACCAGGCGGGGGCGGTGGCCGCGGGGCTGCGCACCGCCGGCATTTCCGCCGGCGACACCATCGCGGTGATGGGCCCGAAAACCGCCGAGCAGATTCCGGCGTTGCTGGGCATCCTGTCCGTCGGCGCCGTTTACCTGCCGATCGGCGTCGACCAGCCGCGTGATCGCGCCGAGCGCATCCTCGAAACCGGCCGGGTGAGCTTGGCGCTGGTGTGCGGCGGACAACGCCTGTCCTTTCCGGTGCCCGAACTGGTACTTGCCGAGGTGCTTCGCGACACTCCCGCCGGTACTGAGAATCCTTCAGTGGGAGTAGATCCCGCCGAGCTTGCCTACGTGTTGTTCACTTCGGGTTCCACCGGGGAACCCAAAGGCGTTGAAGTCACGCACGACGCGGCGATGAACACGGTGGAGTTCATCGGTCGCCACTTCGAGATCGGCCCTGCGGATCGGTGCCTTGCACTGTCGACCCTGGAAGGCGACATCTCGGTGATGGACGTGTTCGTCACCTTGCGCACCGGCGGGGCCATCGTGGTGGTCGACGAAGCGCAGCGGCGTGATCCCGACGCCTGGGCCCGGCTCATCGACACGCATGAAGTCACGGTGCTGCACTTCATGCCCGGCTGGCTGGAGATGCTGGTCGAAGTCGGCCGCGGGCGGCTGTCCTCGGTGCGGGTCATCCCCACCGGAGGCGACTGGGTGCGACCCGAGGTGGTACGCCGTCTACGGGCCGAAGCGCCGAACCTTCGCTTCGCGGGCCTCGGCGGCGCGACCGAAACCCCGGTGCACAACACCATTTTCGAGGTAACCGGTGCGATACCGGAGGATTGGACTGCGCTGCCCTTCGGTGTCCCCCTTCCCAACAACGCCTGCCGCGTCGTCGATGACACCGGCGCTGACTGCCCCGACTGGGTCCCCGGGGAATTCTGGGTGTCCGGCCGCGGCATCGCGCGCGGCTACCGCGGACGTCCCGATCTCACCGCGGAACGCTTCGTCGAGCATGACGGCCGAACCTGGTACCGCACCGGCGATTTGGTGCGCTACTGGCCAGACGGCACCCTCGAATTCGTCGGCCGCGCCGACCACCGCGTGAAGATCAGCGGTTATCGCGTCGAGCTGGGCGAGATCGAGACCGCGTTGCGGCGCGTGACCGGGGTGCGGACGGCGGTGGCCGCCTTGATCGCCGTATCCGGCGAATCCGACGTGCTCGCCACGCAGGTGTGCACCGACGACGCCTCTTTGACCGCCGAGCGGATCCGGCAGCGTCTTGGTGACCTGGTCCCCGCGCACATGGTCCCGCGCCACATCACGGTGGTGGAGCGGATCGGGTTCACCGATGCCGGAAAGCTCGACCGGCGGGCCGTCGTACGCGAATTGGAAACCGCCGTCTCGCAAGCCCAGCGGCCTGGCCACCGCTTCCCGTCGACGCACTTGGAATCCGCACTCGCAATGATCGTCGGCGATCTGCTCGGCCGGGAAAACGTCGGAATCGACGACGACTTCTTCGCACTCGGCGGCGATTCGGTGCTCGCCACGCAGGCGGTGGCAAGGATTCGGGCCTGGCTTGACGCACCGGACATCATCGTCGCCGACATCTTCGCCAACCCAACCGTGTCGGCGCTTGCGGCGGTGCTCAGCGCCGGCGAGAACGACCCCGGCCGGCTGGACCAGGTCGCCGAGCTGTACCTAGAAGTCATCGGCATGGACGCCGAATCGGTTCTGGCGGCCGCTCGGCAGCCCGCAAAATCGTATATGGCGCAATGACATTGAATCATCTGATCACCGTGTCTTCCACGTTCCCGTCCTGGATCAAGCTGACCCCGGGCCGCGGCAACGGATCATCCACCGGTGCCACCGTGATATTTCCGCACGCCGGCGCGGCCGCCGCGAGCTACCGGGTGCTGGCAGCGGCGCTGGCCGCCGGCAGCGACACCTACGTCATGCAGTACCCGCAGCGGGCCGACCGCCTCACCGAACCCGCTCACGACAGCGTCCATGACCTGGCCGTCAGCCTATTTCAGGCCGCGCCATGGCCCAGCGTCGCGCCGCTGAAATTGTTCGGGCACAGCATGGGCGCCGTCGTCGCCTTCGAGTTCGCCCGCGTCGCCGAACTGCACGGCGTGGCCGTACAGAAGCTCTGGGTATCGGCCGGTCCGCCGCCATGCGTCGTCGCCGACATGCCTGAACTGCCGACCAGTGACGATGGGCTGCTGGCCGATATCGCCGATTTGGGCGGCACCGACCCCGAACTGCTTGCCGACGAAGAGTTCTCCGAACTGCTGACCACCGCGGTGCGCGCCGACTACCAAGCCTTCAACGGATATGAACCCAGCCCCGATGTGTGCGTCGTCGCGGACATTCACGTACTGGGCGGCCATGATGACCACCGCATCACCGCCGGCGTGCTTGCGCAGTGGGGAAGGCACACCGCCGGATCCTTCGCCGTGTCGCTGTATGACGGCGGGCACTTCTACGTCTATGACCATGTCGAGGCGGTCGCCGCGCAGGTGAATGCCGGGTGATACCAATGTCGGACGATTGTTGTGGCGGAGGCGTCGGGGCCGACGGCGCCGATCCGGTCGTGATCGTGGGTATGGGTGTGGAGGCGCCCGGCGGCATCGAAACCGCGGAGGGGTACTGGGATCTGCTGGCGCACGGCCGTGAGGCGCTGGGCCCGTTTCCCACCGACCGCGGTTGGGCGGTGCGCGAACTGCTCGCCGGCTCGCGTCGCAGCGGCTTCAAAGAGATCCATGACCGCGGTGGTTTCCTCACCGGGGCAACCACATTCGATCCCGAGTTCTTCGGCATCTCACCCCGCGAGGCCGTCGTGATGGATCCGCAGCAGCGGGTGGCGTTACGGGTGGCCTGGCGTGCGTGCGAAAACAGCGGCATCAATCCCGACGACCTGGCCGGGCACGATGTGGGCTGCTTTGTCGGCGCCTCGGCCACCGGCTACGGACCCGAGATGGCCAAGTTCTCCGAACACAGCGGTCATCTGCTGGCCGGCACCGCGCTCAGTGTGATCTCGGGCCGCATCGCCTACACGCTGGGATTGACCGGGCCGGCACTGACCCTTGACTCCTCGTGCGCATCCGCGCTGGTGGCCTTCCACGTCGCGACGCGCTCCCTGCAGAACAACGACTGCGATCTGGCAATCGCGGGCGGGGTCAACGTGCTGGGTTCGCCGGGCTTCTTCGTCGAGTTCTCCAAACAGCACGCACTCTCCGACGACGGATACTGCCGCCCCTACAGCGCGCAGGCCAGCGGAACAGTATGGGCCGAGGGAGCGGCGATGTTTGTGCTGCAACGTAAATCGGCCGCGTTGCGCGCCGGCCGGCAGATCGTCGCGCAGGTGCGGGCCACCGCCATGAATCAGGACGGGCGCAGCGCCGGTCTGAGTGCGCCCAGCGGTGATGCCCAGGTGCGGCTGTTCCGGCGCGCGATCAGCCAGGCCGGGATCAAACCCGCCGAGGTGGGAATGATCGAGGGCCACGGCACCGGCACCCGCCTCGGCGACCGAACCGAGTTGCGGTCGCTGGCCCAGACTTACGGCGATACCGAACCCGGCGGCGGAGCACTGCTGGGCTCGGTGAAATCCAACGTGGGCCACTCGCTGGCCGCGGCCGGCGCGCTGGGGCTGGCCAAGGTGCTGGTTTCGGCCGAACACCGCGCCGTGCCGCCCACCCTGCACGCAAGCGAAGCGAGCCCTGAAATCGAATGGGAGAAACAAGGTTTGCGGTTGGCGCAGACTTTGACGCCGTGGCCGGCCGTTGACGGGCAGCGCACCGCCGCGGCGTCCGCGTTCGGGATCGCGGGCACCAACGCACATCTGATCGTCTCCGTCCCCGAGGTCGCATGATGCATACCCCTCGACTGCCGGACGGGCGCGTCCCGGTGCTGCTCAGTGCCCACGACCCAGAGCTGATCCGCCGAGACGCCTCGGCGATCGCGGACTACCTGGGTCGTGTCGACGACTCGGCAGACCTGACCGCCGCCGTTGCCTCCACGCTGCTGCGGTTGCGCCGGGTGCGACGTCACCGCGCGGTGGTGCGAGCGGCGACCAGCGCCGAGCTCGTCGCGGGACTGTCCGCGATCGCTCGCGGCGAGGAACACGAGTTGGTCTCAGACTCCGCCAAGGCGACGCCACCGCGCATCGCGTTCGTGTTCCCGGGCCAGGGCAATCAATGGCAGGCGATGGGAGCCGACGCCTACCGGCAGCTGCCGGCGTATCGCGAGACCGCCAACCGGTGCACGCAAGGGTTCGCATCCGCCGGGTTTCCTTCTCCGCTGCCATATCTGGTGAGCGACGAAGAGCGCAGCTGGTCGCGCCCCGAGATTCAGGCAGCGCAGTTCACCCACGCGGTGAGTCTGGCAGAAGCCTGGCGATCCTACGGGGTGCTGCCCGATGTCACCATCGGTCACAGCCTCGGCGAGGTGGCGGCTGCCTATGTGGCGGAAGCGCTTTCGCTACCGGACGCGGTCGCGTTGGTGATTGCGCGCGCCACCGTTGTCGACCAGCTGATCGGCCACTACGCGATGGCGGTGCTCGGGAGCGGCCTCGACATCGCGGAGGCGCTGCTGGCCGAGACGCCCGGCTGGCTGGAAGTCTCGGCGGTCAACGGGCCGACGTCGACCGTGGTCGCCGGTGATCACGAGGCGGTGGCCGCCGCGGTGCGGCTGGCCCAACAACGTGGCATCTTCAGCCAGCAACTGTCCGTCGACTATCCCGGACACACCAGCGCGCTTCGACCGTTGCGGGCGAGTCTGGCCGAGCTGACGCCGAAGTCGGCGTTCCGGGACGGCCCGGTGAGGTTCGTCGGCTCCACGCTGGGCACCGAGGTGGGTGACACGACCGATTTCGCTGACTATTGGTATGAAAATCTCTGTGGCACCGTGCGGTTCGACCTCGCCGTGCGGTATGCCCGCGGCTGCGGGGCCGACACTTTCGTGGAGCTCTCGGCGCACCCGTCATTGCTGTACCCGCTGGGCGGCATCGTCGACGACGAGGCGACCGTCATCGTCGGCTCGGGGCATCGCGACCAATCCATCACCGATTCACTGTCGGCGAGCATCGCCGCCATCGCGACCGCCGACCCCGGCCGCAAGTGGGCCGAGGCGGTCCCGACTGCCGACCGGCCTGTGCTGCGGGGATTCCCGAACGCGCCAATGCGGGCGGTGCACCTGTGGGCGGCACCGGAACGAGTGACCGAAGCGGCGGCGACGCCGGCGCTCACCGTGGTCGTCGAGGACTGGCAGCCGACGGCGGCGCCGATCACACCGAGCGCGACCACCCTTGACATCGGCTTCTTCGGTGCGGGTGAACTGACGCAGCGACTCGCCGATGCCGTTGCGGCACATGGCGGCTGCCGAGCGGTGTCACCGAATGAAGCGGAAATCCTCGTGGTGGCCGCCCCGGACCTCGACGAGCTCGACGCCCCCGCCGCAATCGAGCAGATCGCCGGGCGGCCCGATGCGGGCCTCCCCGATTACCCCGCGCTCATCGGCCCTCGATGCCGGGCCGTCTGGTTGCTCACCGTCGGTGCCGAACAGATCGCTCGGGATGACCGCAAGGTCTCTCCGACGCAGGCGGCGCTGGCCGGCATGCATCGCAGCGTCGGCTTCGAATTCCCGGACCAGGCCTTCGGGCATCTCGACCTCGCGCACCGAGATGTCGATCCCGCCACTGCACAGGCCGCCGTCGAGGTGCTGCTCGGCGAGGCGGCCGAGGTCGCATTGCGCGGCGCCGAATCGCCACGACGCCACGTCCGGACGTTCCGCGCGTGCCGCGAATCGGCGACCCGGCGACCACTCGATGCCGCCGCGCTGGACAACGTGGTGATCACCGGTGGCACCGGAGCCATCGGACTGCAGTACGCACGGTATTGCCTGAAACACGGTGCCCGGACCGTTACTCTGTTGAGCCGCAACGGCGTTGACCCCGCCGCACTGCGTGAGCTCGCTGACCGGAATCAGGCCCAAGTACGTGCCCCGCAGTGCGATATCACCGATCGTGCCGCACTGGCCGCCGTTGCCGCGAACTACGCGGGGCCGGGCGCGTCATTGCTGATTCACACCGCGGGCATCGCGCAACCGCGCTCGCGTTCGGATCTCACCGGTTCGGACGTGGCGGCGGTCTGCGCGGCCAAGGTCAACGGATTGGCGGTGTTGACCGATGTGTGGCCGCTACGGCCGGACTGCCGGATACTGGCCTGCTCGTCGGTGTTCGGAGTCTGGGGTGGCTACACCCACGCCGCATACGCGGCATCCAACCGGATGCTCGACGTATTGGCCGCCCAGTTGCGTGCCACGGGCCGCGACTGCACGGCGATCCGATGGGGCCTGTGGCAAGGAGCTGGGGTAGTGGTGGGTAATGAGATCACCCGCACCGAGCGCTCCGGTTTGGTGGCAATGGAGCCGGAGCAGGCGATCGAAGCCAGTCTGTATCGCTACGAGGGCGATCCACTGATTTTCGACGCGAACTTCGAGCGGCTCCAGGTGTTCTTTGAAAGCCAGGGAATGTCAGTGCCGTTCACCGACTCACGCACCGGCGAGGACAACGGCCGCGAAGTCTCGGTTGAGACGCCACTCGCCGAGATAGTGCGGGCCGAATTGGCCGCCACGTTGCACCTGGGTGACTCGCTCTCGATTGACCCGGGCACGTCGCTCATCGACCTGGGTGTGGACTCGTTGCTCGCACTCGATTTGCGTAAGCGGCTGCGCCGCACGGTAGGCAATTCGGTTCCGGTGTCCCGCATGCTCGGCGGCATCACCGTGACCGAGCTGATCGAGGCGTTGCGCCCCGGCTCGACCGGCGGACCCGCGGGGGCGCCGACATTCGAGCGCGCCGGCGCCGCCAATGGTGCGCACCACTTAACGCTCGCGATGCTAGAAAGGTTGGACTCCTAGCGTGACAGACACCACCGGCGTCAGCACCCGTCTCGATGACGAGCGCCTGGAATTACTGCGCCGCAAGCTCGCTGAGCGTGGCCTGGCCAGGACGACGGCCCCAGCGCCCGTGGCGGCCCACGACGAGCCGCGCATGTCGGTCGGGCAGCACCGGATGTGGTTCGTGCAGTCCGTCGATCCCGACAGCCCGCTGCTCAACATCTGCGTCTCCTACCGCCTCTCCGGCACGGTCGACACCGCACGGTTGCACCATGCGGTCGACGCCGTCGCCGCGCGGCACCCGGTACTGCACATGACGTATGCCACCGACGGGGACGGCGACCCGCATCCGGTGATCCAAGACGACCTGCGGCCCGAATGGGCCGAGCACGACCTGACCGGGTTGACCGATCAGGCACGCCGATTACGGCTGGATGTGTTGGCGCAGCGGGACTTTCGCCGGCCGTTCGACCTGAGCGAGGATTTACCGCTGCGAGTCACGGTGGCGCGCTTGGCTGACGACGAACTGATGCTGCTGATCACCGCGCACCACATCGCCTGGGACGACGGCTCGTGGGCACCGTTCTTCGCCGACCTGACCCGCGCATACACCGACCCGGACGCCTTCGCCGACGGCCCGGTGCTAACGGATCATTCGGCGGATTCGACCGCCATTCGCCAGGCGGACCTGGACTACTGGCGGCCGTTGATGGCCGACCTACCGGAGCCCCTCGAGCTTCCCGGGGCCAACGGCTCTGTGGTACCCACCACCTGGCGCGCGCAACGCGCGTTCGCGCATTTGTCGGCGGACACCGTCGATCGGGCGGCCGCGCTGGCCCGCGAGACGGGCGCCACTCCGTACATGGTGTTGATGGCGGCGTTCGCCGCACTCGTGCACCGCTACACCCAGTCAACCGACTTCCTGGTGGCGGCCCCGGTGCTCAACCGCGGCGTGGACACCGAGGATGTGATCGGGTATTACGGCAACACCGTGGTGATTCGGCTGCGGCCGCAGGCGCACCAGACGTTCCGCGAGCTGCTGGCCCAAACTCGCGACGACGCGGTAGGCGCCTTCGCGCATTCCCGCGCCGACCTGGACTGGCTGGTGCGCGAGTCGAATCCCGATCGTCGACATGGCGCCGACCGGATGACCCGGGTGAGCTTCGGGCAACGGGGGCCCGACGGCGCCGGCTTCCGCGCGCCGGGCGTGGGCTGCGAACGCGGCGAACTGCGCGGGCATTTCAACCAATTGCCCCTGAGTTTGATGGTCGAGCTGAACCGGAGACCCGATGGCTCCGGCGGCATGGTCGAGGCCGAGTACCTGGTAGAGGTCATGGATCAGCAGTTGGTCGAGCAATTGCTGCGCCACTACGGCGCCTTGCTGGACGGCCTGCTCTCCGAGCCCGACGTGACGCTGTCGGCGTGCGCGTTGATGAGCGACGAAGACACCGAGTGGCTGCGGGAGGTGTCGACCGGCGAGGATTTCGGCATCCCGGCCAGCACTTTGCCCGAGTTGGTCAGCCGCAGGGCGAGTCTGACGCCCGATGCCGTCGCCGTCGTCTATGAGGGTCGCGCCTATACTTACCGGGAAATCGACGAAGAGTCGAATCGGTTGGCGCACTGGCTCATCGAGCAAGGCATCGGTACCGAGGATCGCGTCGCGGTGCTGCTGGACAAGTCTCCCGAATTGGTCATCACCGCACTCGGGGTGCTCAAAGCGGGCGGAGTCTATCTGCCGGTGGATCCCACCTACCCCGGGGACCGGCTGACCTTCATTCTCGAGGACGCGGACGCCAAACTGGTTTTGCGCGAACCGGTTGCCGACGCGGCACACTATCCGGCCACCGCGCCGGCAGAGCTGATCCGACCGCTGAGCCCACAAAACACCGCCTACCTGATCTACACCTCGGGTTCCACCGGGCTGCCCAAGGGTGTTCCGGTGCCGCACGCACCGATCGCCGAGTATTTCGTCTGGTTCGGCGACGAATACCGGGTCGACGACACCGATCGTCTGCTGCAGGTCGCCTCGCCCAGCTTCGACGTGTCGATGGGCGAAATCTTCGGCACGTTGATCATGGGTGCCCGCTTGGTGATTCCGCGGCCCGATGGACTGCGCGACATCGGCTACCTCACCGACCTGCTGGCGCGTGAGGGCATTACGTCGATGCACTTCGTTCCGTCGCTGTTGGGGCTGTTTCTCTCATTGCCCGGAGTCAGCCAGTGGCGGACCCTGCGACGCGTGCCCATCGGCGGGGAGCCCCTGCCCGGCGAGATCGCCGACAAGTTCCACGCCACCTTCGACGCGTCGCTGTACAACTTCTACGGGCCGACTGAGACGGTGGTGAACTGCACCAGCTACCACGTGGAGGGTGCCCAGGGCACCCGGGTGGTGCCGATCGGCCGACCCAAGATCAACACGCAGGTGTATCTGCTCGACAACGCGCTGCAGCCGGTCCCCGTCGGCGTGATCGGTGAAATCTACATCGCCGGAACACATGTCGCGCACGGATATCACCGCAGGCCGCAGATGACATCCGAGCGATTCGTCGCCGACCCGTTCACGCCCGGCGGGCGGATGTACCGCTCCGGTGACCTGGCCCGCCGCAACGCCAACGGTGACATCGAGTTCGTCGGCCGCGCCGACGAGCAGGTGAAGATCCGCGGTTTCCGCATCGAGTTGGGTGAGATCGCGGCCGCGATCTCGGTCGACCCCAGCGTCGGGCAAGCGGTCGTGCTGGCCATGGACCTGCCCAAGTTGGGCAAGAGCCTGGTGGGGTACGTGACGCCGGCCCAGGGCGCAGGCACGGAAACGGTTGACGTCGAGCGTATCCGGGCCCGGGTGGCCGCCGCACTGCCGGACTACATGACCCCGGCCGCCTATGTGGTGCTCGACGAAATCCCGATCACCGCGCACCAGAAGATCGACCGCACCGCGCTGCCACAACCACAGATCGCAGCGGCCACCGAATACCGCGACCCCACGACTCCCACCGAACAGCGCATCGCGCAACTGTTTTCCGGGCTGCTCGGCCATGATCGGGTCGGCGTCGACGACTCGTTCTTCGATCTGGGCGGCCACTCGCTGGTCGCCACCAAACTGGTCACCGCCATCCGCGCGGAGTGCGGCGTGGAAATCGGCATCCGCGACGTGTTCGAACTCGCCACTGTCGGGGCGCTGGCGAAGCGGATCGACCAGCTGAGTTCGGGTGAACTGACACAGTCGCGGCCCAGGCTGATCACCACCGCGCACGACGAGCCCATGCCGCTCTCGGCGTCGCAGCTGCGCAGCTGGTTCGCCTACCGCGTCGACGGGCCCAGCCGGGTCAACAACATCCCCTTTGCGGCGAAACTGACCGGGCCGTGGGACATCGATGCGCTGATCGTCGCCGTCAACGATGTAGTCGCCAGGCACGAAATCCTGCGCACCAGCTATGTCGAGCTGGACGGCGTGCCGTATCAGGTCGTGGGCCCCGCCGGCACCGAGGTTCCGGTGCGCCGTGAGGAGGGACCCGACGACGCCTGGTTGCAACAGCAGCTCGACGTCGAGAGGTGCCACCGCTTCGAGCTGGACGCCGAATTGCCGATCCGGGTCGCGGTGCTGCGCACCGAGAACGCGGGCGAGCACGTGCTGTCGCTGGTCGTGCACCATATCGCCTCCGACCATTGGTCGGCGGGTGTGCTGTTCTCCGACGTAGTGACGGCCTACCGGGCCCGGCGCGGCGGAGAAGCGCCGTCCTGGGCGCCGCTTCGTGTGCAGTACGCCGACTACGCGGCATGGCAGCGCACGTTCTTGGGGGACGCCAGCGACCAGGAATCCGCGATCGCCGGCGATCAGCGGCAGTACTGGACTCGGCAACTGGCCGGGATGCCGGAGGACACCGGGCTGCGTCCCGACTTTGCGCGCCAGCCGGTGCCCAGCGGCGAGGGGGAGTCCGTCGCCTTCCACATCGACTCGGCCACCCGCACCAAGGTCGGTGAGCTCTGCCGCGAGCTGGGCATCACCGAATTCATGCTGCTGCAAACGGCCGTCGCCGTGGTCTTGCACAAAGCCGGTGGCGGAACCGATATTCCGCTGGGCACCCCGGTCGCCGGCCGCACCGAAGCCGAATTGGACCAGCTGATTGGATTTTTCGTCAACATCCTGGTGCTGCGCAACGACATGGACGGCAACCCGACGTTGCGTGAACTGCTCAGGCGGGCCCGCGAGACCGCACTGGCCGCCTATGCCCACCAGGACCTGCCGTTCGACCGCGTGGTCGACAGCGTCAGCCCGGTGCGCTCGCTGTCACGCAACCCGCTGTTCCAGGTCGTGGTGCACGTCCGGGATCACCTGTCCGCCACGCGGGTCATCGAGACCGCGGCCGCGGGCAGCGGCGAGCAGGACACCGTGTGCACCTCGCTGGACCCGATCTTCGACATGGCGCACGCCGATCTGAGCGTCAACTTCTTCGGTACCGACGGCTCCGGCGACATCGGCTACAACTGCAATGTCATCTACCGGACCGAACTCTACGCCAGGACCACCATCGAGCGGTTGGCTCGATGGCTGACTCGGGCACTCACCGAGTTTGCCGATGACCTTGATCAGACTTTGCGAGACGTCCAGCTGATCGATGCCTCCGAACAGCACCGCATTCTGCGGGACTGGAGCCGCGGCGAGCAGCCGCCACAGGACCGGCCGCGCACCATCCCGGGATTGCTGGAACCCAGCCGAACGTGGGGCACCGACCGCATCGCGGTGCGCTGCGGCGCGGAAAGCATCGATTACCCCGCGCTGCACCGCCGTTCGGACAACCTGGCCGCGCTGCTCGTGAAGAATGGAGTGGGCCCGGGGTCGCTGGTCGGGTTGTCGACCCGGCGGAGCATCGAGTTGGTGGTGGCGCTGGTGGCCATCATGAAGGCCGGCGCCGGTTACTTTCCGATCGATCCCGGTTATCCGCCGGCACGAAAGCAATTCATGCTCGATGACGTGCAACCGCCGGTCGTAGTCGCGACAGTCGAAGCGATGGACGCCATGCCGCGGGTGCCCGGGGTTGAGCTGATCTCGCTAGACGACCCTCAGATACGCGCCCTGGTCGGCAGCGACGACGTGAGTCCGGAGTTAGGGGGCTTGCCGCTGCCGCACCCCGACGACCCGATGTACCTGGTGTTCACCTCCGGGTCCACCGGAAAGCCGAAAGGTGCAGTGGGAACGCATCGCTCGATGGCAGCCCGGCTCGACTGGCAGCTGCGGCACTACCCGCCGCGAACCGACGACGTCCGACTGGCGCAGGCCTCGATCACCTTCCTCGAAGGCGGTATGGAGATGCTGGCCGGCCTGGCGGCCGGCGCGACCATGATCCTGGCCGACGATGCCGAGCACCGCGATCCGGAGGCCCTCGGGGACTTGATGAACCGGTATTCGGTCGCCCAGGTGACGGCGGTGCCCAGCCTGGTCTCGGCCTTGGTGGACAGCCGGCCCGACGCTGTGCGCTCGCTGTCACGACTGGTCTGCGGGGGCGAACCGGTGAGCACAGCGCTGCTGCAGCGGCTGGTATCGGTGTGCGCCGACGAGGACGTCGCCGGCACCGAGCTCTTGAACAACATCGGTTCCACCGAGACCTCGGGCGCGGTGTCCCGCGGACGACTGGGCCTGCCGAATCCGCTTGTCGGTAAGCCCGTCCCGGGTGCAGAGGCCTATTTGCTCGACGATGGATTGCGTCCCGTGCCGGTCGGTGTGGTGGGCGAGCTGTACTACGCCGGTGACCAGCTGGCTCGAGGGTATTGGAAACGCCCGGGCCTGACCGCGACGCGGTTTATCGCCAATCCCTATGGGGTCGAGCCGGGTTCGCGGTTGTACCGCAGTGGCGACCTGGCCCGGTGGACCGGGGACGGCCAACTGGAATTCGTCGGACGTTCCGACCACCAGGTGCAGGTGCGCGGTTTCCGCGTCGAGCTGGCCGAGGTCGAGGCGGCACTAGACGCAGCCGACGGCGTCGCCGCCGCGGCGGCCCGCACGTGGGAGGTGCACGGCGGCACGTCGCTGGCGGGCTACGTGGTGCCGCAACGATCGATCACCGATGACGCCGACAAGGCGACATTCGCAGGGGACGTTCGCGCCGCGATCGCCGCCACCCTGCCGGGCTACATGCTGCCGTCGTCGCTCACCGTGCTCGACGCCCTCCCGAAAACCGAATCGGGCAAACTGAATCGGCCCGGACTCCCGCGGCCGGCGGTCGGCACCGGCGGCCAGACCGAACCCGCGCGCACGGACACCGAACGGGCGCTGGCCAAGGTATTCGCGGAACTGCTGTCGACCCCCGAAATCGGGCGCTTCGACGACTTCTTCGCCCTCGGCGGCGACAGCATCCTGTCCGTGCAGCTCGCCTCGCGGGCGCGGGCGGCCGGCCTGGCCGTGAGTCCGCGCATGATCTTCGAGAACCCGACGGTGCAGCAGTTGGCCGCCGCGCTGGACGCCCTGGGCGACGAAGGAGTCGACATCGAACAGGACGAGCAGGCGACCGACACTCGTTTCGAGCCGATGAGTACGTCCGGACTATCGCCAGCGGATTTGGCTGCCGTGACGCAACTTTTCTCGTCGTCGCGCGAAGGCACGACATGACGGCTGCCAAAACCGATATTGCGCCCGACATCGACGACGTGATGGCGCTGAGCCCGCTGCAGGAGGGGTTGTATTCGCTGACCACACTCGCCGAGTTCGCCGACGGCGAACCGGCGGACGACCCGTACGTCATCGGAATCGGGGCGGACATCTCCGGCGGGCTCGATGTCGCTCTGTTACGTGAATGCGCGGAGCAGATGTTGGTGCGGCACCCGAATCTGCGGGCGAGCTTCTTCAGCCGGGGAATCCCGCGACCGGTCCAGATCGTGCCATCCCGCGTCGAGCTGCCCTGGCGCCTGGTCGCCGCCACACCCGACGACGTGCCGGCGCTGGAAACCGGCGAACGCCGACGACCGTTCGATCTGGAACGTGGGCCGGTAATTCGCTTCCTGCTGATCGAATTGCCCGGCGCGCGATGGCGTTTGGTGCTCACCGCCCATCACATCGTGATCGACGGATGGTCGTTGCCGGTGTTCGTCAACGAGATGATGATCCTGTATCAGGCCGGCGGTGATCCGTCGGCGCTACCCGTTGCCCCGCGGCCCTATCGCGATTACATCGGCTGGCTGGCGAGCCGCGACCCGGAAACCAGCCACCGGGTCTGGCGCGAGCACCTCGCGGGTATGCCGGGCCCCACCCTGCTCGCCGCATCGCTGGGATCCATCGAGAGGACGGAGGGTCGGCAGACGGCGCTGCCGCGCACCACCCGGCTGCGACTGCCGGCCAACACCACCACGCGGCTGATCGACGACAGCCGATCCCGCGGCATCACCGTCAACACCCTGATGCAGATGGCGTGGGCGCTGGTGCTGTCGCGGCTGATCGACACGCACGATGTGGTTTTCGGGGTCACGGTTGCCGGTCGCCCACCCGAATTGACCGGCGTCGAGACCATGGTCGGTCTGTTCATCAACACCGTGCCGTTGCGCGTGCGGCTCGACCCTGCCGCGACGGCCGGCGAGCAATGCCGCGCCGTGCAGCGCGACGCCGCGCTGCTGCGTGAGCACAGCTATCTGGGGCATGCCCAACTTCGGGCCCTCGGCGGGGTCGGGGAAATGTTCGACACCCTACTGGTCTACGAGAACTTCCCGATGGACGGACTGACCGCAGGTGGCGAATTGACCGCTGGCGGAGCGACATTCCGACCGTCCGCCCTGCAAACCCTGTCGCATTTCCCCATCGCCGTCGCAGCCCATATGGATGGCGGCGAGCTGGTGGTGCTGATCGAAGCAATCGACGGAGCGCTGGGTGCCGTTCCCGCCGCCACGTTCGGGCAGCGGGTGCTCACCACCGCCCAGAGGCTGCTGCAGGGCTGGGAGCGTCCGCTGCGCGATGTCAGTGTCCTGTTGGACGATGAGGCGAATCCGCTGCGGGCCGCCGGCACGGCAAAGCCGATGTCGCCGTTGAGCATCCACGCGCGATTTGCCGACGTCGTGGCCAGGGCACCGGACCACCCGGCGGTCAGCTGGGTGGGTGGCACGCTGAGCTATCGCGAGCTGGATCTGGACAGCACCCGGCTCGCGGCGCGACTGGCCCAAAAAGGAGTCAAGCCCGAAACACCGGTGGGCATAAGACTTTTCCGGGGCCCGCAGTACGTCATCGCGATACTCGCCGTGCTCAAAGCCGGCGGCATGTGCGTGCCGATGGAGCCGGGAATGCCCCCCGAACGGGTGGACTCCATCCTGCGTCAATCGGGAGCGCTGATCGTGTTGGACGAACAGCTGACCGAGACGCTGCTGGAGGTCAGCCAACCGCACGACGACGACTTCAACCCCGTGGACGTTCCACTCGCCCAGGCCGCGTATGTGGTGTTCACCTCGGGCACGACCGGAGAACCCAAGGGCGTCATCGGAACTCACGGTGCGGTGGGCGCCTACGCCGACGATCATCTGGACCGCGTGTTGCGGCCTGCGGCAGACAAACTGGGCCGGCCGCTGCGCATCGCCCACGCGTGGTCGTTCGCCTTCGATGCCGCGTGGCAGCCGTTGGTTGGCTTGCTCGACGGGCACGGCGTGTATGTCGTCGACGAGCAGACCCAGAGTGATGCCGAGGCGCTTGTCGCGCTGATCGCCGCGCACGATATCGACATGATCGACACCACCCCGTCGATGTTTGCCCAGCTGCAGGCCTTCGGTTTGCTGACCGAGGCGCCCCTGACCGTACTGGCGCTGGGCGGCGAGGCGGTCGGCAGTTCGGCCTGGGCGCGGATCCGCAACACGTGCAGCACCACGTCGATGACGGCCTACAACTGCTACGGGCCCACCGAGACCACAGTCGAAGCGGTGGTCGCCGCCATGGCCGAGCACGACGAGCCAGCCATCGGGCGGCCGACCCGGCACACCCGCGGCTACGTGCTGGATTCCGCGCTGCGCCCGGTGCCCTGCGGAGCGACGGGCGAACTGTATCTGGGCGGTGCCCAGCTGGCCCGTGGTTACCTGGGCCGCGCTCCGGAGACCGCGGCCCGCTTTGTTGCCGACCCGTTTGCGCCGGCCGAACGGATGTATCGCACGGGCGACCTGGTGCGCCGGTTGCCCGACGGCTCACTGCAATACGTGGGACGCGCCGATGCGCAGGTGAAGATCCGCGGCCACCGCGTCGAACCCGGCGAAATTGCCGCCGCCCTCGAATCGCACCCGGCCGTGCGGCACGCGGGAGTGTTGGTACAGCGGCGCCGGGGCGTTTCGCGGCTCACCGCGTACGTGGCCGCCGACACGGCCACCGACCGGCCCGCAACGGCCGAACTGCGGAGCATGCTCAGCACACGGCTGCCGCGCTACATGGTTCCACAGCGCATCGTCCTGGTCGACGATATCCCGTTGACCGCCAACGGAAAGCTGGACGAAACCGCGTTGGCCGCTTTCGATTACGCCGAGTCCGAGGTCGGCGCGGCGACGCCCGAGACCGCCACGGAATCCGCGCTGGCCGAACTGCTCGCCGAGTTACTCGGGCAACCGCGCATCGACGTCACCGCGGACTTCCTGCAGCTGGGCCTGGACAGCATCATGGCGCTGTCGGTGGTACAAGCGGCACGAGCACGCGGAATTGCGCTGCGCGCCAGGCTCATCCTCGAGTGCAGCCATGTTCGCGAACTGGCCGAAGCGATCGATTCGGAGACCGCGGCCGCTGCCCAGCAGGTGGACACCGGCACCGGGGCAATGCCGTTGCTGCCCAACGGCCGGTGGCTCTACGAATTCGGCGACCCGCGCAGGCTCGCCCAGACCGAAGCCATCCGATTGCCCGAGACGCTGCGCCGCGAGCAGTTGGATGCGGCTTTAGCCGGCATCATCGACGGCCACGAAGTGCTGCGCACCCGGGTAATCCGCTCCACCATGACCCTGGCGCCGGTGCCGGCCGCCGACATCGCCAGCGTCGTCAAAGAGGTTGAGGTGGTTGGCGATCTGGCCGCGGCGGTGCCCGCCCATGTCGCCCAGGCCGTCGACCGCCTGGACCCCGAACGCGGAACGCTGCTGTCCGTGGTGTGGTTACGACCCCCCGTGGGGGAGAGCGTTCTGCTGCTGGCCGCGCACGTCGTCGCGCTGGACCCGGCGTCGTGGCGAGTCATCCTCGGCGAGCTCGGTGCCGCCCTGACGGCCTCGGCCACCGGCCACTCACCGGCACCCATTCGCGAACACACCAGCTATCGACGTTGGGCAGACGCGCTCACCGCGCGGGCACACCGGTTGGACACGGTGCAATTTTGGGCGTCCCAACTGGACGGCGACGATCCCGACCTCGGTGCCCGCCGGCTCGACCCAAGCCGCGACCGGGCTCGCAATCTGATCGTTCGTAACGTCGTCACCGACGCCGAGGTCACCCGCCGGCTGCTCGAATCGGGCCTGTCGTTGCCCACGCTCCTGGTCGCCGCCACCGCGGCGACGGTGACGCGCTGGCGCGAGCTGCGCGGTCAAGCCACCCCGCCCCCGCTGCTCGCACTCGAAACACACGGTCGCGCCGATACTTTGGTGGACTGGCCGGGTGCGCACACCCTCGACACCAGCGACACGGTCGGGTTGCTCAGCTCCATCTACCCGGTACGACTGGACTCGACCGATCCGCACAAGGTGGGGGAGAAGCTGTCGGCGATCCCCGGCGATGGACTCGACTACGGGTTGCTGCGCTACTTGCGGGACGACACCGCCGAGCGGCTCGCCGCTTTTTCACCACCGCAACTGCTGCTGAACTATCTCGGCGCCGCCCACACCGACGGCGGAACGGGGCTGCGGCTCGAGCGCGAGTTACTCGCCGGGACCTCGCCGGTGCCGGAGCCGGAGCTGGCGGTGCGCCACGAGGTCACCATCGCGGCGATGGTGCTGACCTATGACGGGGAGCGGATTCTGGCCGCGCAGTGGCGCGCCCTGCCCGACATCCTCGATGACACGGATATTGGTGCGCTACAGGAACTTTGGATTGATTCGCTGCGGGAGATGGTGAGATGAGCACACTGGCGATCGTGGGTGCCGGCGCCAAGGCGGTGGCTGTGGCTGCCAAGGCCTTCGCGCTGCGCGAAATGGGCGTCGAGGTTCCCGATGTGGTCGCCGTGGAACGGATCGGCGTCGCGGCGAACTGGCAGGCCAGCGGCGGCTGGACCGACGGCGCGCACCGGCTGGGCACCAGCCCGGAAAAAGACGTCGGGTTTCCCTACCGCTCGGCGCTGGTGCCACGCCGCAACGCCGAACTCGACGAGCGGATGACCCGCTACAGCTGGCAGTCATATCTGATCGCGACGGCGTCATTCGCCGAGTGGATCGACCGCGGCAGACCGGCGCCGACGCATCGCCGGTGGAGCCAGTACCTGAGCTGGGTCGCCGATCACGTGGGAATGAACGTGGTGCACGGTGACGTCGAACGATTGGCGATCGCCGGGGACCGCTGGGCGCTGCACACTCACGAGACCACCGTGCACGCCGATGCGTTGATGATCACCGGTCCCGGCCAGGCCGAAAGATCCTTGCTTCCCGGCAATCCGCGCATGCTGTCGATTGCCCAATTCTGGGACCGCGCCGCCAATCACGACCGGATCAATGCGGAGCGGGTGGCGGTGATCGGCGGTGGCGAGACGGCCGCGGCGATGCTCTATGAACTGTTCCGGCACCGCGTGTCGAGCATCACCGTGATTTCTCCGCAGGCCACGTTGTTCACCCGCGGCGAGGGGTTTTTCGAGAACTCGCTGTTCTCCGATCCCACCAACTGGCCGGCCCTCACCCTTGCCGAACGCCGCGATGCGTTGGCCCGCACCGACCGTGGGGTTTTTTCGTCCAACGTGCAGGAAGCGCTGCTGGCCGACGATCGCATTCACCACCTGCGTGGCCGTGTCGCGCACGCGGTAGGCAAGGAGGGGCAGATCCGCTTGACGCTGTCCACCAACCGCGGCAGCGAGAACCTGGAGACGGTGCATGGGTTTGATCTCGTGATCGACGGCTCCGGCGCTGACTCACTCTGGTTCGCAACGTTATTCAGTCAGGACGCACTTGATCTGCTAGAACTCGGTCTGGGTGGGCCGTTGACCTCAGAGCGGCTGCAGGAGGCGATAGGTTATGACCTGGCCGTCACGGACGTGACACCCAAGTTGTTCCTGCCGAACTTGTCAGGACTTACCCAGGGGCCGGGTTTTCCCAACCTGAGCTGCCTTGGACTGCTATCCGACC
Organism: Mycobacterium sp.; assembly: GCF_036273375.1. Classification (GTDB taxonomy): domain Bacteria; phylum Actinomycetota; class Actinomycetes; order Mycobacteriales; family Mycobacteriaceae; genus Mycobacterium. The sequence continues at coordinate 6,088 of NZ_DASUHS010000173.1, read as the reverse complement.
GGGTGTTGGGATCCACCGTCACCCGCCCCAAGTATTCGGTGGGAAGCAGACACGATGAGCGTCAACCCCTTTGATGACGACGGGACGAGGCTTGTGCTGCTACATGCTTGCAGCACAGAATATTTAGCGTGTTTCGTACGTTGCGACCGTAGCGTCGTCGTAACGTGACCGACCTGAGACACAAATTCCAGAGTCACGGTGCACACTTACACCATCTTCATCCATGGAGACGTGTGACCACGTGCGGCCATCCGCAAGATATCCGCCACGGTCCACGGGTATCGAAGGGGGACCTGTGAAATCCGTGAAGTCCATTGCCACGGGCGTGGCGGCCTTGACCGCCATTGGCGGCGCCGCCGCCGGCGTGGCTTCCATTGCAGCACCGATCGGCCTCGATCAGGTGCAACTGGCTGCGGTCGGGGCGCCACTGCCGCAGGACCCGCCGCCCCCGCCACCGGGAGCGCCGGGGCTGCCGACCCCGGAGCAGTTGTCCACACTCTGCACCCAAGTAACCGACCCCGGCGTTAACTACAGGGACAAGACCAACTTCGTTGAAAACGGCGTCAGTCAAAACGAGGGTATGGTGGCCGACCACGACCTGCGAAAGGCGTACCGCAACGGGAACTTCCCCGAGCAGTTCAACGTGACCAACATCGCGCCGGCGGGTCCGAACATGGCGCAGGCCGACGTGGGCATCACGGGGCCGAAGTTCGCCGGGCCGGTCAACAAGCACCTGGTGTTCGTCAACCAGAACGGAAACTGGGTCTTGCAACACGACGCGGCGCTTGCTCTGATACAGGCGTCGACGGCGACCAACTAAGACAGTCGAGTAACACCGACGTTTCAACCAAACCCCATGCGCCCCGGACGGCGGCGCATGGGGTTTGGCGTTTGACCCCCGGGTACGCACCGATCGGTCGGTATCAACGCATGTCCTCGCACAGTCGGCGCACAGTTCGCTCGTGGTTTTTACACATCGGATCGCCGTAACGTATCGGTGCCCAGACGCGAAATACAGACGCAAAGGGCACGCTGACACCATCCACACCGCCACCAGTGGGCGATGCGGATTGCTGATCGTGCGTCGAGATTCGTGCTCGTCTAAGGGGGAACCATGGGAACCGTCAAGACCATTGCCACCGGGGTGGCAGCGCTGGCCATCGTCGGGGGCGCCGCGGCCGGCGTGGCCTCGGTCGCCACGCCGAGTGCGCTGGCCGCCGGAGTGCGGCTCACCACCGTCGGTGCGCCGCTTCCGCAGGATCCGCCGCCGGCACAGCCGGTTGCCGGCGCCAACGTGCCCACTCCCGATCAGCTGACCGGCGTGCTCACCAGCCTGGCCGACCCCAGCGTCTCCTTCACCAACAAGAGCAACCTGGTGCAGGGCGGCATCAGCGGGATCGAAGCGCACGTCGCCGACAAGAAGCTGCAGAAGGCGGCCAAGAACGGCGACCTGCCGCTGTCGTTCGGCGTCACGAACATCCAACCGGCCGCGGCCGGTTCGGCGACCGCCGACGTTGCAGTCTCCGGCCCCAAGCTGACGTCGCCGGTCTCGCAGAACGTCACGTTCGTCAACCAGGGCGGCTGGGTGCTGTCGCGGGCGTCGGCGATGGAGTTGCTGCAGGCCGCCGGTCAGTGATCGGCGCGTAAGGCGCGCAGGTCCAACTTGGCGATGCGCGCCGGATCCGCCAGCACGTCGATCGCGCGGATTCGGCCGTCGCGCACCACGAAACCCATGACGGATGCCGCACGGCCGGCGATGAAAATCACCGCGCCGGCGGCACCGTTCACGGTCGCCGCGCACACTTCACGTTCCGGCCCGGCGTAACCGCGGGCCAGCCGGGCCACCGAGGACGCGCCCTCGGCGCGGAAGACGGCCGTGGCGGCGCCGAAGTCACCACGCAACACCACGTCGGGATGGAGCACCGTCACCAGGCGGTCGAAGTCGCCACTGCGCCCCGCCGCGAAGAAGGCGTCGACCACCTCGCGTTGCGCGACCAAGGTGCCGTCGGGAGCCGGATCGGCCTGCTCGATCCGTCGTCGGGCCCGGCTGGCCAGCTTGCGGGTCGCCTCCGGTGTTCGGTCGACGATGGCCGCGATCTGATCGAACGGCACGGTGAAGAGGTCGTGCAGCACGAACGCCAGCCGCTCGGCCGGCGGCAGCGTATCCAGCACAACGAACAGCGCCAGCCCCACCGCGTCGGCCAGCATCGCGCGGTGCTCGGGGTCGAATTCACCTACCGCCTCCACGATCGGATCCGGCAGGTGACCGGCCAGCTCCTCGCCGCCGTGAGTTCGGCGGTCGCGCAACATATTCAGGCAGATGCGCGCCACCACGGTGGTCAGCCAGGCGTCCAGGTTGGCGATGCCGTCCCCGCCGTCCGATTCGCCGCTGTGGCTCAGCCGCAGCCAGGCCTCCTGCACCGCATCCTGCGCGTCGTCGATCGAGCCCAGCATGCGGTAGGCGACGGCGCCCAGCTGTGGTCGGGCCGCCTCGAAGCGAGCCGCCAATGACGCATCCGCCGTCACGGCCGATCGGTCTCGGGTAAGGCGCAGATCCGGTTAGCCGAAAAGCCCGACGACCCGATATCGAGCGCGATGTTGAAACGGGCACGAAGGTTGCCCAGGGTGATCACGTGGGTCAGGCCGACCAGTTGGGCGGTGTCGAAATGCGCCCGCAGCCCATCGAACAGTTCATCGCTCACGTCAACCGGGGTGCGGCTGATCGCGGTGGCGTACTGCAGGATCAGCTTGTCGGCGTCGGAAAAGCACGGCGCGTTCTGATAATCGGCCAGGGCCAGCAACTCTTCATCGGTGATGCCCCAGCGGCGGGCGATCTGTGAGCCGAGATCGATGCAGTATTCGCAGCGCACCGTCGTCGCCGACTTCAGCTCGGCCAGTGCCCGCTGGCGGGGGCTGAGAACGGTCAACTTCGACTCGGCCTGCTCCAACTTGCCGTAGGCATTGAGCAATCGCGGGATGTGCGCATACATCCGCAGCGGTTCCAGCATTCCCGCGGTTTCCAGCCCGGTCATGTGCGCGAGCTTGCGCTTGGTGAAAAAGAAGGCGATCTTGGCGCCGAGGCCGGCGTCGCGGTCGGAGATTCCTTGCAGTCGTGGCATGGCGATCCTCCTGGCAAGTTGTGGTGCGAAACCAACGTCCTTACTAGGTCGACACGCGGCGAGGCCCGAACGTGACACTTATGCGGGCGAGCCCAGCGGCATATCCATGTTGTACACCCGGGCGTGCAGCACGGTGCGGTTCCGCAGCGCGGCGCGCACCGCACGATGCAGGCCGTCTTCGAGATAAGTGATGCCCTTCCATCGCACCGCGTGGGGGAAGAGATCGCCGTAGAAGGTGGAGTCCTCCGAGAGCAAGCGGTCCAGTGCGAGCACCGTTGTGGTGGTGACCAATTCGTCGAGCCGAATCTGCTGCGGCGGTATCTGGGACCAATCCCGATAGGACAGGTTGTGCTCGGGATACGGCTTGCCGTCCCGCACGCCCTTGAAAATCATCGGCCGACGTCTCCCGACTCATTGCTATGGCCCGACCGGTTCATTCTGGAAAGGCTAGCCGGACTGATGTTCGTCAGCACCGATGCGTTCGAAGAAAGTTTTCGACAGCCGCCGCCGGCGTCGCGGCGATGACGGGCCGTGATCCCGCGGCCACCGGCTCCGCCGAACCGCCGCTGATAACGGTCGGCATCGCCCGAACCCGTAAAATGAATCCGGTCAAGGCGGTATCGAAGGAGGTGGCGGCCGGTGGGAAGTGCCGATGACCGTCGGTTCGAGGTGCTGCGCGCCATTGTCGCCGACTTCGTCGCAACCAAAGAGCCGATCGGTTCCAAGGCGTTGGTGGACCGCCACAACCTGGGCGTCTCGTCCGCCACGGTCCGCAACGACATGGCGGTACTCGAGGCCGAGGGCTACATCACCCAGCCGCACACCAGTTCCGGCCGGGTGCCCACCGAAAAGGGCTACCGCGAATTCGTCGATCGGCTCGACGACGTCAAGCCTCTCTCCTCGGCCGAACGACGCGCCATTCAGAGCTTCCTCGAGTCCGGCGTCGATCTCGATGACGTCCTGCGCCGGGCGGTCCGGCTGCTCTCGCAACTGACCCGGCAGGTGGCGGTGGTGCAGTACCCCACGCTGTCGTCGTCCACCGTGCGTCACCTCGAAGTGATCGCCCTGACCCCGGCGCGGCTGTTGATGGTCGTCATCACCGACTCCGGCCGCGTCGACCAGCGGGTCGTCGAACTCGGTGACGTCATCGACGACCACGAACTTTCTCAGCTGCGGGAGATGCTCGGTCAGGCGCTGGTGGGCAAGAAACTGTCGGCCGCCTCGATCGCGGTGGCCGACCTCGCCGGACAACTGAGCAGCCCAGACGGTCTGGGTGACGCCGTCGGCCGGTCGGCGACGGTGTTGCTGGAATCGCTCGTCGAACACACCGAAGAGCGCTTGTTGCTGGGCGGTACCGCCAACCTGACCCGTAACGCGGCCGATTTCGGTGGCTCGTTGCGCTCCATCCTGGAAGCGCTGGAGGAGCAGGTGGTGGTGCTGCGGTTGCTGGCCGCCCAGCAGGAAGCCGGTAAGGTGACGGTGCGCATCGGCCATGAGACGGCCGCCGAGCAAATATTGGGCACCTCCGTGGTGACCACCGCCTACGGCACCTCCGACACCGTGTACGGGGGAATGGGTGTCCTGGGGCCCACCCGGATGGACTATCCGGGAACTATCGCCAGCGTTGCTGCGGTTGCCCTTTATATCGGCGATGTCCTGGGTGCTCGATGAACGCGCACCCGCAGGGTGGGTAGGCGCGGGAAAGACCAGGTATAGGAGAGTCAAGCGTGGCACGCGATTACTACGGGCTGCTCGGCGTGAGCAGAAACGCCAGCGACGCGGAGATCAAGCGCGCGTACCGCAAGCTGGCGCGTGAACTGCATCCCGACGTCAACCCCGACGCGGCCGCGCAGGCGAGATTCCAGGAGATCAGTGCGGCCTACGAGGTGCTGAGCGATCCGGAGAAGCGGCGGATCGTCGACCTGGGCGGGGACCCGCTGGCGAATGCGGCCGCGGCGGGGGGCGGTTTCGGCGGATTCGGTGGCGGCCTGGGCGACGTGTTCGAGGCATTCTTCGGCGGCGGCTTCAGCGGCGGCGCTACCTCCCGCGGCCCGATCGGGCGGGTGCGGCCGGGCTCGGACTCGCTGCTGCGGATGCGACTCGATCTCGAAGAATGCGCCACCGGTGTGACCAAGCAGGTCACCGTCGACACCGCGGTGCTGTGTGACCGATGCCAGGGCAAGGGCACCAACGGCGATTCGGTGCCGGTGCCCTGCGACACCTGCGGTGGCCGCGGCGAGGTGCAGACGGTGCAGCGCTCGCTGTTGGGACAGGTGATGACGTCGCGACCGTGTCCGACGTGCCGTGGCGTCGGCGTCGTCATCCCCGACCCGTGCCACCAGTGCATGGGCGATGGCCGGGTGCGGGCGCGCCGGGAGATCAGCGTCAAGATTCCCGCCGGTGTCGGCGACGGTATGCGCGTCCGGCTTGCGGCCCAGGGTGAGGTCGGGCCCGGGGGCGGACCGGCCGGGGACTTGTACGTCGAGGTTCATGAGCAGGCCCACGACATCTTCGTCCGCGATGGTGACGACCTGCACTGCACCGTTTCGGTGCCGATGGTCGACGCGGCGCTCGGCGTCACGGTCACCGTCGACGCCATCCTCGACGGCATGAGCGAGATCACCATTCCGCCTGGCACGCAACCGGGTTCGGTCATCACGCTGCGCGGCCACGGCATGCCGCACCTGCGGTCGGCCGCTCGGGGCAATCTGCACGTCCACGTCGAGGTGGTCGTCCCCACCCGGCTGGACCATCACGACGGCGAACTGTTGCGCGAGTTGAAGAACCGCCGCAGCCGCGATGTGGCCGAGGTCCGTTCGACGCACGCCGGCGGCGGGCTGTTCAGCCGACTACGCGAGACCTTTACCGGGCGCTAGCCGCAGTTTTGGGGGCCGCGCACATGGTGGCGACGCTGTTCTACGTCGATGCACTGCCCGATCCCGGCGAACTGGCCGCCGTCGACGGGGAGG
>NZ_DASUHS010000172.1:0-52405 GCF_036273375.1 Mycobacterium sp. | reverse complement strand
GGTTCAGCGTCGGCGGAACCACCTGGTCGCGCAGCGCAAGCACGGTCAGGATGGATTCCACCGCACCGACCGCACCCACCGAGTGGCCGAGTGCGGACTTGGGCGCGTACACCGCGGGCTTGTTGCCACCCAGGGCATTGTTGATCGCCTTGCCCTCGGCGAGGTCACCGACCTGGGTGCCGGTGGCGTGGGCGTTGACATGGCCGATGTCGCTCGGGCTGAGGTCCGCGAGCTGAATCGCCCGGGACATCGCGTGCCCGGCGCGTTCACCGTTGGGGTCCGGCGCCACCATGTGGAAGCCGTCCGAGGTGATGCTGGCCCCCATGATCCGGGCCAGGATGTTCGCGCCACGCGCCTTTGCGTGCTCCTCGGTCTCGATCACCATCAGAGCGCCGCCCTCGCCGAACACGAAGCCGTCGCGGTCCTTGTCGAAGGGGCGACACGCACCGGCGGGGTTGTCGTTGTTGGTGGACAACACGATGCGCATGTTGGCGAACCCGGCGATGGGCACCGCCTCGATCTTCGTTTCCACACCGCCGCAGATCGCGATGTCGGCCTCGCCGAGCACGATCTGCTGCCAGGCACGGGCAACGCCCTCCGACCCGGATGCACAGGCCGATATCGGCGTCATCACCCCGGCCTTGGCGTGCCGTTCCAGGCCCACGGCCGCGGCCGCGCCGTTGGGCATGTACTTCTGCACGGTCAGCGGGGACATCGCTCGGTACCCGCGCGTGTGCATCTCTTGGTATCCGAAGACGAGCTCTTCGGCCGAGCCCAGGCCGGTGCCGATGGACACCATCAATCGGCCGGTGTCGACCTCCGGCGAGCCGGCGTTCTCCCAGACCCGCCGGCCCAGGACGGTGGACATCCGCTGCAGGTATCCCGACCGGCGCAGCTCGATGCGGGTGAGTTGGCTGTCGAAATCCTCCAACAGATGGCCGCCGATGCGGACCGGCAGGTCGTATTCCGTGACGAACGGATCGTCGAGGGTGCGGATACCACTTTGGCCGTCGAGCAACAACTTCCACGTGTCCTCGGCGTCGGTTGCCAGGGCGGTCGTCATGGCAACGCCAGTGACGACCACATTCGGGAGTGCTTTCCCGGTAACCAGCTCTGTCATGGGTCTTACGAACGTTCCTTCCGTGCTTGGCAGCGCTTAGTAGCGCCCGAAGGCGAGTGCCACGTTGTGGCCACCGAACCCGAACGAGTTGTTGATCGCATAACGGAGTTCGCCGTAGCGGGGTTCGCCCGCGACAACGTCCAAATCGATCTCGGGATCGGGGGTTTCGAAGTTGAGTGTTGGCGGTATCACGCCGTCCCGAAGGCTCAATACCGTGAGAACAGATTCCAGCGCCCCGACCGCACCGATGGAGTGCCCCAGAGCCGACTTCGGTGCGTACACCGACGCCTCCTGGCAACCCGCGACGCGAATGGCGTTGGCCTCGGCGGTGTCGCCGATCGGAGTTGCGGTCCCGTGGGCGTTGACGTGGTCGACGTCCTTGGGGGACAACCCCGCCAGCTCCAGCGAACGGGTCATAGCGCGACCGGCGCGCACGCCGTCCGCCGCCGGCGCCACCATGTGGAACGCGTCCGAGGTGATGCCGGCACCCATCAGCCGGGCCAGTGGCTTGGCGCCCCGGGCCTTGGCGTGCTCTTCAGTCTCGATGATCATCAGCGCACCGGCTTCACCGAACACGAAGCCGTCACGGTCCTTGTCGAACGGCCGTGATGCGCGCTCGGGCTCATCGTTGCGCGTCGACATGGCCCGCATCATCGAGAACGCCGCGATGGGCAGTGCTTCGATGGGACCCTCGACACCGCCGCAGACGGCGAAGTCGGCGTCACCCATGACGATCTGACGCCACGCGTGGGCGATCGCCTCCGAGCCCGACGAGCAGGCCGAGACCGGGGTCATGACCCCCGCGCGGGCGCCGAGTTGCAGGCCCACCACCGCCGCGGCGCCGTTGGGCATGATCATCTGAACGGCGAGCGGCGACACCTTGCGGGGGCCGCCCTCGTTCATCAGGTCGTAGGTCTCCACGATCCTCTCGGCGCCACCCAGCCCGGTGCCGACCACGACCGAGAACCGGTCGGGGTCGACCTCCGGGCTGCCGGCGGTCTCCCACAGCTGACCGCTCAGATATTTGGCCAGCCGCTGGACATACGACATACGTCGCAGGTCGAGCCTGCTCATGTGCTCGTCGATGGGCTCCTTGAGGTGGCCACCGATCTTGACGGGCAGATCCCACTTGGTGACGAACTCGTCTTCGAGGGTGTGGATGCCGCTTTCGCCGGACAGCAAACCCTTCCACGTGCCCTCGACGTCCGGCGCGATCGATGTCGTTGCCGCGACAGCGGTTACCACAACGTTGGGGTAACCGCCATTAGCAGTGGAAGGCTTGCTCACTTGCTGTCTGCTTCCAGCCTTGCCTTGACGCTGGCCACGGCATCGGGGTTCTCCGACTCGAGCTTGGCGCGCAGCGCGGCGGCGGCTTCGGGGTCTTCTTCCTCGAGCTTCTGGATGTAGGAGACGACGTCACCGACGGTACGCAGACCAGCGAGGTCCTCGTCCGGGATCTTGACGCCATACTTGTCCTCGGTCTGAACGGCGATCTCGACCATCGACAGCGAGTCGATGTCCAGGTCGTCGACGAACGACTTCTCCGGGGTGACCTCGGAGGGCTCGATACCGGTTACCTCTTCGATGATCTCGGCGATACCGGCGATGATTTCTTGCTGGCTGACGGCCACAGCGTGCTTCCCTTCGTAATGTGTTGTGTGTTAGTCGAATTGACGTGCTATGCGGTTGTACTGGTTGTGCAACTGGTCGAGCTGGCTTTAGAACTCGGCCAAAGCGTCCAGGTCTGCGGGCGACTTGACGGCACGAGCCGTGATCCCCCGAAGTTCTCGTTTAGCGATACCGGTGAGTGTCCCCGCGGGCGGGAACTCCACGGCCGCAGTGACTTCCAGGTCACGCAGCGTCGCGGTGCACAGGTCCCAGCGCACCGGCTGGGTCAGCTGAGCGACCAGCGCCTCCATCGCCGCGGCCGCCGACGCGACCGGCTTGCCGTCGCGGTTCGACAACAGCTTGGCGGTGGGCTCGGACGTCTGAACGGCGGCCGCCGCGGCGGCATAGCCGTCAAGCGCCGACGCCATGTACTTGGTGTGGAACGCTCCGGCCACACCAAGGGCGCGCACCCGAGCCTTCTCCGGCGGGTCTTCCGCCAGCTTCTCCAGCGCGGTCAGCGAGCCGGCGGCGACGATCTGCCCGGCGGCGTTGCGGTTGGCGGGGAACAGGTCAAGCTGTTCGAGTCGGGTCAGAACTTCGCCCTCGTCCCCACCGAGCACCGCCGACATGCCGGTCGGCTCGACGGCGCAAGCCTTGGCCATCTCGGCGCCACGAGTGGCGGCCAGTGCGACGGCGTCGTCGGCGGCGATCACGCCGGCGATCGCATAGGCGGCGATCTCTCCGACGGAGTGGCCGGCGACGACCAGTTCCGTGTTGGACAGCAGGCCGCGCTTGGTCAGCTCCTGGTGGGCCAGCAGCGTGGCGGCGACAACCAGCGGCTGGGTGACCGCGGTGTCGGTGATCTCTTCGGTCGATGCGGTGGTGCCCAGGCGCACGAGGTCGAGGCCACTGGCCTTGGACCACAGCGCCAACTGGTCAGCGGCGCCGGCGAGCTCCAGCCATGGCGAGAGCATCCCCTCGGTCTGCGAACCCTGTCCGGGCGCAAGCAATGCAATCACGTGTTTAAGAGAACACTGTGGAAACGGTTTTGGCGGGTGTATCAGATTATGAACCTCGTCTTAGGTTTTTGTGAACACCCTACAAAACGGCTCCGTAAGCTACGGGTTTGATATCGTGCCGCGATGTGTTGCCTGGGTCACTGTCACCCGGATTGCCTCGCTGCAACCCCTCTGACCGGCAGCGGAACCGCGGGCATGGCGTTGTTGGCGGCGCTTGACGGATTGGTTGGGTAGTTGAGCTGGCCGACCGTCGCCGCCACTCGCAGCACATATGCATCGCGCGGCTGCATGGGATCGCGGCCCGTGAAGTCGGTGATCCGCTTGAGTCGATAGCGCACGGTGTTTGGATGAACGAACAACTTTCTGGCGCATGCCTCAATTGCGCCGCCACAATCTAAGTACGCATCAAGGGTCTCGATCAGCGTGGGACCCGCGTCGGCCAGCGGGCCCATCACGTCGGTATGCAGCGCCACGATCGCCGACGCATCGCCCATCAGGGCCCGTTCGGGCAGCAGCTCACGGGCCGGCACCGGACGCGGCGCTCCACGCCACCCACCCACGGCGTTCATGCCGGATATCGCCTCGCTGGCGCTGTGGTAGGCCGCCGTCAGCATGGCCGCGGTGGGCCCGACGACCACGGGACCGTCGGCGAACGCCACCAGCAGATCGCCGAGGAATTTGTCAGTTGGCGACAGTTGGCCGGAGACGATCGCGACCAGCCAGGTGCCGTGCACGTCGGTGAGGGCCGCGCGCCCGTGCTGCGCGGCGATATCGCGGACGTGCTGACTCGCGCGCTCGCTGTCGTCGGGGCCGGTCGATCCGTCGCGGCCGGGGGCCGGGGTGCCGACCACGACCGTCGCCGGGGCGGTGGTGTCCCAGTTCAGCGCCGCGGCGCGGGACAGCAGTTCGGGGCCGGTGTCGCCGCGGACCACCGCGTCGACGACGCTGGCTTCCATCCGGCTGTCCCAGGTCCCGCGTGCCTCGGCGGCGTTCGCGTAGGCGGTGGCGGCGGTGAACGCCAGGTCGCGGCTGTACTTGAGGATTCCCACGGTCAGCGCGGTCAGCTGGTCGTCGGAGCGAGCCAGCAGCGGGACCACTTCCTCGAAGAAGTCCATGGTCACGCGCGCCATGTCGACGCTGTGGCGCAACGCGATGCGGCGGGCGAGGTCCTGGGGCACCAGCTCGAAGGCCTGCGCGGTGTGGCTGACGTTGCTGTGCGGGTCTTGCATCCACTCGGCGAAGTTGTTGATGGCCGTCTGCACCACCAGCGCCATGCTGGCCCGCTGCGACGCCTCCAGGTCGCCGAAGAACGGCAACCGATCATGCATGACCGAGACCGCCTCGGTGGCCAGCCGGCCGGAGTACTGCTTCAACCGGCGTAGGACGGACTCCGGCACCGTGTCCAGCATCTCCAGTGGCGATCGCGGCTGCTTGGCGAACGGACCGGCGAAGGGATTGTCATTCACCCCTAAAACCTACGCGCCTTTTCTGGAAGTTTCCCCCAAAGGCGGCGTGCGGCGCTCTTAAGGACCAGCCGCAAGGCCGTCACGCGCAGCGCCGCGAGCGTGAAGCTAGCGTCACGTTCGCCGCCGAGCGTGACGCTAAGTTCTCGCTCGGCGAGCGGTGCAGGTCGACCGCGCAGGATTAGGCCGAGCGGAGAGCCTCAGGCCACGCCGGGGTCAGACGTCTGCTCCGGGGCGGCCTGCACGTCGTCGATCTTGTACTGGCGTGCCGCGGCGATCGGCACGGACGGGTCGATCTCACCGTCGCGCGCCAACGCCTCCAGCACCGCGACCACCTGTGATTCGGCGTCGGTGTTGAAGTACCGCCGCGCCGCCGGCCGGGTGTCGGAGAAGCCGAACCCGTCGGTGCCCAGAGTGACGTAGGTGCCCGGCACCCAGGGCCGGATCTGCTCGGGAACGGCACGCATCCAGTCCGAGACCGCGACCACCGGCCCGCTCGCGTTCGAGAGAGCCTGGGTGACGTACGGGACGCCGGCCGGCCGGTCCGGATGGCGCAGTCTCGCCCTGTCGACGGCCACACCGTCGCGGTTCAACTCGCCCCAGCTGGTCACCGACCACACGTCAGCGGCGACGTCCCACTCCGCGGCCAGCATCTCCGCGGCGTTCAGCGCCGACGGCATTGCCACCCCGGACGCCAGGATCTGCGCCTTATTGGTCCGCTCTTCGGTGGCGGCGCGGTAGCGGTAGAGACCGCGCAGCACGCCCTCGGGGTCGAAATTCTCCGGCTCGGGCGGCTGCACGTATGGCTCGTTGTAAACGGTGATGTAGAAGAACACGTTCTCGGGGTTCTCCCCGAACATCCGGGCCAGCCCGCTCTCCACGATGTAGGCGATCTCGTAGGCGAACGCCGGGTCATAGGCGACCGCCGCCGGGTTGGTGCTCGCCAGCAGCAGCGAGTGGCCGTCGGCGTGCTGCAGGCCCTCGCCGGTCAGCGTGGTGCGCCCCGCGGTGGCTCCCAGCAAGAAGCCGCGCGTCATCTGGTCGGCGGCCGCCCACAGGCCGTCCCCGGTGCGCTGGAAGCCGAACATCGAATAGAAGATGTAGATCGGGATCATCGGCTCGTCGTGCGTCGCATACGAGGTGCCGGCCGCGATGAACGAGCCCACCGACCCGGCTTCGTTGATGCCCTCGTGCAGGATGTGGCCGCCTTCGCTTTCCTTGTAGGCCAGCATCAGCTCGGCGTCCACGGCCGTGTACAGCTGGCCGTTGCGGTTGTAGATCTTCAGCGACGGGAACCACGAGTCCATGCCGAACGTGCGGGCCTCGTCCGGAATGATCGGCACTATCCGCGGGCCAACTTCGGAGTCCCGCAACACTTCCTTGAAGGTGCGCACCGTCGCCATGGTGGTGGCGACTTCCTGGGTTCCCGACCCTTTCTTCAGCGCGGCGTAGATGTCCCGGCTGGGCAGCCGCAACGCCCTGGTCTTGGTCCGGCGTTCGGGCAGGAAGCCGCCGAGGGTGCGCCGGCGGTCAATCATGTAGCGGATTTCCGGGGCGTCGGAGCCGGGGTGGAAATAGGGTGGCAGGTAGGGATCCTCCTCGAGCTGGGCGTCGCTGATCGGTATCCGCATGGCGTCGCGGAAGTCCTTGAGGTCTTGCAGCGCAAGCTTTTTCATTTGATGCGTGGCGTTGCGACCCTGGAAATGCGCACCCAGCGAGTAGCCCTTGATGGTCTTGGCCAGGATCACCGTCGGCTGGCCCTTGTGGTCGACGGCGGCCCGGTAGGCGGCGTAGACCTTGCGGTAGTCGTGGCCGCCGCGCTTGAGGTTCCAGATCTCGGAATCGCTCATGTTCTCCACGAGCGCCTTGGTGCGCGGGTCGCGGCCGAAGAAGTGGTCGCGCACGTAGGCGCCGTCGTTGGCCTTATAGGTCTGGTAATCCCCGTCGGGGGTGCTGTTCATCAGGTTCACCAGCGCGCCGTCGCGGTCGGCATGCAGCAGGGCGTCCCACTCGCGGCCCCACACCACTTTGATGACGTTCCAGCCGGCACCGCGGAAGAACGACTCGAGTTCTTGAATGATCTTGCCGTTGCCGCGCACCGGGCCGTCGAGGCGCTGCAGGTTGCAGTTGATGACGAAGGTCAGGTTGTCCAATCCCTCGAGTGCGCCGACGTGCAGCAGTCCGCGGCTCTCCGGCTCGTCCATCTCGCCGTCGCCCAGGAAGCACCACACGTGCTGGTCGGAGGTGTCCTTGATGCCGCGGTCGTGCAGGTAGTGGTTGAACCGCGCCTGGTAGATGGCGTTCAGCGGACCCAGGCCCATCGAGACCGTGGGGAATTCCCAGAAGTCGGGCATCAGCCGCGGGTGCGGGTAGGAGGGCAGTCCGCCGGCGGCGTGGCTGTGCTCCTGCCGGAAGCCGTCCATCCGGTCGGCGGTCAAGCGGCCTTCCAAGAAGGCGCGGGCATATATACCCGGGGACGCGTGGCCCTGGATGAATACCTGGTCCCCGCCGCCGGCGTGCGATTTGCCGCGGAAGAAGTGGTTGAACCCGACCTCGTACAACGCCGCCGACGAGGCGTAGGTCGAAATGTGGCCGCCCACACCGACTCCCGGGCGCTGGGCACGGTGCACCATGATGGCCGCGTTCCACCGGATCCACGCGCGATAGCGCCGTTCTACATCCTCGTCGCCGGGGAACCACGGCTCGAGTTCGGTCGGAATGCTGTTGACGTAATCGGTTGACGTCAGCGACGGGAGGGCGACGCGCTGCTCGCCGGCCCGTTCCAGCAATCGCAGCATCAGATAACGCGCCCGCGACGGACCGGAGCGCTCCAGCAGTTCATCGAAAGACTCCAGCCACTCCGACGTCTCTTCTGGATCGATGTCGGGTAGGTAGGAGGCCACCCCTTCGCGGATCACCCGAACGCGGTCGGGTTCGGTTGCGCTGTGGGGGTTTGTGGCCAGATCGTGGCGCACGAACTCAGTTGTCAACGCACTACTCCTGTTGTTGGCGGAATGTGTGCCGTAACGGGTGGGTCGCACCCTTCCCACCATCGTGCCGCACCGGTGTTTCGCGCGGATAGCCGACTCGGCTAGCCGACGGAGCTCGCCTGGCGAACGCCAACTCGGCGTGTATGGGGCAGGTGCGCAACCCACCCGGTAACGTCAGGCTTGTGCTCATCCGGTGGCGTGCCGTCCCTCAGACGCAGGTGAAGGCTTTGCCCCGGCGCGGGGCCTTGGCGCTGGGTTGTATCGCCGTGGCGCTGATGGGCATCGTCGGGTGCACCTCCGTCACCAACGGCACGGCAACGCCTGACACCAAGGTGGCACCGGCCTACCGGCAGTCGGTATCCGCGTCGGTGTCGGCGTCGTCGGTGACCTCTAGCGTCCGGGAGTCCCAGCGGCAACAATCCCTGACCACCAAGGCGGTGCGCACAGCCTGCGCCACGCTGATCACCACCAGCAAGAACGCGATCGACAAGACCAACGACTTCGTGAAGGCGTTCAACGCCGGCCGCGGCACCGGCCCGACCGAAGGCCCGGCCATCGACGCCCTCAACGACAGCGCCACCACGGTCGGCAACAGCTTCAGCGATGCGATGTCACAGCAGATCAAGGACGCCTTCAACGCCTACATCGACGCCGCCCGCGCGGTGGCCAACGCCATCGGCACCCACGCCGGCACCGGCGAATTCAACAAACGGGTCGATCAACTCAACGACACCAAAAAGAACGCGGTGAAACTGTGCCTGGCAACGTAGTGATGCGGAAGTATGGACCAGGTTCTGGCTGTGCGACGATAATCCCCAATCGCATAGCGTGCGGACGTTAAGGAGGCTCCACGGTGGTCGCGGCGGATGACGCCCCGAGCTACGCTCGCAAATTGGGCATCCAACGGGACCAAGTTGTCCAGGAGTGGGGCTGGGACGAAGACACCGATGACGAGATCCGCGCCGCGGTCGAGGAAGCCTGCGGCAGTGAGTTGCTCGACGAAGACACCGACGAGGTAGTCGACGTCGTGCTGCTGTGGTGGCGAGACGGTGATGGCGACCTGGTGGACACCCTGATGGACGCGATCGGCCCGCTGGCCGAAGACGGCGTGATCTGGGTGCTGACGCCCAAAACCGGCAAGCCCGGCCATGTATTGCCGGCCGAAATCGCGGAGGCCGCCCCCACCGCAGGTTTGATGCCGACCTCGTCGGTCAGCCTGGGGGACTGGAGCGCCAGCCGGTTGGTGCAGCCCAAATCCCGTGCCGGGAAGCGTTGATGCTTTCCGTAGGCACATCCGCCCCGGATTTCACTTTGCGCGACCAGAATCAACAGCGCGTCATGCTGAGCTCCTATCGGGACGCCAAGAACGTTCTGCTGGTGTTCTTCCCGTTGGCTTTCACCGGGATCTGCCAGGGCGAGCTGGATCAGTTGCGTGACCACCTGCCCGATTTCGAAAATGACGGCAGCGCGGTGCTGGCGATCTCGGTGGGACCCCCGCCCACGCACCGGGTGTGGTCGCTGGACAGCGGCTTCACCTTCCCGGTGTTGTCGGACTTCTGGCCTCATGGCGCGGTCAGCCAGAGCTACGGCGTGTTCGACGAGGACGCCGGCTACTCGAACCGCGGGACGTTCGTCGTCGATCGGTCCGGGATCATTCGCTTCGCCGAGATGAAACAGCCCGGCGAGTCCCGCGACCAGCGGATCTGGACCGATGCCCTGGCGGCACTCCGGGCCTGAGCGGGGCTCGAAGTTTTGGGAACTAGGCCTTCGGAGGGGTAGCCTGCCCGGGGCACGGGCGCGTAGCTCAGTGGTAGAGCTCTGGTTTTACACACCAGCGGTCGGCGGTTCGATACCGTCCGCGCCCACCAACGAAAACACAAGGTAGATATCGGTTTCGCGTTTTCGGATCCGACCTATCTCGAACCTCTGTCAGGCCGCTGGCGCCGGCCCCCATCTCGTGCGGCGAATCGGCCGCTTACGAGCTGGCGGCCGTCGTCGTGGTGGTCGACGAGATCGCGTCCGGACAGTAGGCGCTGGCCGCGATCGCGGTGAATTTCTCTGCTTTCTCCTCGGTCAGTGCGGCCGCCTTGGATGTCATCGCCTTCGCGATATCCGCCATCGCCGTGCCGCCGCCGGCCGCCGAGCACACGTAGTGGGCGGCCTGGATAACCTGCGCCGGATCGTTATAGGTGAAGCCGGCCGAATTCAGCGACGCGAGGAACGCGTCGTCGGTGTCATCGGCGTGCGCGGGCACGGCCAAGCCAATCACGGCCGCAACACTGGAAATCGTCAGAACGAGCTTCATAAATTCGAAATCGTCCCAGAAGCGCGGGCGATTCGCGTCTGACGAAACAATTTGTAACAATCGGCAACCTCCGGTTGACAGCTGGTCGGTTCGATACCGTCCGCGTCCACCACTATTTACCCAGTTCAGCGTCGCAGACGAGCCAACGGGTTTGGCGGGCGAACCCCCCGTTGCGCGCGCAGGACAGTGAATGGCGCCGTCCGTGAGCTGGTCGGTCTTGACCGAATTATCCGAGTGTGCATTGCGCAGAGCTTCCCGGCGTTACTCTTTGCCGATGATCGCGGGCGAGAAGGCGCCTGACTTCACTCTGTTTGATCACACCGGTCGGCCCCGGGCGCTGTCCGCGCTCCTTGCCGAAGGGCCGGTTGTGCTCTTCTTCTTCCCATTAGCGTCCTCACCGATCTGTACAGCCCAGGCTTGTCATTTCCGGGACCTGAGCAATGAATTCGTCACGGTGGGCGCCCACCGGGTGGGCATCAGCACCGACACCGTCGACAAGCAGGCCCACTTCGCCCAACAGCGCTCGTTCGATTATCCGCTGCTCTCCGACGCGGACGGCGTGGTGTCCGAGCTGTTCGGAGTGCGCCGAGGCAGGCTCGCCAGGCTGCGTAGATCCGTCGTCGCGCGTGGCGAGGCCCGGCGTGGCCGGCACACTCGGCGCCGTGGCCTGCTGGCCCGGCTGCTGCCGGTCAGACGAACCACTTTCGTCATCGATACCGATCGCACCGTACTCAAGGTGGTCTCCAGCGAGCTGCGCGCATCGGTGCACGCCGACCAGACCTTATGGTTCTTGCAGAACCGCCACGTGGCGCATGGTTCGCCGCATGGCCGGGAGAAACACCCCGACGCGCATCAGCAGTCGGAGGACGAGGGCACAGAACCGGAAACCGCGAACGAGCCGAGCCTGGTCCGGCCATACACGCTGACGGCAGGCCGTACCGACTCTGGTGTGGAACTGCCACTCGAGGCTCCGGTCGAAGTGCTCAACACCACATCGAAGCCACCGCGCTGGCCGAGAAATGATGTGCGGGGCCAGATCCTGACGTGCTGCGCGCACAGCCCCTCGGTCGCAGAGATCGCCGCTCGGCTGTCCTTGCCGCTCGGTGCGACGCGGTTCCTGGTCGGCGACCTCGTGACACAGGGTTATTTGCGGGTGCACGCCCCCCTCGGCGACTCGATGCCGATCGACGAAAGACGTGAACTGATAAGCAGGACCCTGCGTGGCTTACGAGCAATCTGAGGGCCCTGACGCCGCCTCGACGAAAGCCTAGGGCCCGACGCGCCGGGGTGCGTGCCGCCGATCATGCGGCCGGGGGCACTATGAACGCGTGAAACCGTTCCGCATCGACGTTTCTGACGACGTTCTCGACGATCTGCGATCGCGGCTGGCCCGTACGCGTTGGCCGGAGGCAGAATGCGTGCACGACTGGAGCCAGGGCGTGCCGTTCGCCTACACCCGCGAGCTGGCGGACTACTGGGCCAACGACTACGACTGGCGATCGCGGGAAGCCGCACTCAACCGCTTCGATCAGTTCACCACCGAAATCGACGGTCTGGACATCCATTTCATCCATCAGCGATCGCCGCACGCCGATGCCTTCCCGCTGCTGATGACGCACGGCTGGCCGGGTTCGATCGTGGAGTTCCACAAGGTGATCGAGCCGTTGACCAACCCCGCCTCGGGACGCGCCGAGGACGCCTTCCACGTCGTCTGCCCGTCGCTTCCGGGATACGGTTTCTCCGGAAAACCCACCGACACCGGCTGGGGCGTGGAAAAGATCGCCGTGGCATGGGAAACGCTCATGCTGCGCCTGGGGTACGACCGCTACGGCGCCCAGGGCGGCGACTGGGGTGCCGCCGTCACGACACAGATCGGCCGCAACGTCGGCCACTGCGTGGCCATCCACCTGAACATGCCGGTCGGCCGGCCTACCAAGGACTCGCTGACGAACCCGAGCGACGAAGAGCAGCGAGCGCTGGCCGGGTTGGCCAACCACCGCAAGTGGGGCACGGGTTATTCCAAGCAACAGTCCACCCGGCCACAAACACTGGGCTATGGGCTGGCCGATTCGCCCGCGGGGCAGCTCGCCTGGATCGTCGAAAAGTTCTGGGACTGGGCCGATTGCGACGGGCATCCCGAAAACGCGGTGAGCCGTGACGAGCTGCTCGACAACGTGATGGTGTACTGGGTGACCAACACCGCCGCGTCCTCGGCCCGCCTGTATTGGGAGAGCTTTGCGGTGTGGGGTGGCGGCGATCGCGTCGAATTGCCCACGGGCGTCGCGGCTTTCCCCGCGGAGCTGCTCAAGGCGCCGCGTAGCTGGTGCGAGCCGGTCTACAACATCACCCACTGGACAAACATGCCGCGCGGCGGGCATTTCGCGGCGTTCGAACAACCGGAGCTGTTCGTCGAGGACCTCTGCGCGTTCTTCGCGACGGTGCGCTGAGCCGATCAGCCCGGCGGGGCGAAGAACTCCAAGGCAATACCGTCGGGGTCGCGAAAACTCAGTCCCGAGCCGTACGGCGCATCCACGATGCCGCCGTGCTCGACGCCCAGTTCGCCCAGCCGGGTCTCCCAGTTCTGTAGCTCGGCGCGGCTGGCGCAACCGAACCCGACATGATCGAGCCCGACGCGGTGTTCGCTGAACTTTTCGTCGGGTGCGCGGCGATCGTGCTGATGGATGCCGAATATCGTGCCCCCGTCGAGCATCCACACCTGATGGTGAAATCCGGCGTCAGTGTGCTCGTCGAGGATCGGGTCGGCGCCGAGCAGGTCGCGATACCACGGGCCGCTGATCTCGATGTCGCGCACCGTGACCGCGACGTGGTTGAGCGCTGGAAAGGTCATGCCATGCCACGCTAGTCCGCTTTGCGCGGTTTGCCGACCATCGGGCCGTCGGCCGGATACCCGCCGTCCACCGCTGTGCCATCTAGACGATCCGCCGGCCCCGGCGCGCGCGAGATCGCATGTCCCACAAATAGAGCCGGTAACCAAAGATCCAGGCCCAGTGTGGGATCAGCCGATCGGCCAGCCGCAGTGCGGTCAGCAGCCAGCCGAAGCGGCGCTGCTGGCCGGGCGACCAGTCCAGCTGCATCAACGCCCGGAATTCGGGAGCCAGGAACCCCGTCGTCGCGAACAGATTGAACGGGCCCGCCAGCACCCGCAACGGCCATGGCAGGAACGCCAACGACGCCACGCCGTGCAGGTGTTCGCGTACCGGGGGGTCGATGCGCAGCTCGTCGAGGGAGCGTTTCCAGTACTCGTCGAACGCGTTCCGGTCGGGCGGCCACATCCGCTCGGGCACCTGCAGCGTGGTGCCCAGCCGCTTGGCGTCGGCATAGACGGCGTCGGCCGTCGCGTCGTCCAAGGGGCCGTGCAGGGACTCGTGCTGGTCGACGAAGTACCGGTACAGGCACGCCGCCACCCACAGCTGCAACTTGGGGTCAAAAGCGTTGTAGGACACCGGACTCGACGACGTCGACCGGACCTGCCGGTGGGCGACGTCGACGGCCGCGCAGATCAACGCTCGGTCGTACTCGGTCCCGATGGTCGCGGCCGCCAGATACGTGCCGGTAGTGCGGGCGCGCTTGAACGGATGCTTGTAGACATTGCCACTGTCCACCGGACTTTCCAGCACGCCATAGCCGACGCCGGGCAACGACAACTGCATGATGACGTTCGCGGCGGGCAACAACGTCGCCGCAGGGTTCAGCAGGTCGGCGACCCGGGTCGCGGGCCGCTTCACCGGGAACCTTGTCTGCTGGGTCTCATGCCTTCGAGTAGACCATCGCCGGATCGGCACGATCAATGATCTGGTGAGGTCATATCGCCCATCATCTTCGTCGTGTTCGTGGCGATCGCCGGCAGGGCCGCGATGCCCGGTATGAGACGCTGCCGGGGTGGTTGCGAGGCGGACCCGGATCGCGGGTGTGGTGATCGGCTACCTGGCCGACCGCGCGCTGAGCGACCCGCGGCGGGGTCATCCGGTCGCGCTGTTCGGCCGAACCGCCGCAGCGCTGGAGAACGTGACCTACCGCGACAGCCGGATCGCCGGCGCGGTCCATGTCGGAGCGCTGATCGGGACGGTGGGCCTGCTCGGACTGGCGGTGCAGCAGGCCGCGGCGCCGCGCGGCCGGGTGTGGTCGATCGCGGCGACCGCCGCGGCCACCTGGGTCTCGCTGGGTGGAACCTCGTTGGCCTGCACCGGCCTGGACATGTCGGAGCGGCTGGAACGCGGTGACGTCGAGTCCGCCCGGGGGCTGCTGCCGTCGTTGTGTGGGCGCGACCCGGCGTCGCTGGACCGCGCGGGCCTGATCCGAGCGGCGCTGGAATCGATCGCCGAGAACACCTCCGACGCCCAGGTGGCACCGCTGCTGTGCGCGGCGGCCGGCGGCGTACCCGCGGTCTTGATGTATCGCGGCATCAACACCCTGGACTCGATGGTCGGTTATCGCTCGCCGCGCTACCTCCGATTCGGCTGGGCCGCAGCGAGATTGGATGACGTCGCCAACTTCCTCGCCGCGCGGGTGACCGCGTCGCTGGCGGTGCTGCTGGCGCCAGTGGTCGGCGGATCACCGTCGGGTGCGGCGCGGGCCTGGCGCCGTGATGCCGCCCGTCATCCCAGCCCCAACGCCGGCGTCGTCGAGGCGGCCTTCGCCGGGGCGCTGGGCGTGCGCCTGGGCGGTCCCACGCAATACCGCCGCGGGCTGCAGATCCGGCCCACACTCGGCGATGGCCGCGAGCCGACGGTGACCGACCTGCGGCGCGCGGTGACGTTGTCGTCGCTGGTGCAAGCGGGCGCCGCGATGTTGGCCGGACTGTCGATGTACCTGTCGGGTTACCGCCGGCGGCCGTAGCGGTCGGCGAGTTTGGCCTCGACAGACCGCGCCGCTTCCGCCGCTTGGGGTGTGGGCGCCGCCTCGGCGGCGGGCGACGGCCGGTGTTGCTTCTCCTGCCGGCGGGCGCGGATCTCCGAGTAGGCGAAATAGCCCAACCCGATGGGGGCGAGGATGCCGAACGCGATCCACTGGATGCCGTAGGACAGGAACGGGCCGGCGTCCAGCGCAGGCACGCCGACGACGCCGAGCCCACCGGGCTGACCGTCGATCAATTGCAGGTAGGACCCGGCCAGCGGGGTCTTGGTCAGCACCGCGACCTGTTCGGTGTCGATCGAATACACCTGCTGCACACCGTCTCCCACGAACGGATCCTTATTCACCGCGGCGGTCTCGGAGTTGCGCAGCCGCGCCGTGATGGTCACCGTCTGCCCGGGTGGGCGGGGGATCGGCGGGACATGAGACCCCTCCAGGGGCCGCACGTAGCCGCGGTCGACCAGGACGGTCGGTCCGCCGTCGACGACGAACGGCGCCAGCACCTCGAACGCCGGCTTCGAATCGATCACCCGCAACCGGGCCAGCACTTGCACGTCCGGCAGATAGTGCCCGGTGGCCGTGACCTGGCGCCACTGTGCGCCAAAAGCCGCTGAGTTCTGCTGCGGCAGGAACGTTTTCAACGGAACCGGCGCGGTATTCAGCGAAGATTCGATCTGGCGGTTCTCCTGCGACGTCCTGCTGTGCTTACCGAGCTGCCAGGGCGCGAGCACCGTGAAGCACAGATATGCGAAGGCGACGACCACCAGGGCCAGCACGATCCAGCCCGGACGCAGCGGAAACGGCAAGCGGCGCATCAAGTGGATCCGTTCTGCGCGAGCCGTTCATCGACCCAGTCGTGCAGGCCCGGCAGCGCGGCCTCGATGACGGCGTAAACGCGTTCGAAGTCCGCGATGTCGCCGTAGTAGGGATCGTCCACGTCGGGCGTGTGGGCTCCGGTGCGCGCATCGAAGGACCGCAGCATCCGGACACGGTCCTCGTCGGCGCCCAGGTGCCGCAGCATCCGGGCGTGATTGCGGTCCAGGGCCACCACCAGATCGGCCCCCAGGTGCTCGGCGCCGACCTGTGTGGCGCGGTGCTCGGTCGGGTAGCCGTGGGCGCGCAGCACGCCGGCGGCCCGCTCGTCGGCGCGCTCGCCCACATGCCAGTGACCGGTGCCGGCACTGCTCACCCGCACCGCGTCGGCCAGACCCCGCCGGCGCAGTTGGTCGGCGAACATCTTCTCCGCCATCACCGAACGGCAGATGTTGCCGGTGCACACGAAAGTGACGTGCAGCGTCTCGCGATCAGACACCCAGCGCCCTCCGCAGTTCGTCGATGGTCGAGGCGTGCGTCACGCCGGGAGCGGTCGTGTTGCTCCTGGCTGCGCGGTCGGGGAAGTCGGCCTTGCCGTAGCCCCAGCCGACCACCACGGTGTCGATGCCGTGGACGGCCGCGCCGTGCACGTCGTGGCTGCGGTCACCGACCATCAGCACCCGTTCGGGCAGCGGCTGAAGCTGCGACAGGGCGTGGGCCAGCACCTCGACCTTGGTCTTGCGCGAACCGTCAGGACTCGCGCCGGCGATGACCTCGAAGTGCTGGTCGAGCCCGAAATGGGCGAGGATGCGCCGCGCCGTGGGTTCCAGCTTGGAGGTGGCGACCGCCAGCCGGATACCGGCGGCGCGCAGATCCACCAGCAGTGCCTCGATCCCGTCGAAGAGCGCGTTCATCGCCCAGCCCCGGGCGCCGTACTCGGCGCGAAAGGCGGCGATCGCCTCCTCGGCATCGTCGCCGAGCTCCATGGCCCGGAACGTGTCGTCCATCGGGGGGCCGACGATCCGGGCGACCAGGTCGCCGGGCGGAACCGGGGCGCCGATGCGCTCGAGCGCATGCAGGAAGCTGGCGACGATCCCCTCCGCGGAGTCGGTCAGCGTGCCGTCGAGATCGAAGATCGCCAGCTGCACCCCGCCGGGGGAGGTGGCGTCGCCGGGGACCTGGCGATCGGCTGACCTTGTGCCTGTCACCTCACCATTGTCCTCGATGGGTGTCGCCGGGTGTGACGGTGTTGCCGATGCTCCTCCGGGCGGCCCGGCCGGCGCACTAGTGTTTCACGGATGGCGAGTCTGAACCTGAGCCCGCCTGCGGCGCGCTACCACGGTGATCAGGCCGTCGCGCCCGGGATGCTGGATTTCGCCGTCAACGTCCGGCACGGCCGACCACCGGAGTGGCTGTTGCGACGGCTGGCCGAGCGGCTGCCCGACCTGGCGCGCTACCCGAGCATTGACGACGTCCACCGGGCGCAGGACGCGGCCGCCGAGCGGCACGGCCGGACCCGCGACGAGGTGCTGCCCCTGGCGGGGGCGGCCGAGGCGTTCGCCCTGCTGGGTAATTTGCGTCCGCAGCGCGCGGCGATCATCGCGCCGGCGTTCACCGAGCCGGCCGTCGCGCTGACCGCGGCCGGAGTGCCCGTGCACCACGTCGTGCTGGAGCCGCCGTTCGCCCTGGCCGGTGCGGCCGTCCCCGACGACGCCGACCTTGTCGTGGTGGGTAATCCGACGAATCCCACCTCGGTGCTGCACACCCGCGAACAACTGCTGGCGTTGCGCCGGCCCGGACGGATCCTGGTGGTCGACGAGGCCTTCGCCGACTCGATTCCCGGTGAGCCACAATCGCTGGCCGGCGACGCGCTGCCCGACGTGCTGGTGCTGCGCAGTTTGACCAAGACGTGGGCGCTGGCCGGGTTGCGGGTGGGCTACGCGCTGGCTTCCCCAGAGGTGCTGGCGCGGCTGACCGCGCAGCGGGCGCACTGGCCGGTGGGGACGCTGCAACTGACGGCCATCGCGCAGTGTTGCGGTCGGCAGGCCGTCGTCGACGCCGCGGCCGGGGCGACACGATTGACCCGGTTGCGCGCCGAGATGGTGGCCGGTCTGGCGTCGGTGGGAGTCGAGGTGATCGACGGCCAGGCCCCGTTCGTGCTGTTTCGCACACCGGAAGCGGTCCGGCTACGAAAAAGTCTGCATGACAGGGGAATTGCGATTCGCCGCTGTGATACGTTCGTCGGCTTGGACGAGCGGTACCTGCGGGCCGCGGTGCGCCGCGAGTGGCCGCGATTGGTACAGGCGATTTCGGAGGCGGTCACGCCGGAAAGCATCGGGGGGCAGCGGTGAGCGTGCAGCTGGCCGAAGTCATCGCGGTGCTCGACGAGGCCTACCCGCCGCGGCTTGCCGAATCCTGGGATTCCGTGGGCCTGGTGTGTGGTGACCCCGACGACGAGCTGGACTCGGTGACCGTCGCGGTCGACGCGACGCCGGCGGTCGTCGACGAAGTTCCCCGGGCGAGCCTGCTGCTGGCCCATCATCCACTGCTGTTGCGCGGGGTGGACACCGTGGCGGCCAGCACCCCCAAGGGTGCGCTGGTGCACGGGTTGATCCAGACCGGGCGTTCCCTGTTCACCGCGCACACCAATGCCGACTCGGCCTGCCCGGGCGTCTCCGATGCGCTGGCAGCGGCCCTGGGCCTCACCGTCGAGGCCGTGCTCGAACCGGCACCGGGAGCGCCCGACCTCGACAAGTGGGTCGTCTACGTGCCCGGCGTGAACGCGGAAGCGGTGCGGGCCGCGGTGTTTGCGGCCGGGGCCGGCCATATCGGCGACTATTCGCACTGTAGCTGGACCGTCAGCGGTATCGGGCAGTTCCTGCCGCACGAAGGCGCCTCGCCCGCGGTGGGCAGCGTCGGGAATGTCGAGCGGGTGGCCGAAGACCGGTTCGAGGTCGTCGCGCCCGCGCGTTCCCGGGCCGCGGTGCTGGCGGCGATGCGCGCCGCCCACCCCTACGAGGAGCCCGCCTTCGACATCTTCGCGCTGGTGCCCACGCCCAGCGACGCCGGGCTGGGCCGCATCGCGACACTGGCACGCCCGCAACCGTTGCGCGAGTTCGTCTCCCGCGTCAGCGCAGCGTTGCCGCGGACATCCTGGGGAGTGCGGGCGGCGGGCGACCCCGACACGCCGATTTCGCGGGTCGCCGTCTGCGGCGGCGCCGGGGATTCGTTGCTGGCCGCCGCTGCCGGTGCCGGCGTGCAGGCCTATGTCACGGCCGACCTGCGGCACCATCCGGCCGACGAACATCGCCGCGCTTCCGATGTGGCTCTGATCGATGTGGCACATTGGGCAAGTGAATTCCCCTGGTGTGAACAGGCCGCCGGCTTGCTGCGGTCACGTTTCGGTGCAGAGCTCCCGGTGCGGGTGAGCTCGATTCGCACCGACCCTTGGAATGTCGAGCAGATTGGCAACGAGTCCGGGGGTGACGGGCCATGAAAGCCGAAGTGGCACAGCAACGTTCGCTACTCGAATTGTCTAAACTGGATGCTGAGCTGTCCCGGATCACGCACCGGGCCACGCATCTGCCGGAACAAGAGGCGTGCGAGCGGTTGCAGCTGGAATTCGAGGCAGCCGGTGACCGGCTGGCCACGGTCCGCATCGCCTTGGAAGACATCGATGCACACGTGTCGCGGCTCGAGGCGGAGATCGATGCGGTGCGCCAGCGGGAAGACCGCGACCGCTCGCTGCTGCAGTCGGGAGCGACCGACGCCAAGCAACTGTCGGATGTGCAGCACGAGCTGGAGACCCTGCAGCGTCGTCAAACCAGCCTGGAGGACTCGCTGCTGGAGGTGATGGAACGTCGCGAGGAGCTGCAGTCTCAGCTCGACAATGAGCAGCAGACGCTCACGTCACTGGAGGCCGAGATGGCCGGCGCTCGCGAGGCACTCGACGCCGCGGTCGCCGAGATCAGCGAGGCCCGCGAGCTTCAGTCCTCGCGGCGTGACTCGGTGAGCGCCGAGCTGGATCCGGCGCTGTCCGCCCTGTACGAACGCCAGCGCGCCGGGGGAGGCGCGGGCGCCGGGCAGCTGATGGGGCGCCGGTGCGGGGCCTGCCGGCTCGAGATCGACCGCGGCGAGTTGTCCCGCATATCGGCGGCCGCCGAAGACGATGTGGTGC
This sequence comes from Mycobacterium sp., assembly GCF_036273375.1. Taxonomy (GTDB): domain Bacteria; phylum Actinomycetota; class Actinomycetes; order Mycobacteriales; family Mycobacteriaceae; genus Mycobacterium. The sequence continues at coordinate 32,038 of NZ_DASUHS010000172.1, read as the reverse complement.
GCTGCCCCGAATGCGGCGCGATCCTGCTGCGGGTCAAGGGTTTTGATCAGTGAAGGTCGTCATCGAGGCCGACGGCGGATCACGCGGCAATCCCGGGCCGGCCGGATACGGCGCGGTGGTGTGGACGGAGGACCGCACGACCGTGCTGGCCGAGGCCAAGCAGGCGATCGGCCGGGCAACCAACAACGTTGCCGAATACCGGGGTCTGATAGCCGGTTTGGACGACGCCCTGGACCTGGGTGCCACCGAGGCCGCGGTGTACCTGGATTCCAAGCTGCTGGTGGAACAGATGTCCGGGCGGTGGAAAGTCAAGCATCCCGACCTGATCGAGCTGCATGCCGAAGCCCGAAACCGGGCCAGGCGGTTCGCGAAGATCAGCTACTCGTGGATTCCGCGGGAGCGCAATACGCACGCCGATCGGTTGGCCAACGAGGCGATGGACGCCGCGGCCGAGGTCGATGGTGCGACGGAAAAGCCCGAGTTGGCCAAGCAATCCGGTCCGGTGCAGAAACCCGAACCGCTCAAGTCCGCGACTGCCCCGTCCCCATCGGCGCCCGGCTGGACCGGCGCACGCGGCACTCCAACCCGCCTGCTGTTACTGCGACACGGCCAGACCGAGTTGTCGGTGCAGCGCCGCTATTCGGGCCGTGGCAACCCGGCGCTCACCGAGATGGGGCGGCGGCAGGCCGATGCCGCGGCGCGCTATCTGGCGCAGCGCGGCGGGATTTCGGCTGTATTCGCCTCGCCGCTGCAACGGGCTTATGACACCGCGGCGGCGGCGGCCAAGGGGCTGGGCCTGGACGTGACCGTCGATGACGACTTGATCGAGACGGATTTCGGCTCCTGGGAGGGGCTGACGTTCGCCGAGGCCGCCGAGCGCGACCCCGAGCTGCACGGTCGCTGGCTGCGCGACACCAGCACCGCACCGCCGGGCGGGGAGAGCTTCGACTCGGTGGCCGATCGCGTGTCGAAGGTTCGTGACCGGATCGTCGCCGCATACCAGGGCACGACGGTGCTGTTGGTGTCACACGTGACACCCATCAAGATGCTGCTGCGCGAGGCGCTGGACGCCGGGCCCGGCATCCTGTACCGCCTGCACCTCGACCTGGCATCGTTGAGCATCGCCGAGTTCTATTCCGACGGAGCGTCTTCGGTGCGGCTGGTCAACCAGACAGCGTATCTGTAAACGTCACTCCTGCTCTTGGTTGAGTCGCGGGATCAAGCCGCCGGCCAACACGTCCTTGACTTGTCGTGGCGAGAGTCGATGCCGCACCGCGAATGACGATTCCTTGCCGACATTGTCGACCTGCAGGACATCCTCTTTCTCGAGCGCGTTCAGATTTCGCAAGCGGAGGGTGTCGTCTTGGTCGATCGAGTCGTAGTCGTCGGGGTTCTCGAACTCGAGCGCCAAAATTCCATAGTTGGCCAGGTTTTGCCAATGGATGCGTGCGAAGGACTTGGCGATGACGACGCGCAACCCGAGGTAGCGCGGCGCGATCGCGGCGTGCTCACGCGAGGACCCTTGGCCGTAGTTGTCCCCGGCAACAATGACGTGCCCACTGTCGCCGGCCTTTTGAGCCCGCTCGGGGTAGGAGTCGTCGACCCGAGTGAAGCTGAACATTGCGAGCTTCGGGATGTTGGACCGAAGCGGAAGAGCCTGCACGCCGGCCGGCGAGATTTCGTCGGTGGAGACGTTGTCGCCGACCTTGAGCAGCACCGGCGCCTCGAGTTCGTCCGGCAGCGGCGACAACTCGGGCAGGCTGGAGATGTTAGGCCCCTTCACGGGCTCGACACGGTGCGCCTCCTCGGCGTCGAGCGGAGGCACCAGCATTGCGGTGTTGACGGAGTTACGTTCGGGCAGATCGAGTTTCGGATACTCCATCTGCTCCTGTTTGGCCCAGTCCCGCGGATCCGTGATCACTCCCGTCAGCGCCGATGCCGCGGCGGTCTCGGGCGAGCACAGCCAGACCGCGTCCTCCTTGGTGCCGGACCGGCCGGGGAAGTTGCGCGGCATCGTGCGCAGCGAGTTGCGGCCGACCGCGGGAGCCTGGCCCATGCCGATGCACCCCATGCAGCCTGCCTGGTGGATGCGCGCGCCGGCGACCACCAGGTCCAGCGTCGCGCCCATCTTGGTCAGGTCGGCCAGGATCTCGCGCGAAGTCGGGTTGATGTCGAAGCTGACCTGCGGGGCCGTCTGGCGTCCCGCCACCATCGCGGCGGCGATCGCGAAATCGCGCAGCCCGGGGTTGGCGCTGGATCCGATCACCGCCTGCGCGATCTCCTCGCCGGTCACCTCGCGAACGGGTACCACGTTGCCCGGCGACGACGGTTTGGCGATCAGCGGCTCGATCTGCGACAAGTCGATTGTGTCCTCGACGTCGTAGCCCGCGTCTTCGTCGGCCAGCAACTCTATCCAGTCATCCTCGCGGTCCTCGGCACGCAGGAATTCGCGAACGGCTTCGTCGCTGGGAAACACGGTCGTGGTGGCGCCGAGTTCGGCTCCCATGTTGGCGATGACATGCCGGTCCATCGCCGTCAGCGTCGCCAGGCCGGGACCGTGATACTCGATGATCCGGTTCACCCCGCCCTTGACGTCGTGGCGACGCAGCATCTCCAGGATCACGTCTTTGGCCGAACACCACTGGGGCAGCTCACCGTCGAGCCGCACACCCCATACCTCGGGCATGCGGATGTGCAGGGGCCGCCCGGTTATCGCGAGCGCCACCTCGAGACCGCCGACGCCGATCGCGAGCATGCCCAACGATCCCGCCGCCGGAGTGTGGGAGTCGGAGCCCACCATCGTCTTGCCGGGGATGCCGAAGCGCTGCATGTGGGTTGGGTGCGAGACTCCGTTGCCCGGTTTGGAGAACCACAGGCCGAAGCGTTGCGCCGCGGTGCGCAGGTACTCGTGATCCTCGGCGTTCTTCTCGTCGCCCTGCAGCAGGTTGTGGTCGACATACTGCACGCTCACCTCGGTGCGGACGCGATCGAGCCCGAGCGCCTCGAGTTCCTGCATCACCAGCGTGCCGGTTGCATCCTGGGTCAGCGTCTGGTCGATGCGGATCGCGATCTCTTCTCCCGGGGACATCTCCCCGGAATCCAGATGCGAGCTGATCAGCTTGTGAGCGACGTTCATGGCCATACCCCGGGGTTTACCCCGGTACGGGTTGTTTTAGCACCATTTTGAGCCGACGTTTGGCGTCGGCTCGACCCTTCGACGAGCCAGCGTGATGGCGCCTTCCGGGCAGTTCTGTTCGGCCGTGGCGGCCTGTGATTCCAGCTCGTCGGACACCTCGTCGACGAGCACCACGCAGTGGCCGGCCTCGTCGGCGTCGAAGACATCGGGCGCCAAGGTGTAGCAGCGCCCGTGCCCGGTGCATCGGTCGGTGTCGACGGCTATGCGGGTCATTGGCGCCGCTCCTCCTCATCGCTTCGCTCTGCATCGTCGCCGGCGCGGCGGGTCATGACACCGGAAAGACCAGCGGCAGCGACTCCACCGAGCGCAGCGCGGCGGTGTAGGCCAGCTCGGTGCCGGGCTTGATCTCGTAATCCGGTATGCGCCTGTGGAATTCGCGCAGCGCCACCCGCAGCTCCATGCGGGCCAGGTGCGAGCCGAGGCAACGGTGCGGACCGCCGCCGAAAGCCCGGTGCCGGTTGGGGTTGCGGGTAAAGTCCACCAGCTCCGGGTCGGGAAACTCGGCCGGGTCGGTGTTTGCCGCCCCCAGTAACGGACTGACCCGTTCGCCCTTGCTGATCGGACACCCGCCGACCTCGACGTCTTCGATGGCGACGCGCGCGACGCCGGGCACCGGTGTTTCCCAACGCAACAACTCCTCGACCGCACTGGGCAGGACGTCGGGCTGCTCGACAAGTTGATGACGGTGATCGGGGTGACGCGCCAGGTACACGAAGAAACAGTCGAGCGAGTCGGTGACCGTGTCCAGTCCGGCGATGAGGAACAGGAAGCAGATGTCGAGCAGCTCGTCTCGCGACAACGGTTGGCCGGTCTCATCTTTGAAGTTCGCGGCGATCATCGCGGACAACACATCGTCGCGGGGGCTGGCGATGTGGTCGTCGATGGCGCGGTCGAAGTATTCGTAGATCTGTTGGGCCACGCCCGCCGAGCTTTCGTGGCGGCGGTTAAAACCCGAGTCGCCCTCGGGGCGGATGACGCCGTCCTTCCACACCAGGAACTGGTCGAGGTCGTCCAGTGGCAGGCCGAGCAGCTGCAGAAAGACGGTGCAGGGCAGCGGCACCGCGAACTCGGTGTGGAAGTCGCACTCGCCCCGGTCGGCGAAGCGGTCGATCATCTCGTTGACCAGCTCGGTGACGCGTGGTTCGCGTCGGGCCATCTCGCGCGGAGTGAACAGCGGGTCGAGGATGCGCCGGTACTTCGCGTGCTCGGGCGGATCGATTTGGAGCGGGATCAGCGGCCGCACGTTACCCAGGTCGACCGCGTCCATGTTCGACGAGAACAGCTCGGTGTGTTTGAGCGCCATTTCGATGTCGGCCAGGCGGCTGAGCACCACCGCCTGCGGCGACCGGAACACCGGGCTGGTTTCGCGCAGCGCCTTGTACATCGGTTGCGGCTCCGCGAGCCCCGTGACCGTCTGGTCGACGAAACTTTCGGCTTCTGTCATGCGGCCAGCCTGGCACCGACCTGCTTATTGGGCAATGGGCTAATGCGGGTCAACTATGCAGGTGGAGCCGCTCGCCGTGCGGTCCGAAGATGACAATGGCCTCCACCGGCCCGTCCACCACGCCGAACCAGTGCGGCGTCCACGTCGAGAACTCGACGGCTTGGCCAGGGTCGATAGTGAAGTCGTGGTCGCCCAGGATGAGCCGCATCCGGCCGGACAGCACATACATCCAGTCCTGGCCCTCGTGCACCGGCAGCTCGGCGGGCGGGATGCGGCGCCGCGCGCTAACCCGGAGCTTGAACGCGTGCAGGCCCCCGGCGGGGCCCTGGCGGGTCAGCGGCCAATAGGTGACGCCGTGGTGGGTGTGCGCGGTGCCGCGCACCCTCGGGTCAAGCGTTGGCGGCGCTTGCAACAGCTCGTCGGTGCTGACGGACAGGGCCCGGGCCAGCCGCGGCAGGTGATCCAGTGCCAGCCGGCGTTTCCCGGATTCGAGGCGGCTTAGCGTCGAGACGTCGATCCCGGCGCGCTCGCCTACCTCTTGCAGCGTCAGGCCCCGCTGAACGCGCAGTTCCCGCAGTCGCCGGCGCACCAGGAGATCGATGTCGGGGGTATTTTTTGCCTGCATGGCAATTCAGCTTGGCAAAAGTTGCGCCGGGTAGGCAAGCTCGCGGCGTGGAGAACTCGTGCAAACCTGATGATGCCCAGCGGTTCTGGGAGGAGCGCTACCGCTCGGCGGAGCGGGTGTGGAGCGGACGGGTCAATCCCCGCCTGGCCGAGGTGGCCACCGACCTGCCGGCGGGTCGGGCGCTCGACCTGGGCTGTGGGGAGGGGGCCGACGCTTTGTGGCTGGCCGAGTGCGGCTGGGAGGTGGTGGCCGTCGATATCTCGACCACCGCGCTGCAGCGCGCTACCGAGGCTGCGTCGGCGCGGAACGTGCTCGCGCACATCGACTTTCAGCGGCACGACCTCAACGAAAGCTTCCCCGGAGGGACCTTCGACCTGGTGTCCGCACAGTACCTGCACTCGCCGGCGCGACTGGAACGCGACGGGGTGCTGCAACGGGCGGCCGAGCGGGTGAATCGCGGCGGTGTGCTGTTGATCGTCGACCATGGAGCGCCTCCGCCGTGGGCGGAGCACCACAATCGCCACTTCGCCGGTATCGGGGAGGTCCTCGCGTCGCTGCAGCTGGACGCGTCGTGTTGGACGCGGGTGCGGACCGAGGCCCTTGAGCGCGAAATGGTCGGGCCGAAAGGGGAACTCGGAACGATGGCCGACAACCTGATGGTTCTGCGACGAACCGGCTAGCCCCGCTTAGGCCGCATCGTGGAAGATCAGGCCCATCGCATAACGCTCGCCGGAGCGAACCACCGAGACGCCGTGGCGCACCGGCGCCGCAGACCAACCCCGGGCTGAGGGCACCGGCCGTTCCCGGGTGGTGAAGACATACCCGTGTCCCTGCGGCAGTTGTGTTGCCATGCCGCGGGATTGGGCTCGCAGTCGTTGTTCGACGAGCAGGAATTCGCCGCCGGTGTAGTCGGTGTCCGGGTTGCTCAGGTTGATGACTACCTGGAGCGGGAAAACCAACTCACCGTACAGATCCCGATGCAAGGCATTCCAGTCGCCTGCGCCGTATTTCAGCATCAGAGCGGTCGATCTGCCCTGGCCGGCGGCGTGGCAGGTGGCCAGCCATTCGTTGAGGTTGTCCGGCCAGGGTGCGTCGCGGCCGAGCTTGCCCCACCAATCGCGCGCTATCGGCAGCAGCCGGGGGTACAGCGCCTGCTTGAGCTGTTCGATCGGTTCGGGGTAGGGCGCATGAAAATAGCGGTATTGCCCGGCGCCATAGCGTTTGGGCGCCATGTCGATGGTCGACCGAAACAGGTCGTCGTCGGCGTAGAGCTTGCGCAGCCGGGCCGCTTCGCCGGGCGTGACCAGCCGCGGCAGCAGCGCACCGCCGTACTCGTCGACCGCGGTGGCAATGGTGTCCCAATCGCCTGTGTCGACGCGCTTTTTCCACTTAGACATCGCCGCCTCCCGTGCGTTGGTCTGCCTGTCCACCATAGATAGCGCCGGCCGGGCGGGGTCGAGCGTCGGTCGCGCGTTGCTGGCCCCAGCATGCCGCAGGTAGTACCGTGGTTCGTCGCGGACGAGTTGGCCGGGCGGCCGCGGACCGTCGCAAGCGGTTCGAGGAAAGTCCGGACTTCACAGAGCAGGGTGATTGTTAACGGCAATCCGAGGTGACTCGCGGGAAAGTGCCACAGAAAACAGACCGCCACCCTCGCGGTGGTAAGGGTGAAACGGTGCGGTAAGAGCGCACCAGCATCCCGGGTGACCGGGGTGGCTAGGCAAACCCCACCCGAAGCAAGGCCAAGAAGGCCGCACCTGGTGCGGCCGCGCAGGCGTTCGAGGGCTGCTCGCCCGAGCCTGCGGGTAGGCCGCTCGAGGCACCCGGTGACGGTGTGTCCAGATGGATGGTCGCCGCCGCGCCGCCGTTGCTTATGCGCGGCGGCGGGGAACAGAATCCGGCTTACAGGCCAGCTCGTCCGCCTTCAGCTTCCTAATGACCGGCCTTGCGGACAGCTTTGGCGAGTTTGCGCAGGGCGTCGTCGAGTTCGTCGCGGCACCCGTCGGCCAGGTCGGCCTCGCGTTGATACAGCAGCCCGTAGGTGAAGGTGTCCTCGCCGGCGGCGTGCGCGGCTTCTGCCTCCAGAGTCAGGTGCTCGCGGCTGACGACGCTGTCTTGATGATCGCCGAGCAGCGACTGGACCGCCTTGGCCTGTTCGGACACCCCAGCCGCGCCCGTGGCGGACGCGGTGTAGCGAAGTCGCTTGGCGCGCTTGCGGATCCGATGGATCGCCTCGTCGCGCTGGTGTTGGTCGTCCGGGTGCTCGCGGTCGACTTGGGCGGAGGCCTTCTGGGCCTTGCGGACCTTCTTGTAGGCGGCGTCGATGGTCACCGGGGCCTGTTCCTCGACCGTGGCGGCGCCGGGCGTTTCGGCCGCAATCAGGTCGAGGGAGTCCAGCAGGCGGAAGTATCGCTGCGATCGCATGGCGATCAATGACCGGCGCAGGCCGATCTGATAGCGTCGCTGGGCACCCCCGACCAGGCGTTCGCGCACCGGTCCGCGCACCAATTCCGGTGCGAGCGTGTCCAAATCGCGCTCGTATCGCTCGGCGAGCACCTCGGCGTCGCGGGCCACACCCAAAATTCCGGCCAGCTCACGCAACTCGTCCAGGACCCAACCCTCCTCGGGCAATCCGAACGACTCCTGGTAGTCCCGCAGCAGGCTGCGTAACTTGCGGGTGGTCACCCGCATCTGGTGAATGGAGTCGTAGGCGTCGGCGCGCACCGCACGATCCCACACCACGAGCTCGCGAACCTGCTCGGCGATGGCGCGCTGCAGCGGATCCTCGGGCGGCTGAGCGCCGTTAGGCTGCGTGGCACCGAGCACCCGCGCCAGCTTGGAGCCGTGGCCCGCCGGTGCGGCGCCGGCGTCCAGTAGCCGGTTGCTCAACCGGTTCAGCAGCTCGACGCCGGCTGTTCCGTTGGCGAGCCCGCTCGCTTCGAGGAGCTCCAATTCCCACTCGCGCCATTCCTGTTCGGTCGCCGCCGAGTCGGTGTCCTCGGCTCCCCGGGTCGACCACGCGGTGACATGGTCGTTGCTGAACTCGGCCAGCGCGGTGCCCGCGGCGTCGTACAGCACCTGGCTCTCGCGTTGGGTGGTGATGCGCGCGACGGGCTGCAGCGGGCGGTCGCGGACAATCGCCAGCACCACATCCGTCAACTCGTTGGGCACGGAGTCGTTTCCGCCCGATGCGTCCAGCGGTAGGCGGACCTCGGTTCGGGCGTCCGGACCGGCCGGCAGCTTCAGGTGCCATCCCGCGTCGGAGCCACCGGTACGGCGGCGCAGGGTGATCTTGTTGCGCGCCAAGTCGTATATGGGCGTGTCGAAGTACGTCGCATCCAGGGTTTGCGTCGGCGACTTCTCGACGTGGGCAACCGCGGCGATCCCTTCGAACGAGGGTGACACGGTGGATTCGACTACGTCGAACTTGCGCTCGACCTCGAGATGACGCGAGGGCGGTGGCGCTTTTGCAGGCATCTTCGGCTCCGTTGCGGGCGCGTCATCGCGGCCGTGAACATGGTGGACGGTGGGAAATGAGCACCCACAGCCTGCCATACCGAAGCGACGAGACCGCCGGGGATCGGCCGGTGAGTGAAGCGCCCGTCGCCGCTGCCGTTACGGCGGGGGAGGAGCTGTGGTGTCGTCCTCCGGCAGCGGCGCATAAACGGCCGGCGGCGGGACATAGCGTTGGATGTTGTCAGCGATGTCGGTGCACCCGCTGACGGAGACGCGCCGGCCCGCGTTCACGCATACGGTCGCCTCCGCCCGACCAGCGGAATGCGTTGCAACGAGAATGCCGGGAGTCGCTGCAAAGCCCGCGAGAAGCAGCACTGCGGCAAACCAGCGGCGCCGTTTCATGTGCGGTCTCCTTCCTGCCACCCGTAAAGCATTCTGCCGTCGCGGCGCAACGGACGGGCCGAGATTGAAGAATGGCTTCATATTTCTTTGCCGGCTAATAGCGCATGCGCGGCGAAAAAACCCCTTATGGTTTGCGGTACGGATAGCGGCCACGGTTGCGGAAGCCGATGAAGGAGCGTTGCCATGGTGTCTTTTGTTCGCCCGGCAGTCCGAGTCGTTGCCGGCGCAATGGCGGCCGGCGCGGTGAGTGTGGCAGTGCTGTTCGCGACGGCGGGTTCGGCCGCCGCGGACTGGCCGATGGACGATCCGGAACCGACGCCCTCGTCGCAACCGAATTGCTCGGCGGCCGATCTGGCCCAGGTGTCGTCGGGCGTTGCCGGGGCGACCTCGGCGTATTTGTTCGCACACCCGGACGTCAACGCGTACATCACCGGTCTGAAGGGGCAGCCCCGCGATGATGCGCGCGCGCAGTTGAAGCAGTACATGGATGCCAACCCGCAGACTCACGCCGACCTCGAGGGCCTTCGCCAGCCGTTGACCGATTTCCAGAATCGGTGCCGCTGAGCGATCGCCGTCAGCCGGCCGGCGGTGGCGGCTGCTGCATGTGCATCGCCAGGTCGCTCAACTCCAGAATCGTCTGAATCTCGGTGTCGCGGAAAGGCCGTCCGTCGGGACCCAGCAGGTCGTGAAACCACTCCCGCGGCATCGCAGGGTCCGGGTTCGGGTGATCCCAGGAATCCCAGGGAAAGAAAGTTTGTGTCTTCCCGGCGACCAGACCCCAATTGAACGCGCCGACTCCTGCACGCTTTGCGATCGGCAGGATGCCTTGCACCGTGCTGCCCAACGGGCGGGCCATGTACTCGGTGCACAGGATCGGGCGGCCCAGCGGGACGAGCTCGGCGATGCGTCTCTCGAACTCCGCCGGCTCAGCATAGGAGTGGAACGTGATGACGTCGGAGTTGTCGAGCTGGATGCCACTGATGACGCTGCGACGTCGCGGATCGGCCCACTCGCCGTGCCAGACGCCACTGGTCAACGGCTGGCAGGGATCAACCAGCCGTGCCCACTCGAACACTTGGGGCAGCAGCTGGGCGACCAAGTCCACCTTGTCCTTGCGCTCGACCGAGGCGTAGGCGTCCGCGGGGTTGTCCGGCTCGTTCCACAGATCCCAGCCCAAGATGCGGTCATCATTGCGGAACTGCGTGAGGACGCCAGTGACATAGCCGCGCATGGTGCGCAGGTAGCCGGGATCGTCCAGGCGTGCCGCCCCCGGACTCTGCACCCAGCCCGAGTTGTGAATGCCCGGTCGCGGCGCGCGCTGTGGGCCAGCCTGGGGGAACGGATCCCAGCACGAATCGAACAAGGCGAACAGCGGTTTGATGCCGTGGCGGGCGGCGATGTCGACGAACCGGGCGAGACGGCCCTGAAACCCGCGATAGTCCTGCGCCCAGAGCTGGTCGTGCAGGAAGACCCGTATCGCGTTGAACCCGTTGGCTCGCGCCCAGCCCAGTTCGGTATCGATGCGCCGGGGGTCGAAGGTTTCGCGCTGGAACATCTCCAGCTGATTGATGGCGTTGGAGGTGATGTAGTTCGCGCCGACCGGCCAGACCTGTGCGCGATACCAGCGGTTGGCACGCTCGGGCGACCACCTGCTTGCTTGCGGCGAGGTGCGAGGCGGTTCGGCGGACGCGCGGGGTGCCTGGGCCAAAGCCATGCCTCCTGCCACTAGCAGCGGCAACGTCAGCACCATTCGACGGCGCACGAAGTCACCGCGAGTCCCCCGGTCGATGTGGTCCACCCCTGCCCGTCAGAGTTCGGATCGTCTCCGCGAGCCATCGTACATCTATGTACCGCAACGGTTTTCAGCGGTTTGGTTGTGGTAGGGATAACGTCGTCAACCAGGCGCGAACCTCAGACCGGCGACGTGAGCGCGCAAAACAGCGCTGCCGATCGGCGTGGACCCGCAAGCGGCGAATCAGAAGCAGTGCTCGTCGGCGGGGAACACCCCACCGGCCACCTCTTGCGCATATTGCGTTGCCGCCCGGCGCAATTCCCCGCCGATGTCCGCGAACCGCTTGACGAAGCGGGCGGCCTTACCGCTGCTCATACCGGCCATGTCCTGCCAAACGAGCACTTGGCCGTCACAGTTCGGTCCGGCGCCGATCCCGATGGTCGGAATGGTCAGCTTGCCGGTGATCTGGGTGGCCAACTCGGCCGGCACCATCTCCATGACGACGGAGAACGCGCCCGCCTCCGCGACGGCAATCGCGTCGTGCACCGTCTGCTCCGCCGCGTCACCGCGGCCCTGCACCCGGAACCCGCCCAAGCCGTTGACGCTTTGCGGGGTGAACCCGATGTGCGCCATCACCGGGATGCCGGCGGCGGTCAGGCAGGCGATCTGCTCGGCCACCCGCTCGCCGCCCTCGAGCTTGACCGCGTGTGCGCCGCCCTCCTTCATGAACCGGGTGGCGGCCGCCAGCGCGGCGGCCGGCCCGGCCTCGTAGCTGCCGAACGGCAGGTCGGCGACGACGAGCGCGTGCGGGGCACCCCGCACCACGCCGCGCACCAGCGGAATCAACTCGTCGATCGACACGGGCACGGTGGTGTCGTAGCCGTACACCACGTTGGCCGCCGAGTCGCCGACCAGCAGTACCGGGATCCCGGCCTCGTCAAAAATGCGGGCGGTCGAATAGTCGTAGGCCGTCAGCATGGCCCACTTGTGGCCTTCGGCCTTCATCTTCTGTAGGTGGTGGGTGCGAATCTTGGGCCTCGCCTTTTCGGGCTGCGCAGGCGAGTTGGCACCGTAAACGTTGTGCTCAGACATCATTGTCCCTAGTGGTCGTCGGTTCGATCCTCGTGGCCGCTGAGGGTCCCCGGGTTCGTTTGACTATTCGATTCTGCCATTTCTTTTGCGCAGTTGCACCGCCGCGGTGGTGTGAGACACACCATGCGCGCATGCAGCGGCTGAGTGGACTGGACGCCAGCTTCTTGTACCGGGAGACCTCGTCTACAGCCCATGCATGTGTGTTCGATCGTCGAACTGGACACGTCGACGGTGCCGGGTGGTGCTACACGTTCGACCGGCTGCGCGACGCCCTTGCACTGCGCATCAAGGCGATCCCGGCGTTTCGTGAAAAGCTCGCCAACGGTCCGCTGAATCTCGACCACCCGGTGTGGGTGCACGACGAGAAATTCGACATCGGTCGCCACCTGCACCGCATCGACCCGTTGGGGCCGATATTTTCACGGCTCGGGACTCAACATCACCGCAATGTCGCTGGAGGGCAAACTCGACATCGGCCTGGTGGCTTGCCCGGATTTGCTGCCGGCCTTATGGGAAATGGCCGACGAGTTCGCGGTGGGGATGGAGGAGCTGTTCGCGCTCGCGCGGTAGCCGGCGGCGGTGCCGCTAATCGCCGATCTCAGGTTTCCTCTGGCAGCATAGGTTGGCATGGGCCTGTCTCGCCGCGGCAAGATCGCGCGCACGCTGCTGATCTGGACGTCGATGGCTGCCGTCGCGCTGCTTCTGGCGGGCTGTGTCCGCGTCGTGGTGGGACGTGCCGTCATGGCCGGACCGAAGCTGGGCCAGGCGGTGGAGTGGACGCCGTGCCGGGCCGCGAACCCGAAGGTCAAACTGCCGGCCGGAGCATTGTGCGGCAAACTGGCCGTGCCGGTCGACTACGACCACCTCGACGGCGACGTGGCAACGCTGGCCATGATTCGTTTCCCTGCGACCGGAGACAAGGTCGGCTCGCTGGTGATCAACCCCGGCGGGCCAGGGGAGTCCGGCATCGAGGCGGCGCTGGGCGTCGTTCAGTCGTTGCCGAAGAAGGTCCGCGAACGATTCGACCTCGTCGGTTTCGACCCCCGCGGCGTGGGAGCGTCGCGGCCGGCGGTCTGGTGCAACTCCGACGCCGACAACGATCGGCTGCGCACGGAGCCCAACGTCGACTACAGCCCGGCGGGCGTCGCCCACATGGAGGACGAAACCAAGCAGTTCGTCGGCCGCTGCATCGACAAGATGGGCAAGGACTTCCTGGCCAATATCGGGACCGTCAACGTCGCACGGGATCTCGACGCCATCCGGGCCGCGCTCGGTGACGAGAAGCTCACCTACCTCGGCTACTCCTATGGCACCCGGATCGGCTCGGCGTACGCAGAGGCCTTTCCGCACAACGTGCGGGCGATGATCCTCGACGGAGCCGTCGACCCCAACGCCGACCAGATCGAAGCCGACCTTCGTCAGGCCAAGGGATTCCAGGACGCCTTCAACGACTACGCCGCCGAATGCGCGAAGCAGCCGACCTGCCCGCTGGGCACCGACCCGGCCAAAGCGGTGGACGTCTACCACAGCCTGGTCGACCCGATGGTCGACCCGAACAACCCCATGGTCGGCCGCCCCGTCCCGACAAACGACCCGCGCGGACTGGGCTACAGCGACGCGATCATCGGCACCATCATGGCGCTGTACTCGCCGAACCTGTGGCATCACCTGACCGACGGTCTGGCCGAACTCGTCGACCATCACGGCGACACCCTGCTCGCCCTGGCCGACATGTACATGCGTCGCGACTCGCACGGCCACTACAGCAACGCCACCGACGCGCGGGTGGCGGTCAACTGTGTGGACCAGCCGCCGATTACCGACCGCGCCAAGGTGGTTGACGAAGACCGCCGCTCCCGCGAGGTCGCGCCGTTCATGAGCTACGGGCAATTCACCGGCAACGCCCCGCTGGGCACCTGCGCGTTCTGGCCGGTGCCGCCAACCAGCAAGCCGCACACCATTTCCGCGCCCGGGCTGGCGCCCACGGTGGTGGTGTCGACGACCCACGATCCAGCCACTCCGTACAAGGCGGGCGTCGATCTGGCCAACGAGCTGCGCAGCTCGCTGCTCACTTACGACGGCACCCAGCACACCGTCGTCTTCCAGGGCGACGGCTGCATCGACAACTACGTGACGGCGTATCTGGTCGGCGGCTCCATCCCGCCCAACGGCGCCAAGTGCTAACCGGACAGTCACGCTGACGCCGAACGTGCACTCACGGCGAGTTTTTCGTCGATTCTTCGCCGTGAGTGCACGCTCGGCGACGACGGCAGCCGAGACCAAGGCGTAACCGTTTCGCGCTGTCACGGGTACCCGGGACTGCAACGATGACAGCCATGTCGCGCCTGAGATCCCTGAGCTCGGCGCTGTTTTCCTTCGGGCTGCTGCTCAGTGGTCCCTGCGTCGTCGCAGCGCCCACGGCCGGCGCCACGCCGGAACCGGGTGCCGGGCAGACGCCGGGTCCGAATCCGCCGTCGGCCGCGGTGCCGCAGGGGTGGGGCAGCTGCAGCCAATTCGTCAGTGACACAAGCGATATCCCGACCGCTCAGTGCACCAACGTGTCGGTACCGATCGACTACAACAATCCCGCCGGCGCGCAGGCCAAGCTGGCGGTGATCCGGGTGCCCGCGACGGGACAACGGATCGGATCCCTTCTGGTCAATCCCGGCGGTCCCGGCGGCTCGGCGGTCGACATGGTGGCCTCGATGGCCTCGGACCTGGGGGACTCTCCAATTAGGCGCAGTTTCGACCTGGTCGGCTTCGATCCGCGTGGGGTGGGCCATTCGACACCTGCGCTGCGCTGCCGCACCGACGCCGAGTTCGACGCGTACCGGCGTGAGCCGATGGTCGACTACAGCCCGGGCGGGGTCGCCCATATCGAGCAGCTCTACCGGCAGTTGGCCCAGCAGTGCGTCAACCGGATGGGCACGGCATTTCTGGCCAACACCGGCACCGCCTCGGTCGCACGCGACATGGATGCCGTCCGCCAAACACTGGGCGACGACCAGATCAACTACCTGGGCTACAGCTACGGCACCGAGCTGGGCACCGCCTATCTGGAGAAGTTCAGCAACCACGTGCGCACGATGGTGCTCGACGGCGCCATCGACCCGACCGTCGGCCCGATCGACGAGAACGTCAACCAAATGGCGGGGTTCCAAACCGCTTTCAACGACTACGCCACCGACTGCGCCCGCTCGGCCGGCTGCCCGCTGGGCACCGACCCGGCCCAATTCGTCAACCGATACCACGCGCTGGTCAACCCGCTGGTGACCAAGCCGGGTCGCACCGCAGACCCGCGCGGCCTGAGCTATGCCGACGCGACCACCGGCACCATCAACGCCCTATACACGCCGGCGCACTGGAAATACCTGACCAGTGGCCTGCTCGGCCTGGCGCGCGGCACCGACGCGGGTGACCTGCTGCTGCTCGCCGACGACTACGACGGGCGCGATAAGGATGGGCACTACTCCAACGACCAGGATGCGTTCAACGCGATCCGCTGCGTCGACGCGCCGAATCCGACCGACCAAGCCAGTTGGGTGAGCGCCGATCAGCGCATCCGCCAGGCCGCGCCGTTCCTCAGCTATGGGCAGTTCACCGCAAATGCTCCCCGCGATTTATGCGCGCTGTGGCCGGTGCCGGCGACGTCGGCCCCGCACGCCGCGCCGCCCATGGCGGCCGGCAAGGTCGTCGTCGTCTCCACCACCCACGATCCGGCCACGCCGTATCAGGCCGGCGTCAACCTGGCCCGCCAGCTCGGCGGCCCGCTGATCACCTACGACGGAACACAACACACCGCGGTGTTCAACGGCCACGAATGCGTGGACACCGCCGTCGTCCGATATTTCGTCGCCGGCACGCCGCCGCCGGCTTCCTACCGCTGCCAATCCTGACCAGCGCCGGACAAGCGAGTCTTCATCCCGCGGGCGACTGCCCAAACTTCCGAGCAGCAAGCCCTCGAAGGTGTCCCGGCCGTGCACCGAATTGTTTGCTGATTATTCAGGGTTGCAGCTGGGTATTCCTCTGACCGTGCGTTTCATCTATCTCGCTGTTGCGGCCGGGCTAGCCGTCGCCGCCTTGCTCATCGCCCCGGCTGTGCTGATGGGCGCGTCTGCTCACGCTGATTACAGTGGTTACCGTCGCTGCGTGGGAAAGATTACGGAACCGGTCGGGGAAGCCGACCCGCAGAACTTGCAGCTTGTCGGCGAAATCGAGCAAGATCTCAATTCTGGTGTCTCGCCTGCTGCTGAAGCCCAGAGAGTTGCCCACAAGGGATTCAACCCACAGCTTGCCAATGGGATTGTTCAGTGTGTGATTGAGGAGCGTCCTTAAGGCACGAGCGAAGCCGTAGAGCCGCGCCGGCGCGCCAAGGTCGCGCGTTCGCGTAGCCTAGGTCCGGACCGCGTGCTGGCGCTTCACTTGTTCGGAATCAACCGACTCGATGGCTTATTAAATTGAACTCGTGTACGCGCGCGGTCGTCGTCTAGAGAGCGCATCCGGCCGAGGCGGAATTCTGTGACATCCGCACCGCCTCAGGGCTCCGAATATCTACGGACGCTTTTAGCTCGTTTCGAGATGGATTTAGGGGATGGATTGTGGGTAGATCGCGCGACCTCAAGGAGTGGTTTTGGCTCCACGTTGGCCAGCTCAGGGGGGCCCTGGACACGATGATGCGACGAAAGGACTTACAGCTCATAGGGGAAGCGTCGCGGCAACGCGCTGCCGTGTGGACGGAACGGGCAGGCGCACGCGACGAATTCCGCCCGGAAAGTTCATGCTGCGCGCGGGAAGGGTGAACGGCTAGTGTGCGCCGGCTCCCGTCGTCAGGTCACGACCTTCGCGGCGGGAGCGCTTGTCATCAGCGGACTGTCGGATAGGTACCGCGTCCGACCTGGAGTCCAGGTCACAGCACAGCGGTACTGATCCGGTAACACAGAATTAACAGCAGTTGCATACTGTTCGAGTTATGGATCGACAGAAGGAATTCGTCCTCCGCACCCTCGAGGAACGAGACATCCGCTTCGTTCGGCTGTGGTTTACCGATGTGCTGGGATTCCTCAAGTCGGTCGCCATCGCCCCGGCCGAGCTCGAAGGCGCCTTCGAGGAGGGCATCGGCTTCGACGGATCCTCGATCGAGGGCTTCTCGCGGGTCTCGGAATCCGACACCGTGGCCAACCCCGACCCGTCCACCTTCCAGGTACTGCCGTGGGCCTCGCCCAACGGCCACCACCACTCGGCGCGGATGTTCTGCGACATCACCATGCCGGACGGATCACCGTCGTGGGCCGATCCGCGGCACGTGCTGCGCCGCCAGCTGCAGAAGGCCAACGACCTGGGCTTCTCCTGCTACGTGCACCCCGAGATCGAATTCTTCCTGCTCAAGCCGGGCCCCGACGACGGGACGCCGCCGGTTCCCGTCGACAATGCCGGCTACTTCGATCAGGCCGTCCACGACTCCGCCTCGAACTTCCGCCGCCACGCGATCGAATCCCTAGAATTCATGGGCATCTCGGTGGAGTTCAGCCACCACGAGGGCGCGCCCGGCCAGCAGGAAATCGACCTGCGCTTCGCCGACGCGCTGTCGATGGCCGACAACGTCATGACGTTCCGCTACGTCATCAAAGAGGTCGCGATCGAGAACGGCGCCCGCGCGACCTTCATGCCCAAGCCGTTCGGGCAGCATCCCGGCTCGGCGATGCATACCCACATGAGTCTGTTCGAGGGTGATGTCAACGCCTTCCACAGTCCCGACGATCCGCTGCAGCTTTCGGATGTGGGCAAGTCCTTCATCGCCGGAATCCTCGAGCACGCCTCGGAGATCAGTGCGGTCACCAACCAATGGGTCAACTCCTACAAGCGCTTGGTGGGAGGCGGCGAGGCGCCCACCGCAGCGTCGTGGGGTGCGGCCAACCGGTCCGCGCTGGTGCGGGTGCCCATGTACACGCCGCACAAGACGTCGTCGCGGCGCGTCGAGGTCCGCAGCCCCGACTCCGCGTGCAACCCGTACCTGGCCTTCGCCGTGCTGCTGGCCGCCGGACTGCGCGGGGTGGAGAAGGGTTACGTGCTGGGGCCGCAGGCCGAGGACAACGTGTGGGACCTGACCGCCGAGGAACGCATCGCGATGGGATATCGCGAGCTGCCGACCAGCCTGGACAGCGCACTTCGTGCCATGGAGTCCTCCGAGCTGGTCGCGGAAACCTTGGGGGAGCACGTATTTGACTTCTTCCTGCGTAATAAGCGCACGGAGTGGGCCAACTACCGCAGCCACGTCACCCCGTACGAACTGAGCACCTACCTGTCGCTGTAGCCCGTATCGGGCGCCGATCAGGCTGACGACCGGCAGGTTGCGCTACGGTCGTGGTCGTGACCAAACCCGCGACGCAGCGCCCCAGGCTGCCCAGCGTCGGCCGGCTCGGGTTGGTCGATCCGCAAGCGGCCGAACGCATAGCGCAGCTGGGTTGGTACGAGCACGACGACCAAGCTCATGTCGACCTGCTCTGGTCGCTGTCGCGTGCGGCGGATCCCGACGCCGCGCTGCTCGCCTTGGTCCGGTTGTCCGAGAACCCCAATGCCCGATGGGATCAGCTCAACGCCGCCCTGCTCGCCGAACGTCCGCTGCGCGGTCGGCTGTTCGGCGTGCTCGGCTCGTCGCTGGCCCTCGGCGATCACCTGGTCGCCCAGGCAGAGTCCTGGAAACTCCTGCGCGGCAACGTCAAACTCCCCACCCACGACGAGCTGCGCGACATGTTCACCGAATGCGTCGACGAATCGCTGGCGGCGCCGGGCTCGGCGATGGTGCGGTTACGCACGCTGTACCGTGACCAGCTGCTGGTGCTGGCCGCGCTGGATTTGGCCGCGACGGTCGAGGACGAACCGGTGGTGCCGTTCACCGTGGTGGCGGCACACCTCTCGGACCTTGCCGATGCCGCGCTGGCCGCCGCGCTGCAGGTGGCCGAGAACAGCGTGTGTGGTGACCGGACGCCGCCGCGGCTGGCGGTCATCGCGATGGGCAAATGCGGTGCCCGCGAACTGAACTACGTCAGCGACGTCGACGTCATCTTCGTCGGCGAGCAGGCCGACACGGTCACCACCCGGGTGGCCAGCGAGATGATGCGGCTGGCCGCCGAGGCGTTCTTCCAGGTCGATGCCGGCCTGCGGCCGGAGGGGCGCAGCGGTGAACTGGTCCGCACCGTCGAGTCGCACATCGCCTATTACCAGCGCTGGGCTAAGACCTGGGAGTTCCAGGCGCTGCTCAAAGCCCGTGCGGCGGTGGGCGACGCGGAGCTCGGGCAGCGCTACCTGGACGCGCTGATGCCGATGGTTTGGGTCGCCTGCGAGCGTGAGGACTTCGTGGTCGAGGTGCAGGCCATGCGCCGCCGGGTCGAACAATTGGTGCCCGCCGAGGTCCGCGGCCGCGAAATCAAACTCGGCAGCGGCGGATTGCGCGACGTGGAATTCGCCGTGCAGCTTCTGCAGCTGGTGCACGGCCGCGGCGACGACTCGCTGCACGTGGCGTCGACGGTGGATGCGCTGGCGGCGCTCGGCCAGGGCGGCTACATCGGACGCGAGGACGCGGCCAACCTCACCGCCTCCTACGAGTTCCTCCGGCTCCTCGAGCACCGGTTGCAGCTGCAGCGGCTCAAGCGCACTCACTTGCTGCCCGAGGCCGACGACGAGGAGGCGGTGCGCTGGCTGGCGCGGGCCGCCCACATCCGGCCGGACGGGCGCCAAGACGCGGCCGGGGTGCTGCGCGAGGAGTTGCGACACCAGAACCTGCGGGTGTCGCAGCTCCACGCCAAGCTCTTCTATCAGCCGCTGCTGGAATCGATCGGCCCGGCCGGGCTGGAGATCGCCCGCGGCATGACCTCCCAAGCCGCCGAGCGCCAGCTGGCGGCGCTGGGCTACGAGGGCCCGCAGTCCGCGCTGAAACACATGTCGGCCCTGGTCAACCAAAGCGGGCGGCGTGGTCGGGTGCAGTCGGTGCTGCTACCCAGGCTGCTGAACTGGATGTCGTACACGCCCGATCCCGACGGCGGGCTGCTGGCCTACCGGCGGCTGTCCGAGGCGCTGTCCGGGGAAAGCTGGTATTTGGCCACGCTGCGTGACAAGCCCGCGGTGGCCCGCCGGCTCATGCATGTGCTGGGGACCTCGGCGTACGTGCCGGACCTGCTGATGCGCGCCCCAAGGGTGATTCAGGATTACGGCGACGGGCCGTCCGGGCCGAGGCTGCTCGCCACCGAGCCGGCCGCGGTGGCCCGCGCGCTGGTCGCCGCGGCCGGCCGCTACTCCGACCCGGTACGGGCGATCGCCGGGGCGCGCACCCTGCGGCGTCGCGAGCTGGCCCGCATCGCGTCCGCCGACCTGCTCGGCATGCTCGAGGTCACCGACGTCTGCGGGGCGCTGACCTCGGTGTGGGTGGCGGTGCTGCAGGCCGCGCTGGAGGCGATGATCCGGGCCAACCTGCCCGGGGACGGCAAGGCGCCGGCCGCGATCGCGGTCATCGGCATGGGCCGGCTCGGCGGCGCCGAGTTGGGTTACGGATCCGACGCCGACGTGATGTTCGTTTGCGAACCGGCGTCCGGTATCGAGGATTCCGCGGCGATGCGCTGGGCGACGGGTGTCGCGGAGCAGGTGCGGGCGCTGCTGGGGACGGCAAGCGTCGACCCGCCGCTGGAGGTCGATGCCAACCTGCGGCCCGAGGGCCGCCAGGGTCCGCTGGTGCGCACCCTGGCGTCCTACGCCGCCTACTACGAGCAATGGGCGCAGCCGTGGGAGATCCAGGCGCTGCTGCGCGCGCACTCGGTTGCCGGAGACGCGGAGCTGGGGCAGCGGTTCCTGCTGATGGCCGATAAGACCCGGTATCCAGCTGACGGGGTATCCCGCGAGGCGATGCAGGAGATCCGGCGCATCAAAGCGCGCGTCGATGCCGAGCGGTTGCCGCGGGGCGCGGACCCCAACACGCACACCAAGCTGGGCCGCGGGGGACTGGCCGACATCGAATGGACCGTGCAGCTGCTGCAACTACGGCACGCTCACGAGATTCCCGCGCTGCACAACACGTCGACGCTGCAGTGCCTGGACGCGATCGCCGCGGCCGACCTGGTGCCCGCCGATGAGGTCGAGCTGCTGAGGCAGGCTTGGCTGACCGCGACCCGAGCCCGTAACGCGCTGGTGCTGGTCCGCGGTAAGCCCACCGACCAGCTGCCCGGGCCCGGCCGTCAGCTCAAAGCGGTCGCCGTGGCCGCGGGCTGGCCGACGGATGAGGGAGGCGAGTTCTTGGACAACTATCTACGGGTGACCCGACGCGCAAAAGCGGTGGTGCGGAAGGTGTTTGGGAGTTGAGTCAGGAGGCTGGCGCGTTGGACGCCATATTCGAGGTGCTCAGCGCGGCGGAGGCCGATCGCGTGACGGCGCTGTACGCTCCGTTGGCCGATTCGGTCCGCGAGCTCGTCGACGCCACCATCCGGACCGAGGCCGACGACGAGGTTGTCGCCGAGGCTCGGAGGGCGATCGAGGCCGTCACCGCATCGTTGCGGCAACGCACCCGCCCGCTCGGGGTGAGCTATCGCGTCAACGGTCGTCCCCTGCCGTTGGGCAACGCCGCGATCGGCGTATGCAACCCCATTGCGCCGCCGATCGTCGTGCACCACGAGGGCGAGGGCCGCTGCTGGAGCGAGTTCACCCTCGGCTCGGCGTACGAGGGTCCGCCCAAATTGGTGCACGGCGGCGTCAGCGCTCTGGTGCTCGACCACATGCTCGGCGAGGCGGCCAGCGAAGGGTTGTCGAAAGCACGCTTCACCGGCACCATCACGGTGAAATATTTGCGCGGCACCCCGCTGGGCCCGCTTCGCTGTGAGGCGTGGGTCGACGGCAAGGACGGCCGGAAAGTGTTTGCGCGCGGCACTATTTCGGATGCCGCCGGCGTGACCGTCGAGGCCGACGGCGTCTTCATCGAGCCGGCCTGGGCCCAGGATGCGCAGTGAAGTTCTACATCAGCAGCGCCTTCCTGAACACCCGCGAGATCATCGAGCTCGCCAAGGCGGCCGACGAGCTGGGGTATGACGGGATCGGCATCCCCGACCACGTCGTCAATCTGGAGAACCTGGACACCCCGTACCCGTACACCAAAGACGGGGAACGGCGTTGGCAGCCCTTCACCGACTGGCCCGACCCCTGGGTTCTCGTCGGTGCGCTGGCCCAGGTGACCACGCGCTTGCGATTCGTCAACACCGTCTATATCCCCGCGATGCGCAACCCGTACTCGGCGGCGAAAGCCATTGGCACCGCGGCGGTTTTAGCGTCCGGCCGGGTGGAGCTGGGTATCGGCGTGGGATGGTGCCGTGAGGAATTCGCTTTGATGGGTGAGCAATTCGAGGCGCGCGGCACACGCACCGATGAGATCATCGCGCTGATGCGGGCGCTGTGGGCGCCGGGCTGGACGGAGTTCGAGGGCCAGTTTTACCAAGCGCCGCGCCTGGAGATGCAACCCACTCCGCCGCCGATACCGGTGTATGTCGGCGGCCTCAGCGACATCGCGCTGCGCCGTGCCGCCCGCAACGACGGCTGGATCGGCGACTTGATCAAAACAGAGCGGGCCATCGACGCGATCGGGAGGCTGCGGGAGATGCGTGCCGAAAACGGTTTGACCATGGATGATTTCACCATCCTGACACCGCTGACCGATGCGTTCACCACCGCCGACTATCAGCGGGTCGAGGACGCCGGCATCACGGGCATCATCACCATGCCGTGGATGTTCTACGCCGGGCCCGACGCCAGCCTGGACGACAAGATCGACGGCATGCAACGCTTCCGCAAGGACCTCGCGCTGGACGGCTAGAGGCGCTGACACATAAACGGCGGCGAAGACACGCCGCCTAGGCTCGCCATGGATTATGTTTCGGGGGACCACCACCCCGAACGGAGTGAACATGCGCCACAACATTTATGCCGTAGCGGCGGCGACCGTCGGATTGCTCGCGACGGCGTGCAGCGGATCGCCGCAGTCGGGCACGTCGACGACCACGAGTGGGACGCCCACCAAGGTGGTGACGACGACGGTGTCGCAAGCCACCACGACCAGCGCCGCCGGCCCGACGAGCGTCGCGGGCACGGACCTGCGGTCGCTGATACCGACACCGCCCAACACCAACAGGACCGACGGTCCTGATCCCGTCCACGACAACGGCATTCACTTGCACTTTTTCGTCAACGGATCGCCGACTGATGTCATGAGCGCCTACAAGACCGCGCTTTTGGGCATGAAGTGGACGTTGATCGTCGACAGCTCCAGTGGCGGCGCAGGGGGCGGCGGGGCCACCTACACGGCCAGCAACGGCAACGTTTTCGGGGCGTTCAGCGGAGGGGGTTTTGGCACCACGACCGACATCGACGCCTGCGCATGGCCGTCGGAGCCCGTCACGAAGGATTGCGGGCGCCACGGGTAAAGCCCCCGGCGCCTACCGGAGTTGACCCAAATCACGCCGCGAAAAGTCGGAGCATAATTGGGCGAAGGGCCGGAGCTGGCTTTTCGAACGACCGGGCGGCTTCGGACGGATTGGGAAAGCATGATGACCGACGAATCCAATGCGGGTCAGCTCTCGCCTGGTGAACTTATCGAGCAGGCCCTAGACATCATCATGAACCGCTTCGATCTCGACGCCGCGCAAGCCTTGAAAGTGCTTCGCAGCATGTCGCGCGAAACGAGGACGCAGATGTGCGTGGTCGCCGAGCAACTAATCAACGACAGCGACCCGGTGGAGGCCTTGCGCCTTGAACAGGATGCACCGCTTCGGCTGGCCCCGGAGACGAAACGGATAGTTTGAACAGCCGTTGCCATTGGCGGACTCAACAAATGCGATTAACACCGCGGTTGGCGGGTAAACCGACACAATGGGGCGTGATATCAGGATGATCGACGCCGAACTGCGAGCCATCGCGGCCCTGCGCCGTGCGGCTCGGGAACGGGGCCGTCCGCTACCGTCGATAGACGTGGCAGATTCGCTGCTGGATGAACGCTACGAGTTGACCCGCTTCGCACCCGTTCGAGAAGTCGCGACGGCGTAGCGTTTTCGTTAAGAACTCAATACGGCCCTTCGCCAGAAATACACGAAACCGGGCATTCGATTCTGGATCCAAGATCCTCCCCCCGGCTGGATCCGCTGGATGAGCTGGAACCCGATACATGCAGGTCACTGCTGGTTATCGGACGCCATCGTGTACCTGTATCCAGACGCTCAGGTCTTTTTCCGGGCAACCACCAGAACCTCGGCTGACGGTGACGTCTGGATCATCAGGGGAATCCAGTTCTATGACGGCTATGGCAACCCGGTTGGCGGGTCGGTACTCAAGCACGATGGCATGACATGGCGTGGGAAGGTTCGGAATACCCGTTCATTTTCTGGGACATAATTCCCAACATCGCCCCTTCGGGTGTGGCTCAAATCCGCTCCGCATCAATGACGAACCATTGCTGACGTGCTGAACGATTGCTTTCGAAGCGTCGACGCCCGGCAGCCCCCAAACTGCCGGGCTCCTGAGTAGTAAACGATGACGCCCGTTTGAAACATCCAGGCGGGCGTCATCGTTTCGCGGCTTCAGTTTTCGCTTTTGCGGCGGTCTCTCACGTATGCCGCCTCGGCTTCCCGGCACTCGGCGAGCACGTGATCGCGATCCCACGAGCGACGGTGAAACGGGTTCCGCAGATCGCGTAACCGGCTGCGCGGTCCCGTGCCTCGGCAGCGGTCGCAGGGACGCACTCTCTGATCGCGCGGCTTGCCGGAGGGCTTGCAGATGATCCAGTTCGCACGCACGACGCTGGATACCTACGCCAAGCTGTTCCCGGATGCCGACGAGTCCACGCGCATGGCGGTATGCGCGATCATCGCGGCGCGGATCAATCCTCCTGCGGTCCCGCTGCGGTCCCAGACCCCTGACCTGTAGCTGCGCCGCAGGTCAGGGGGCTAGCCTGCTTACACGTCGTAGTACAGCGCGAACTCGTAAGGGTGCGGCCGGATTTGGACCGGCAGGATCTCGTTCTCACGCTTGAAGTTGATCCACGTCTCGATGAGGTCGGGCGTGAAAACGCCTCCCTCGGTGAGGTATTCGTGGTCCTCTTCCAGCCGGTCGATCACCGCGGACAGCTGCGTGGGGGCCTGCGGGATGTTGGCGGCCTCCTCGGGCGGCAGCTCGTAGAGGTCCTTGTCGACCGGCGCCTGCGGCTCGATCTTGTTCTTGATGCCGTCCAGGCCGGCCATCAGCATGGCCGAGAAAGCCAGGTACGGGTTGCCCGACGAGTCGGGGCAACGAAACTCGAGCCGCTTGGCCTTCGGGTTGGTGCCGGTGATCGGGATGCGGACGCATGCCGACCGGTTGCGCTGGCTGTAGACCAGATTGATCGGAGCCTCGAAGCCAGGAACCAACCGCTTGTACGAGTTCGTCGTCGGATTGGTGAAGGCAAGCAGCGACGGCGCGTGGTGCAGCAGGCCGCCGATGTAGTGGCGGGCGGTGTCCGACAGGCCGGCATACCCGGTCTCGTCGTACATCAGCGGACTCCCGTCCTTCCACAGCGACTGGTGGGTATGCATGCCGGAGCCATTGTCACCGAACAGCGGCTTGGGCATGAACGTGACGGTCTTGCCGTTCTGCCAGGCCGTGTTCTTGACGATGTACTTGTAGAGCATCATGTCGTCGGCCGCGTGCAGCAGCGTGTTGAATTTGTAGTTGATCTCAGCCTGACCGCCGGTGCCCACCTCGTGGTGGCCCTTCTCCAGGCTGAAGCCTGAGGTGATCAGGTTGGTCAGCATCTTGTCGCGCAGGTCGACGTAGTGGTCGACGGGGGCGACGGGGAAGTAGCCACCCTTGGGGCGCACCTTGTAGCCGCGGTTGGGGCTGCCGTCGAGCTCGTTCGGCGAGCCGGTGTTCCACCAGCCCGAGATCGCGTCGATCTCGTAGAACGAGCCGTTGGTGCGCGAGTCGAAGCTCACCGAGTCGAAGATGTAGAACTCGGCCTCGGCACCGAAGTAGGCGGTGTCGGCCACGCCGGTGCTGATCAGGTAGTTCTCGGCCTTGCGGGCGATGTTGCGCGGGTCGCGCGAGTACGGCTCGAGGGTGAAGGGGTCGTGCACGAAGAAGTTGAGGTTCAGCGTCTTGGCTTCGCGGAACAGGTCGATCTGCGCGGTCGCCGGGTCTGGCAGGAGCAACATGTCGGATTCGTGAATGGACTGGAATCCGCGGATCGACGAGCCGTCGAAGGCTAGGCCGTCCTCGAAGACGCTCTCGTCGAAGAACGAAATCGGGATCGTGAAGTGCTGCATGATGCCGGGCAGGTCACAGAACCGAACGTCGACAAATTCAACGTTTTCGTCCTTGGCGAGCTTGAAGACGTCGTCGGGCGTCGTTTCCGTCACAGAATGCTCCTTTACTTGGTGAGATCCGCGGCCTGACGCTAGGGAGCAGATGTTGCCCGTCAGTCAACCCGATGTTGCGCGCACGTTACGCGACCATGCCACACGCTAAAAGTGGCCGCGTCGGCGGCGGGTTCTATTGTGGGGCCATGGATCGCAAGATCGTATCTTTTCCGGTGGCGGGGCGCACGACCTGCCGGTCTTACCAGGCCCAGCAGACGGAGTATTCGGACTCCGGTCCGCGCCGATGATGACGGAATCACGATCGGCGTACCCCGGCGAAAAGCTGGGATTTCCGCAGAGCGGGCCGGGGTCGCTGGCGCCGATGGGACGCCGGCTGGGCGCACTGATGGTCGACTGGTTGATCTCCTACGGTCTGGCCGCGCTGGCCATGCGCTTCGGCTTGTTCTCCCAACCGGCGCTGGCCACCGCGATCCTGGTGATCTGGTTCGCGCTGGGCGTGGTCTTTTTGCGATTGTTCGGGTTCACCCCCGGCCAGCTGGCGCTACGCCTGCAAGTTGTGACGGTCGACGGCCGCGGGCCAGTCGGCCTGGGGCGCGCGGTGGTGCGTGGCGTGCTGGTCGGGACGGTCGTACCGGCGTTGTTCACCGACTTCGACAGCCGCGGAATGCAGGACCGACTGACCGCGACGGCCGTGGTGCGACGCTGACCTGACGGCGGCGCGCTACTTGCGGCGCACGGTGCGCTGCACGCCGCGCATCTTCCCGGCGTTGGGCAGCGGTCCCTTGGGCATGACTGCGGCCCCGGCCCGCGACCCCAGCGCGGCCAACCGCGACTCCAGCGTGTCCATCTGCTTGACGGTGATGTTGGCCGGCAGCCGGGTGAGGTGGCGCTCCAGCTTGGCCAGCGGCACCTCGTCCTCGCCGTTGCCGACGATGATGTCGTAGATCGGCACGTCCCCGATCAGCCGGGCGGTGCGCTTCTTCTCCTGCGCCAGCAGCGGTCGCACCCGGGCCGCCGCTCCCTCGCCGACCAGGATGACGCCGGGCCGGCCGATCACCCGATGCACGGCGTCGAAGTGGCCGGTCGCGGCCACCCCCGGGGTCACCCGCCACTTGCCGCGCAGGTTGTCCAAAGCCCATGCGGCGGCCCCGGTTTGGCCTTCGGCTTTGCGGTAGACCGACTTTTGGGCGCGGCGGCCGAACACGATGAAGGCGACCAGGCCGCCCAGCACCACGCCAAGCGGGATCAGGGTGATCATCGTCAGCCCGCCGGCCCAGATACCGACCCCTACCGAGATGCCGACGATCAGCACGAAGGCGCCGATCATGTACGGCAGGAGGCGCTTGTCCTCTTGGCGCTGAATTTTGAACGCCTGCCACAGCTGGGTGCGGCGCTCTCGCGCGGCGGCCTTGCGGGCAGCCTGCGCCTGCGCTCGGGCGGCCTTGTTCTCAGCGGCATTGCGGGGTTTAGCCATAGTCAAAGAATACGTAGGGCCGCGATAGGCAAACGCCGCTGCCGTGCCGCGGCGTCGTCAGGCGCGGTTGTGAGCGGCTTGCTCGTAGAGCCGTCCCGCGCGATAGGACGAGCGCACCAGCGGTCCGGCCAGCACCCCGGCGAAGCCCAGCTCCTCGGCGTCCTGCGCGAACTCGACGAATTCTTCCGGCTTCACCCAGCGCTCGACGGGGTGGTGCCGCGCCGACGGGCGCAGGTACTGGGTGATGGTGATGATGTCGCAGCCGGCGTCGTGCAGGTCGGCGAGGGCGGTGCGCACCTCGCGCGGGGTCTCGCCCATGCCGAGGATGAGGTTGCTCTTGGTGACCAGGCCGAAGTCGCGCGCCGCGGTCAGCACGTCGAGGCTGCGCTGGTAGGTGAAGGCGGGCCGGATCCGTTTGAAGATGCGTGGCACGGTTTCGACGTTGTGCGCCAACACTTCCGGGCGTGACTCGAACACCTCGGCGAGCCGGGTGGGCTCGCCGTTGAAGTCGGGGATCAACAGCTCGACGCCGGTCGATGGATTCAGTTCCTTGATGGCGCGCACGGTCTCGGCGTACAGCCAGGCTCCGCCGTCGGGCAGGTCGTCGCGGGCCACCCCGGTGACGGTGGCGTAGCGCAAGCCCATCGTGCGCACGCTGTCGGCGACCCGCCGTGGCTCGTCGCGATCCAGTTCGGCGGGCTTCCCGGTGTCGATCTGGCAGAAGTCGCAGCGGCGGGTGCACTGATCACCGCCGATCAAAAAGGTGGCCTCCCGGTCCTCCCAGCATTCGAAGATGTTGGGGCAGCCGGCCTCCTCGCACACCGTGTGCAGCCCTTCGCGCCGGACCAGGCTTTTGAGCTGCGTGTACTCCGGCCCCATCCGGGCCCGCACCCTGATCCACGGCGGTTTGCGCTCGATCGGGGTCTCGGCGTTGCGCACTTCCAGGCGCAAGAGCTTGCGTCCTTCGGGTGCGGCAGTCACATCGCTGATGCTACGCGCGCGGCGGGGTGGTCACGGACCGGCAGCACCCCGTCGAGGGCGTCGCAGACGGCGTCGCCGACCGCCGTCTGGACATCCTCGACCGACACCGGGCGGCGCAGTTCGGCCGACAGCGACGTAACTCCGGCGTCGCTGATTCCGCACGGCACGATGGCGCTGAAGGCGCCGAGGTCGCAGTCGCAGTTGAGGGCGAATCCGTGCAGGGTGGTCGCCCGCGACACCCGGACGCCGATGGCGGCCACCTTGCGGTCGGGCCGGCCCTCACCGCCCGGCACCCACACCCCCGACCGGTCCGGCACCCGGACCCCGTCCACGCCCAGGTCGGCGCAGACCTTGATCAGCGCCTCTTCCAGGCGCCGCACGTAGTTGACCACGTCGAGCGGCTCGGCCAGCCCGATGATCGGATACCCGACCAGCTGACCGGGGCCGTGCCAGGTGATCTTGCCGCCACGGTCGGTGTCGACGACGGGCGTGCCGTCCACCGGCCGTTCGTGCGGCTCGGTGCGTCGACCCGCGGTGTAGACCGCGGGGTGTTCCAGCAGCAGTAGCGTGTCGCTGCCGCCGGCCACCCGGGCGTCGGCAAGGTCGCGTTGCTGCTGCCAGGCCACGCGGTAGTCGACGTTGCCGAGCTGGCGGACGTCGATCAAGGCCTGGCTGGATCGGATGGAATCGATCACGTTCGCGACGGTACTCGGCCCGGGCAGGCGGGGCACAGCCCCGCCGCCGCGGCCGTCTGCGCCGTCGCGTGGCGACCCGCTGCGCCCGGCTTCGGCTGTTGCGGCGACCCGCTGCGCCCGGCTTCACCGCGCTTGCGATCGTCGCGGCCGCGCTGGCGATCGCCACTAGTCATGGTCGCGCCGGGCGGTGGCGTAGGCGAGCGCCTCGCCAATGGTGTTGTGGTGGAAGACGAAACCGGCACGCTCCAGCGCGGACGGGATGGCGCGCTGCCCCATCAGCAGGCCCTCGTCGGCGAACTCGCCCAGCGCCGCCCGGATGGCAAAACCGGGCACCATCAACGGGGTTGGACGGTTGACCGCGCGCCCGAATGCGGTGGTGAACTCGGCGTTGGTGACCGGCGCGGGCCCGGTCATGTTCACCGGGCCGGTCAGCTCGCGGTCGAAAATCGCGAACAACAGCGCACGCACTTCGTCTTCCAGCGTGATCCACGACATGTACTGCCGCCCGCCGCCCAGCCGGGCGCCCAGGCCGGTGCGGAACAACGGCCGCAACCGGCCCAGCACGCCACCGGCGGGGGAGAACACCAGCCCGGTGCGGGCCAGCACCACCCGGGCGCCGCCGTACTGGGCGGGCAGTGTGGCGGCTTCCCAGTCTTCGCAGAGCCGGGCCAGGAAACCCGTTCCCGCACGGTCGTTTTCATCGACCACGCGGTCCTTGGTGTTGCCGTAGAAGCCCACTGCGCTGGCGTTGACCATGGTCGCTACACCCGCGTCGGCGACGGCATGCGCCAAGACTTCGGTGGGGGCGATGCGGCTGTCGCGCAGACTCTGCTTGAAGGCGCCCGACCACCGCCGCTTGCCGATGTTGACCCCGCACAGGTTGACGACGGCGTCGACGTCACCGAGGGTGTCGGGATCGAGGTCGCCAGTCTCGGGATTCCAGTGCAGCTCATCGGCGTTGGCCGGGGCCCGGCGCACTATGCGCAACACCCGATGATCGGCGGCGCGCAGGGCGGCGGCCAAGGCGGAGCCGATCAGGCCGGACGAACCCGCAATCGCGATAACGGCGTTCTGACCAGCGCGAGCCACGTTCGCTTGTCCTTCTTATAGGCCGAGGTCGGCCTCGAAGGCTCCCTCTTCGAGCCGGTGCTTGATGGTGGTCAGGAAGCGGCCGGCGTCTGCGCCGTCGATAAGTCGGTGGTCATAGGTCAGCGGGAGATAGCAGATCGAGCGGACGCCGATCGATTCGTTGCCGCCGTCGTCGACCACGACCCGAGGCCGCTTCACGATCGCGCCGGTGCCCAGCATGGCGGCCTGCGGCGGAACCAGGATCGGGGTGTCGAACAGCGCCCCCTGGCTACCGATGTTGGTGATGGTGAAGGTGCCGCCGGACAGCTCGTCGGGCTTCAGGTCGCCCGATCGGGCGCGCGCGGCGATGTCGGCGATCGCCCTGGCCAGCCCGGCCAGCGACAGGTCGCCCGCGTTGTGCACCACGGGGGAGAGCAGGCCCTGTTCGGTGTCGACCGCGAAGCCGAGATGCTCGGCGTCGTAGTAGGTGATCTCCTTGGTGTCCTCGTTGTAGCTCGCGTTGACGTTGGGATGGATCTTCAGCGCGTCGATCACCGCCCGGGCGATGAACGGCAGGAAGGTCAGGTTCACCCCCTCGCGCTCGGCGAAAGACGCCTTGGCCCTGGCCCGCAACCCGACCACCCTGGTCATGTCGACCTCGTGGGTCTGAGTGAGTTGGGCTGTCGCCTGTAGGGATTCGCGGGTTTTGTTCGCGGTGATCTGACGGATCCGGCTGGCCTTCTGGGTGGTGCCCCGCAGATGCGCCAGCGCCGGCGCAGGGGTGGAAGCCGCGGCGGCCTTGGGGGCCGCGGCAGCTGGAGCCGGCGCGGCCGCGGGCGCCTTGGTTGCCTGTTGCTTCTGTTCGGCGGCGGCCAGCACGTCTTGCTTGCGGATGCGCCCGCCCACCCCGGTGCCAGTGACCGAGTTCAGGTCGATGTTGTTTTCGGCGGCCAGTTTTCGCACCAGCGGCGTCACGTACGGACTGCCGTCGGCCCCCGAGCTCGCCGGCGGGGCCGCCGGGTGCGGCTGCGCCGGTTGAGCTTTCGGCTCAGGCGCGGGCTTGGGCTGCGGCGCAGGGGACGGCGTGGGTTCCGGCCTGGGTTGCGCCTGGGGCTCGGGCGCCGGTTGCGGCTTGGGTTCGGGCGCGGGCGGGGGAGCGGCGGGTGCCGCGGGCGCGGCGGCGTCGGAACCTGCGCCGATGCGCGCCAGCTCGCCGCCGACGGGCACGGTGGCGTCCTCCTCGGCGGTGATGCTGATCAGCACACCGGCCACCGGTGACGGGATCTCGGTGTCGACCTTGTCGGTGGACACTTCCACCAGTGCATCGTCGACCTGGACCGAATCACCGACCTTCTTGAGCCAGCGGGTCACGGTGCCCTCGGCCACCGACTCGCCGAGCTCGGGCATCAAGACCGGGGTCGCGTCGCCGCCACCGGAGCCCTGCTGGGCGGGTGCGGGTTCCGGCTGGGTTTGGGGCTGCGGCTCCGGCTGGGCCTCCGGCTCG
>NZ_DASUHS010000171.1:0-3752 GCF_036273375.1 Mycobacterium sp. | reverse complement strand
GCAGGGTTTGGCGCGGTTCGGTGTCGAAATTGATGAAGACGAAGCCGTTCCACACGTCGCAGTGCACCGGACGCAACCCGTACTGCGCGAGATCGAGGTCGAAGAACTCCGATTCCTGCTGGACGAATTTCAACGCGCCCTGCAGGTCGTAGCGCCAACCGTGATATTTGCAGGTGAACTGCCGACACGTGCCGCGGGTCTCGTCGCCGGGAAAGTCGTTCCACACCAGTTTGTTTCCGCGGTGACGGCACACGTTATAAAAGGCGCGGATACGCTCATCTTTGCCGTTGACCAGGATCACCGAGACACCGACGACCTCGATCTCCTTGGTGAGGTAGCTGCCGACACGCGGAAACTCCTCCACCCGTGCGACATTCAGCCACGCGCGTTTGAAGATCGCTTCGCGCTCGAGTTCGTAGAACTCTCGAGACGTCGAGTCCTTGAAAGACACCGGCCCGGTTCCCAATTCGGGATAGTGCTCGGTCCAGGAGCCCTCCGGGGGCCTGCCTGCTCTGGTCATCGAATCCTCACTATCACATCACCGCTCCGCCGTTGACGCCCAGAACCTGACCGGTGATGTACCTTGCTTCTTCCGAACATAAAAATCCTACGGCGGCGGCGATGTCGGCCCCGGTGCCGAGGTAGCCCAACGGGATATTGCTGGCGATCTGCTCGTTGGACGGCAGGTACCCGGCGGCCTGACCCTGGTGCTGCATCGGAGTCTCGATGCCCGACGGCGGAATGTTGTTCACCGTGATTCCGTGGGGCGCGTATTCGCGGGCCAGCGACTTGGTCAAGGTGATCACCGCGCCTTTGGACGCCGCGTAATGGGCGGCGAACGGGGAGCCGCGCTGGGCGCTCGAGGACGAGATCATCACGATCCTCCCCCAGTTCGCCTCCACCATGTCCGGCAGCGCGAGCTGGCAGCAATGAAAGGTGCCGGTGAGATTCACGTCGATGATCCGAGACCAGGTTTCGGCGCTGATGTCCAAGAACGGTGAAAAGTCGAACATGCCGGCGCTGGTCACCAAAACTGTCACCGGGCCCAGCTCGCTGCGCACCTTCGCGAAGGCCCGCTCCACAGCGGGCCGATCGGTGACGTCGGCGCCCGCCCCGAGCGCGGTCACACCCTTGGCCCGCAGGTCGTCGGTGACACGTTGCGCGGCATCCTCGTTGACGTCGAGGACCGCGACTTTGAGTCCGCGCCGGCCCAATTCATGGCAGGTCGCCTCGCCCATACCCGAGGCGCCGCCGGTCACCACCGCGACCCTGGTCATCGACCCCGCTCCACCATCGACCGCCTTATCGCTCACTCGTAGACCACCCGCACCGTGGGGCTGGTAGGCAGGGCTTGGCACGTCAACACCCAACCCTCCTCGACCTCATCTGGATCGAGCGCGTCGTTGTTGATCATCCGGGCACTGCCCTGTGTCAGGCGGGCCATGCACGTTCCGCACGAACCGATCTCACACGAGGACGGCGCCCGCAGTCCGGCCATCCGGGCCGTCTGCAGCAGCGTGTTGCCCGAGTCGTACGACGCCGTGGTCGTAACCCCGCTCAGCACGATGGTGACCTCGTCGGTGATTACTTCGGTGTCGGGTGGCGACGCCGCGGCAATGTCGTTCACGTCGAAATGCTCCACGTGCAGCCGGTCGGCCGGTACGCCCGCCGCAGACAGGGCGGTTCGCACGGTCTCCATGAATTCGTTCGGCCCGCAGATGTAAACGTCGGCGTCTCCGGCGTCCTGCACGAACGCCTCGATGTCCGCCTCGGTGACGAAACCGCCGTTGTCGTCGAGATGGTGGTGCAGCACGAAGCGATCGGCGTGCCGCGCGTTGAGCGACGCCAACGCCTCGTCGAAGATCACCGCGTCACGGCTTCGGTTGGCATAGAACAGTCGCGTGGCGCGCTTGCCGGCCATCAGCGCCGTACGCAAGAGCGAAAACACCGGCGTGATGCCGCTTCCGCCGGCGAAGGCGATCAGCTCTCGATCGCTGTCGTGCAACACGAAGCGGCCCTGCGGTGGCAGGGCGGGCAGCTGATCGCCGGGCGCGGCCGTGTCGTTGAGCCAGTTCGACACCACGCCGTCGCGGTCGCGTTTGACGGTGATCTGCAGGTCCTCGCTCAGAGCGGGTGACGACGACATCGAGTAACACCGTCGATGCTCGCGGCCTTCAACGCTGACCAGCAGTGTAAGAAACTGCCCGGCTTGGTAGCCGAACTGCTCCGCGCCGCTCGGCGGGACATCGAGAACAATCGACACGGCGTCGCGGGTTTCGGGGACCACGCGCTTGATCCGCAGTGGCACAAAGCCATCCGGCAAGGCAGCGACGTCGACCCCGCCCGATCCGGCCTCGGTCACCGCCGCCGAACCGGCGTTCGCGGTCGCGCGAAATTCACCCATCCCGGCCACAGTATCAACTACTTGCGATTAGTCTCAAGTACTAGATACAGGTGTAGCCCGTCGGCGCCCGAGGTCACGCCGTCCTGGGCGGTGTCAACCGTCGACGTGGTCGTTGAACAGTTCATGGCCGGTGCCCTTTTCGACGACGCGGCCCAGCAACTCCCGCAGGGTTCGCTGCTCTTGCTCGTTCAGCACGCCGAACACCTCCTGGTGTGCGGCGATCGCGTCATTGACCACCGTTTCGGCGACCTTGCGGCCCTCCCCGGTCAGGTACGCCCGCAGGATGCGCGCGTGCTGGGGGTCTTGTTTTCTTTCCACCAGGCCGCGCCGTTCCAGGGCGGTGAGTGCGAGCTGGACGCCTTGCGGGCTGATCAGCAGCCGCCGCGCCAATTCGGCGCCGGACAAGCCGGGTTCGTTGGCCAGTTGGCGCAGCACACCGATCTGGGCGGTGCTCACGCCGTGTTCGCGCATCGCCTCGTTGATGGTGGTCAGCGAGTAGTAGAAGGCCTGCTTGAGCAGCCACAGGATGTTGTCGGTGAGTTCCATTCCCGCCTCCGTTATGCCGCGGGGCTTTTGTAGATCTGCCCGTTTTTCATGACAAAGCGCACGTCGAGCGTGGCGGCGATGTCGTCGAAAGGGTCTCCGGGAACGGCGATGATGTCGGCCAGATAGCCCGGGGCCAGCCTGCCCAACTCGTCGTCCGCCTCGATCAGCTCGGCGGCTATCACGGTGGCCGCGCGGATCGCCTGCGCGGGAGTCATGCCACGTTCGACCAGCGCGCCGAGCTCCTTGGCGTTGTGGCCATGCGGGATGGCCGGCGCATCGGTGCCGCAGGCGATTCGCACGCCGGCGTCGATTGCCTTGGGCAGCATCGACTTTGCGCGCGGGAACACCTCGAGCGCTTTCTTGCGCAGCTCCGGTGCGATGCGGTCGATGGCCATGACGTCGGTCAGATACGTGGTCGACACCAGGAACGTGCCGTGGTCGACCATCATCTGGATGGTCTCGTCGCTGGCCAGGAAGCCGTGTTCGATGCAGTCGATCCCGGCGCGAATGCACGCTTGTATCGCGCTGTCCCCGACGGCGTGCGCGGCCACCCGAACTCCGGCCCGATGGGCCTCGTCGGCGATCGCGGCGAACTCGGCATCGGAGTACTGCTGCGCACCCGGCGCGGTGCTGTGTGACATCACCCCGCCCGAGGCGGAGACCTTGATCAGCTTGGCGCCGTGCCGAATCTGGTATCGCACGCAGGCGATCACGTCGGGGACACCGTTGGCGATGCCTTCGGCCACCGACAGCGGCATGATCCCGGGAGCCAGCCGCTGGAACACCGTTGGGTCCAAGTGCC
>NZ_DASUHS010000170.1:0-11548 GCF_036273375.1 Mycobacterium sp. | reverse complement strand
ATTCGCGCGAAGTCGGTCAACTTCCGCTTCTACAGAAGTAGAAGGTCAGAAGTGATTTTTCAGGAACAAACCACCTGCCCGGCTGCCGGAACGGAGCACGTTAGAGTGCACCCCGTCGACCCACCCAAGATTGCGACCAGCGTCGCGGCCACTGCGACTACTTTCAGCGTTCTCTTGGTGCTCGTCATCGGCGTACCTTTCTCGCTGGTGGTTAGAAATCTGTCTAATTGGATGCTATAACCGTCACCGGCGCAGCGGAAGCATGTTTTGCGCATTTGTTGAATAATAATCTCAGTCCGGTTTTACAAAGTCGTCCGCAGCCACGCGTCAACTCGCCGCGATTGTGGGCGCGCTCTCGAAGTGGGCGCGGCGCCGCGGGAAGCTTGTCGTGGTGAAGTCCAATGAGGAACCACCAAATAACGGCAGCGATTAGTCCTTTAACCGTATGTTGAGCTAAATGCCCGAGTTAGTCAGCACGCGCCAAGAATCATTCAACACCTGAACGGTCAAGGGTTCCCGCCTGGTCGGTGAACCGAGCGTCGAAGCGATAACCCCGTGGCCAGACCCGCAGGGTCGAATCCCGTCAGCCCGAGGCAAACCCTTACGCCGCCCTCGTCGCGACGGCCGTCCAAGGCAGCTCGAGCGCGCCATCGCGTTCGTAAGGCACCAGCGACGCCTCGAGCGTCGAGCGGATCGCGCCGATCTGTTCACTTCGCAGTGAGCCGACGAGTTCCGCCACGGGCCCGGCGACCTCGGTCACGTGCGCCCAGTATTCGTCCACGCTGTCGAAGCGCATGGCGCCGGTGATCTCTTCGACGGTGACATCCGAGAAGCCCGCACCGGAGGCGAGGGCGTGATTGCGCTCGAGGGTGGAAAGCGAGAAGAGGCCCCCGGGAGCGAAGGCGTCCCCAGGCGGCGCGACGCCGTTCTGCAGCAGCGCCACCACGATCTGGAAGATCCACGGGTTGCGCTCGGGTGGAGCCCACGTCGAGTAGGTGAATTGGCCGCCCTGCCGAAGCACCCGCCGGACCTCCGCGACGGCCCGTTCCTGCTCGGGCACGAGCATCAGCCCGAACCGGGAAAGCACCCCGTCAACGCTGCCGTCGGGCAGGTCGATCTGCTGCGCGTCGATGACGCGGCACTCGACGTTGTCGAGACCGCGATCGCTCGCGCCCCGACGGGCAACGGCCGCCATTTCGGGCGCGAAATCACTCGAGATGAGCAGGCCGGATCCGCCGAGCCGCGCGGCGGCGAGGAAGCCTGTCTCGCCTGGGCCCGCCGCCAGCTCCAACACCGTTTGGCCCGGCCGCGGATTTACCTGTTCGACGAGCCACTCGGACACCGATCGCACGTCGCAGAACAGGCGGTCTCGATACTTGTCCCAGGCCGCTGCAACCGCGCTCCACTGGCGCAGGGCTTCCTCGGCCGAGTTCGTCTCAGCCATGCTTGCCCCCAAACTCGGTGACCTCCGACCGCGAGTCCGTCGGGTGTCTGCAGCGTACTGCGAGCCCTGTCGCGCCTGATAGGACAAGGAGCCCGCGCCCTCATCGGGGACGTGTCTCACGGCTACGACAAAGTGGCTTGGCCCGGTTGGACCGCTTGCACCGTCCAGGCGGCGTTGCGACCGTGTCGATGCTCGGCGACGCGCACGCCCTCGAAGCCCGTGGCGCGGCACTGGGCCGCGAAGCGCTCGGCCTGTTGTTCGGTCCACCCGTGGCTCGCCAAGCCAGTCGCTCCAGGCTTGACCCGACGCTCGATTACCAGGAACCGCCCGGTCGGCGCCAGCACACGCCGTACCTCGGTGAGTCCGGCCGTGACGTCCTGCCAGTGATGCACAGTCTTCAACGACCACACCACGCTCGCCCATTCGTCGGTGAGCGGCAGCGCTTCTGCGGTGCCCCGCGCCCAGTTGATGCTCGCGTCGCGCCGTGCCGCAATGCCGGCGAGACGCAACATCACCGTAGCCGGATCGATGCCGACGACGCTGGCACCTCGCCGGGCGGCGGCTCTTGCCGCAGTGCCAGGACCGCAACCGATGTCGACGACCCGGTCGCCCTCCGATACCGAGGCGAGGTCGACGGTAAGCCGGGCGTTACCGCGTCCCATGAAAAGCATGAAGAAACCAATAGCCGCACCGGCCACTCCACCAAAGCCGGGATGGTCGGCGTGATGATTGACGACGGGTATCGACGAATCGGTCATCGACTTAGATCTTGCCACTTCAACCGCTGTGCGACATGGCTGCCCGGGCGCTTTCGCTGGCGGGAATCGCAGGCCGGCCTACGGCTCGAAGGCCGGAAGAACAGTGCCGGAGTCGCGAATCTCCCAGATGCTTTTTTTGGTCACACCATCGAAGTTGATCTTGTTCAACGTTTCTCGCGAATACGTGAGGTCGATGGCAACATGAGTCGAGGTGTTGCCGTACGGGTCGGTCATCGGGAAGGTGCCCTGCACGTTCACCGCGGACGCATCAGGATAGGTCGCTTTTGCGTATTTGAGGATGTCGATGGTGTCCGACCGGGCACCGTCTTTGATCATCTGCTCGGTGTAGTTGTCACGAATGGCGAATCGGGCGTCGACCACGCCGCCGTTCGGCCCCGGGTCAATGGTGAAGGTGACGCCATCGGGCTTCTTGGGCCCGGCCGGTGTCGGCGGCGCCTCCTCGGTCGGTGTCGGCGGTCCCTCCGCGGCCGAAGTGCTCGATGGGCTCGACGGGCTGTCCTTCTTCGGGTCGAAAACCCAGCTTTTGCCGATGAAGATAAGGAGAACGAGGGTGCAAAGCGCCGCCAGGGCCAGGGCGGCCTTTCCCGAGGTGCCTTTCTTCGCCGGCTCTGCGGAGAACGCCCACTCGCTGGTCCAACTGGTGCCGTCGAAGTACCGCTGCAGCCCGTGGCCTACTGCCGGGTCGGGGTACCAGCCCGGCACCGATTTGGGCGGGGGCGGCGCCTGTTCAGATGGCATCTATCCATTTTCGTCGCGACAGAGGCATCCCGGCTACCCGCCTCGAAGGCCGCTCGAACCGGACCGCGTTTTGTGAGCCGTCATGCTGTCAGTCTTTCAGTCCTCGCGCTCTGGCTCGGTGAGTTCCGGCGCGTTCTCACGAGTCGCCATTCCTCCTTCGCGACCGTGATCCGCCGGACCGGGGCGGCCGCCCTTCGGCTCGTCGTCGTCCTTCTCCGAATGCCTGGCCATCGCAACCTCCTTCGTCGACGCAAGGACTACCCGCACCGGCACAATCTGACTCCGAGGACACCAAGGGGACTGCGAAAAGCCGCATTGCCAAGCCTAGGCTCTGAACATGGCTGACGGCGGGCACGATCTCCGCGGGCCCGCGCCCCGCGACGCGCCGTCGCCCAGCCGGCCCTGCGTTGGTGAGTGTCCGCAGGTATGAAGCTCGTGTGCGATCGGGTAGGACTACGAGTGTGATGAATCCGCAGGAATTGGCTCGGGAGCTTGGGCACCCCGGCGCACAGAAGCTGCTATCCGGCTCCATGGCCCGGCTGGCCTACAACGGACATGATGGCTTTCCGCGAGTCATCCCCGTCGGGTTCTCCTGGACCGGCGAACGCATCGTTGTCTCCACGGCACCGACCTCCCCGAAGGCGCGCGCGCTTTCGTCACGTCCGAAAGTCGCGTTGACGATCGACACCGGCTCGACGCCAGAAGAGGCGAAGGCCCTTCTGGTGCGGGGGCTTGCCACACTGCAAACCGTCGACGGCGTCACCGATGAGTACCTCGCGGCAGCGAGGAGGTCAATGGACGGACCCCAACTTGCCGAGTTCGAACGCAACGTGCAATCGACTTATAAGCAGATGGTGCGCATCTCGATCGAGCCGCAATGGGCGCGATTTTATGACTTTGGGGCTGGAAGGTTACCGGCTTTCCTCGCGAACCTCGTCAACGATGGCTAGCGAAGCCCGGATGTTCTCCACTACCGCGGACGACGACCGAGCGGCCAGCCGCAAACCGCTTGCGTTACGGCGCTTTCCGGAGACCGGCGAGTGAGTTTCGAAGTCCACCGTCCAATCGGATCTGGACGGCTGCCACCGCGATCATGATCGCCGCGGTCACCAAGTGCACGATCGCGTCGGTGATGTTATTGGGAAAGTTGAACACGAAGGCGACTTGATGGGAGAAGAAGGCCCAAATGCCGGGCAGCGCACCGGCTATGGCGGCGAGCAGTAGATACAACACGGACCACGACTTCCGCATCGCGAACACCAGGCCCGGCGCAAATAATGCCAAACCGGCGACGGCATGCCAGCCGTTGTAGTCCATTCCCAGCAACTGAACGGTCGGCGCATTGGGCCCGGTCGCGAAGCTGGGATTGATGACGAAGCCGACCACCGCCTGAACGACATGAACAACACAGATGATCAGCAGCCCGATCTGGGCGAAACTCCACCTCACATTGCACCCCCTTGTGCGCGGCAAGATGGCCCGAATACTACGTAATGTAGTAGATTCTTGCAACGGCGGCGGTGGCTACGCTGTGCTGTTCCGTTCGATCCAGTGCGTGAGCGCATCTTCGAGCGCGGTCGCGACGTCCACACCGGCGCCATCAGCGGCCTGCTCAAACCGCTCGACCAAGTCGGTGCGGATTGAGATGCCCAACCGGGAGCGCGGTGGTTTTGGCTTTGGCGGCAGGTCTACCGGCACGTGTCGCGCGACAGACGCGTCAATGATTTCGCGAAGTGCCGGTATGTCGTCGAGCAACCTGGCGAGATCGTCGCGTTCTATCCGCAATAACTCGGCCGGCCCGATCGTCGTTACCGTCGCAGAACGCAGTCTCCCACGGTGGAGCGCCGATTCGCCGATCACCTCGCCCGGCCCCAGCGCGGCGACGCGGTCCCGGCCGACGTACACCCCCACCTCCCCGCTGAGCAGGATGTAGCACGAGTCCGACGGAGTTTGCTCATGTATCAGCGGCAACGGGGCCGACGTCGAAGTGCGATGAGCTGCTTTGGCGAGACGCTGAAGTTCAGCATCCGAGAAGTTAGCGAATGTGGCGTACCCGCGTAGCCGCCGAGCGTCTTCCTCATAGCGCTTCGCGTCGGCCTTCATAGCGGACTCCTGACGTGCGACGTGCCGCTGACACCGAAGAGCGTAACGCGGATTTACCATACGAACGGCATAAATCCGCGACATACATCTACAGCCGTGCCGACTACGTACCGGATGTGGTATTGCGAACGCGGAGACCGGGTGCGTCAGTTCCGACCGGGAAGCCTCATGACCGTGCGGACGATGGGCAGGAGCGACTTCTGCCAGAGTTTCCCCGGGATGCCAAGGGGCGGATCGAGATTGAACACCCGTGCGGTCGCGATCGTCTGGGATTCGGTGTACTTCAACAGACCCTCGGGACCATGTCGGCGGCCGACGCCGGACTGGCCCATCCCGCCCATCGGCGCGCTGAGGCTGCCCCATGCGAATGCGTAGCCCTCGTTGACGTTCACCGTCCCCGACCGCAACCGCGCTGCGATCTGCTGGCCCGCTGCGGAGGAACCGGCCCACACACTGGCGTTGAGCCCGTACTCGGTGTCGTTGGCCTTCTCGACGGCTTCATCCACGTCGGCGACGGGATAGATCGAGACGACCGGCCCGAATGTCTCGTTGGCCGCGCATTCCATCTCGGGCGTGACATCGGTCAGGACCGTCGGCTCGTAGAACAACGGGCCGATGTCGGGCCGTGCCTTAGCGCCCGCAATCACCTTGGCGCCCTTGGCTTTCGCATCGTCCACGTGATCCGTCACGGTGTCCAGCTGACCCGCGGAGATCAAGCTGCCCATGTCGACCGAGAAGTCATAGCTGCTTCCCAGCTTCATGTTCCGCACCTGGGCGCCGAACTTGCCGATGAAATCGTCGGCGATGTCCTTCTCGACGTAAATGCGCTCAATCGAGATGCACAGCTGGCCCGCGTTCGAGAAGCACGCGCGGGTGGCCGCCTTTGCGGCCTTGTCGAGGTTGGCCCCCCGCGTGACGATCATCGCGTTCTTGCCCCCGAGTTCGGCCGAGAAGCCGATCAGCCGACGGCCCGCGTGTTCCGCGAGCTGCCTGCCGGTGGCGGTCGAGCCGGTGAACATCAGGTAATCGCAGTTGTCGATGATCGCCGTGCCGACCACCGAGCCCGGCCCGGGCACGATCGCATAGAGCGCTCGCGGCAGGCCGGCCTTGTACAACAGCTCGGCGCACGCGAGTGCGCAATATGGTGTTTGGCTGTCCGGCTTGAGCACGACCGCGTTGCCCGCCAGAAGCGCGGGCACCGAGTCAGACGCCGTCAGCGTCATGGGATAATTCCACGGCGAGATCACCCCGACCACGCCCTTGGGCTGGTAACCGACCGTGGTCTTGCCGATACCGGGGAGCAGCGCCTGCACCGTGCGAGGCTTCAGCAGGTCCGCCGACACGCGCACGTAATAGTTTGCGTTCGCTATCAGGTCGACGATTTCCTCCTGCGCCGCCCATCGGGCCTTGCCGGCCTCGGCTTGCAAAAGATCCATCAGGAACTCGCGGTTCTCGAAGACCAGGTCCCGATAGCGGCTGATGACGTCGATGCGCTCGGTGACCGGGCGGTTAGCCCAGGCGACCTGGGCCGCCCGCGCCTCGGCGAATGCGGCTTCGACATCATCGGCCGTGCCGACCGGGATCGTGGTCAGCGGCTTGCCGTTGAAGACCTCGTCGATCGTCTTGGTTTGGCGTGCCGTGGTGTCTTTGATCGCGGCCAACTGACGTAGGCGATCGAAGGCCTCGGCTGACGGTGCGGGCATGTCATTACCTCTCGCAGAAGCACGGCTGTCTGAAACACCAGACTATTGGCTCTGCAGCGCCATGCGTGTGGGTGGCCGCAATGGATGCGCTCATCTGCGGGTTAGGCGCTTCGACAAACGGGTAGTGGCATAACCAGTGCGCAACCAGGATCGGTTCGAAGTGATCGCCCGAGAGATGGCCCAAGGGGCATCGGGCGTATGTTGCTTGCTTTTGGATCGCGATCTGCGGATCCGCGGGGCAAGCAAAGACTACGAGCGCGTCACGCTGCACGAGCACGGCGAACTTTCCGGGCAATACCTCTTCGACGCCTTCCCGGACAATCCCAAGGATCCGCGCGCCGACGGGACGGCGAAGCTCGCGCTGTCGCTGGAGACGGCGATGCAGAGCGGCCGCACCCACACGATGCGGATGCAGCGCTATGACATCCCCGATCCCACCGCCCCCGATGAATTCCTGCCGAAGGTGTGGAGCCCCACCAACTCCCCGTTGCTCGATCATGGCGAGCTGGTGGGCGTGGTGCACAGCGTGAAGGAAGTCTCGCGAAGCAAACAACTTCTTGACGAGGTTGCGCGCGACGTCGATCACGGTGTCGCTTGGGATCCGGCAGATCTGCTGCACACCCTAGAAGCCGTCAGCGCCGTGGAGACCGGCCTTGACCTCCGGCGCCAGCAGGCGCTGGCCACCGAGAACACGCAACTGATGCGCGCCATCGCTACCCGAGACATGATCGGCCAGGCCAAGGGCATCCTGATGGAGCGATTCAATATCGACGCCGATAGAGCGTTCGGTCTGTTGACCAGACTCTCGCAAGAGACCAACACACGGGTCGAGGAGATCGCTCGCAACCTGGTTCAAACGGAGCGCCCGCCACGTTCGGGCTGAGGCGCCCGCTGCCCTCGAATCGCGAAAGGTTTGCACGAAGGCGAACCGGATGCGGATGGCGACGAGGCCGCCGTACCCGAATGAAATTGCGGCGCAGTGGGAATGCTCGCGGTGGGTGCGGATCACCCGTCGATTGAGCGCGTCAGTTCCGCGAGATTGCCCTGCTACCCTCCTTCAATGCAGTTCAGGAAAGCTGCGATCGCTCAGGTGGCGATAGTGCTCGCAGGTTGCGGCGGCGGGTCAACCCAGACAACAACACCGACGGTGACATCCACACGGGAAGTCACCCATACCGTCACGGTGACGTTGCCATCGCCGCCTTCCACCCCCAAAACGATCATTGAAACCGATGGAACGTATCGGGTAGGCGTCGACATCGTGCCGGGCACGTACCGCTCGGGCGGCACTAGCCCTGACGGTGAATCCGATTGTTATTGGGCCAGGCTGAGAAGCCTCAAACCAACCGACATCATCGATAGCGGCATCGGCACTGAATACCAGGTAGTGACGATCCAGCCGAGTGATAGAGCGTTCTTGACGCATAGCTGCCAGCCTTGGCAGAAACAGTGACCAACCGGCCCGAGGCCGTCAGGAGAGGCGGACCATCGCGGGACTCAGGCACGTAATCACGTTAAGACACAGAGGATTCGGCGGTAACGATTGGTAACCAGAGCATGGAGCACACGCGAACCCGCGGCTGCGGAGGTGGCGACAAGGCCGCCGTTGGGCGGACGAGCGTTTCGGTCCGACTACGTGATCGGCGTCGTGTAACCACATGCGCCCTCTGGCACTCATAGCTGAGACGGTGATCCGGGTTGCAGTTATTAATCGACGTGCACGAAAATTCTGCAGTGGCCCGGCGGCCGACCGCGCGCAAGGAGGCGGCCCTGCCACAACGAACAGCGCGGCGCGCAACCGTGCCCGATGCCGGGATGCCAGGGCCGAAGTCGATTACGCAGCCGTTAATTCGGTTGCACGCGTGCGCAATTGCGGTTTGCTGGCGCGGCTGGCAGGCCCGGACGTGTACCTTGGAGATAACTCGCCTGCCCCAAACTGGCGCTGCAATTGCGGCCTTCAGCCGCAAGGCGAATCGCCCTCCTCGCGGCACCGGGTGCGAAGTAAAACTGGTCGGGTTACACGAGAAGTTCGGCGGCGCAGGGGATTTGACATGACGAACGTGTTTTCTATGAAGCGCTGCGATGACATTTTCTCGGCGCAATGGGTATCTCCGCGCGCCGGGTCGAGCGATGAAGTTTTTCGCATGCCCCCCTGACGCTGCGAATGGTCCTGCATGCAGCCGTGGAGCGATTGTCGAGAGATTTCGTTTGGTGTTGCGGTGTGGTAGTAGTAACAGTGAGCGATTACGCGAAAATTCAAGCAGCGCCGGATATTTGACACGTGCGCAGCACCTGACCCTTGGAGTGTTTCATGGGCGTTGCCGACCGTGTC
Organism: Mycobacterium sp.; assembly: GCF_036273375.1. Lineage (GTDB taxonomy): Bacteria > Actinomycetota > Actinomycetes > Mycobacteriales > Mycobacteriaceae > Mycobacterium. The sequence goes on along the minus strand of NZ_DASUHS010000170.1, from coordinate 2,449 downwards.
CTTCCGCTGACGCGGGGGCAGTTAGCCATATGGCTTGCCCAGCAAACCAGTTATTTCGATGCAGAGTGGCAGCTGGGCGTGCTGGTGCGAATCGAGGGCGCCCTAGAACGTGTGATTCTGCAGCGCGCGATTCGCCAGGTGGTGGGCGAAGCCGAAACGCTCAGGGCGACTTTCTTCCAGGTGGACGGGGAAGTCTTTCAAAAGGCCCTCGACTACCCCGACGTCGAGCTGGCCTACTACGACCTGAGCGGCTCGCAGGACCCCGTGCAAGAAGCCCGCGAAAGGGCATCATCGATCCAACAGACACCGCTGCCGCTCACTGGCCCACTGTTCAAATTCGCGTTATTCCAGACCGGAACCGACGAATACTACTGGTTTGGATGCTTCCACCACATAGTCATTGACGGGTTAGGCATTTCATTAATAGGCCGTCGGATTGCGGCTGTTTATTCCGCACTGGCATCGGGCGGGACGGTTTCTCCTGCCTTCTTCGGAACGTTGCCGGAACTGGTTGCCGACGAGCTGCAATACGAAGAGTCCGCCGATTATCTAGATGATCAAGTTTATTGGGCAGCCAACCTCCCTTCGGGAGGCGATCCCGATTACCGGTCGCCCCAAGCGGCATCCAAGCGGAATTCGTATTTGCCTTCCGTGCCTGTGCAATTGGACCCGGCCGTGGTGGGACAAATCAAAGGGTTGTCCAAATCGTTGGGCATCCGTCGGTCGTCGGTCCTGACCGCGGCGTGTGCCTTGTTGGTGCACGGGTTCTGCGCTAACGGTTCCGAAGAGGTGGTGCTCGACTTCCCCGTCAGCAGGCGCGTGCGCCCTGAGTCGAAGCTACTTCCGGGAATGGTGGCCGGGGTTGTACCCCTCGTCTTGAAGACGTCGCCGCAATCTTCGGTTGCCGACTTCTGTAAGCATGTTGATTCCCGGATACGAGAAACGTTGCGGCACCAGCGTTTTCCGGTGCAGGTTCTGGACGGCGAAGGCAACCCTCGTGACCCGCGGCAAGCGGCAAATCGCGTGGTCATCAACCACATTCTGGCCAGGCTCAACCTGAGCTTCGCCGATACTCCTGGAACAGCGGAATACACCACTTTTGGGCCGGTAGGTAATTTCGGATTCTTCTTCCTCGGATTCGGTGATCAGCATCTGCTAAGTACCCTCGGCGCGGGACAGCCATTCTCAGATTTTGATGTTTCGGATTTAGCAAACCGGTTGCAACGGATCCTGTCCGCGATGGCTGAGCTGCCGACACGGCGGCTGATGTCGATGGATGTGTTAGCTGTCGCCGAGGAGCCTCGCCTGAACCGGTGGGGTAACGGTGCGGTGTTGACCGAGTCGGCTTCGGCGGCGGTCTCGGTTCCGGAGTTGTTCGGCGTGCAGGTGATGCGGGCTCCCGAGGCGGTGGCGCTGGTATGCGGTGAGCGTTCCTGGACCTATCGGGAGTTGGATGAGGCCGCCAATCGGGTGGCGCATCTGTTGGTGGGGCGTGGCGTGCGCCCGGGCGGGTGTGTGGCGCTGTTCTTGCCGCGGTCGGCTGACGCGATCGTGGCGATTTTGGCGGTGTTAAAGACTGGGGCGGCGTATTTGCCGATCGATCCGGCGGTGCCGGCGGCGCGCTTGGAGTTCATGCTTGGCGACGCGGAGGCGGTTGCGGCGGTGACTACCGCCGGGCTGGCCGAGCGGCTGGACGGGCAAGGCCTGTGGGTCGTCGACATCAACGAACCCGATATTTCCGATTACCCGTCGACGGGCTTGCCGGCGCCGGCGCCCGATGACGTTGCCCACATCATTTACACCTCGGGTACTACGGGGGTGCCAAAAGGGGTGGCCATCACCCAGTACAACGTGGCCCAATTGCTCGACTCACTCGGTGCGGGCCTGCCGCCGAAACAGGTGTGGACGCAGTGTCACTCGTATGCGTTTGACTTTTCGGTGTGGGAGATCTGGGGCGCGCTGCTGCATGGTGGGCGGCTGGTGGTGGTGCCGGAAGAGGTGGCGGGCTCGCCGGAAGAGTTTCATGCCTTGCTGGTTGCTGAACACGTCAGTGTGTTGACGCAGACGCCGTCGGCGGTGGGGGTGCTTTCGCCCGAGGGCTTGGAGTCGACGGCGTTGCTGGTAGGTGGTGAGCCGTGCCCGGCCGAGGTGGTGGATCGGTGGGCGTTGGGGCGGGTGATGGTCAACGCCTACGGTCCGACCGAGACCACGGTGTACGCGGCGATGAGCGCGCCGTTAACAGCGGGCTCGGGTGTGGTGCCCATCGGGTCGCCGGTCTCGGGTGCGGCGTTGTTCGTGCTGGACGGCGGGTTGCGTTCGGTGCCGGCCGGGGTGGTCGGTGAGTTGTATGTGGCCGGTGGGGGCGTGGCGTGCGGTTATGTCAGCAGAGCGGGCTTGACCTCCTCACGGTTTGTGGCCTGCCCCTTCGGAGCGCCCGGTACACGTATGT
>NZ_DASUHS010000169.1:0-7222 GCF_036273375.1 Mycobacterium sp. | reverse complement strand
GCGGACACCTGCCCCCGCACATCGGGCACCTGCACATCACGGGCACTGCCGCCGAACGTGTTGAAAGCAATGACAACAACGATCGTCAGCACCGCGAGCGCGGCCACCGCGACAATCCACCGGCCGACCGAGCCGACGCTGCGGTCCTCGCCCGCGTCGGTGAGAACCTGGCGTGGCAGCGGGTCGGTCCGCGACGGGCCGGAGCTGCCGGTGTTGGACGACAGCAGCGAGCTCCGGTCGGCGTCGGTGAGCACCTTGGGCGCCTCGGGTTTCTCCCCGTTGTGCACCCGGATCAGATCAGCACGCATCTCCGCCGCGGTCTGATAACGGTTGTCGGGATTCTTGGCCAGCGCCTTGAGCACCACGGCGTCGAGGTCGGCGGAGATGCCATCGTGCCGCTGCGACGGCGGGACCGGATCTTCCCGAACATGTTGGTAGGCAACGGCCACCGGCGAGTCACCCGTGAAAGGTGGCTCGCCCGAGAGGATTTCGTAGAGAACGCAGCCCAATGAATACACATCGGAACGCGCATCGACGGCTTCACCGCGAGCCTGCTCTGGGGAGAGATACTGCGCGGTTCCGATCACCGCGGCGGTCTGGGTGACGCTGTTGCCGCTGTCGGCGATCGCGCGCGCGATACCGAAGTCCATCACCTTGACCGCATTGGTGGTGCTGATCATGATGTTGGCCGGCTTGACGTCTCGATGGATGATGCCGTTTTGGTGGCTGAAGTTCAGCGCCTGGCACGCGTCGGCGATGATCTCGATGGCCCGGCGGGGTGGCAGGGGGCCGTCGGTGTGGACGATGTCGCGCAGGGTGACGCCGTCGACGTATTCCATGACGATGTAGGGCAGCGGCCCGGTGGGTGTCTCGGCCTCGCCAGTGTCGTAGACGGCGACGATGGACGGATGATTCAATGCGGCGGCGTTTTGCGCCTCGCGCCGGAAGCGAAGGTAAAAGCTGGGGTCGCGGGCCAGATCCGCGCGCAGCACCTTGACCGCGACTTCGCGATGCAAACGGACGTCACGGGCCAGGTGAACCTCGGACATACCCCCGAAGCCGAGGATTTCGCCCAGTTCATAGCGGTCGGACAGGTGCTGCGGCGTGGTCATTGCGGTGTTCCGTGTCGGGCCGGCACGTTGTGAAAGCCGGAAGTCCCTATTGTCCCGTCATCCGGCCAATTAAGCCGCATTTCGGGCCGGGCCCCAGCACCGCTCGGAGTCTTGCTCGGCGGCGCCGAGGCGGGCGGGGTGCCGGTGTCGGTCACCGTCGGTGGCTGTTGCTGCTGGTCCGCCCGCGAATTGATGACGATCAGCACCGCAATGATGATCGCCAGCGCGCCGAGCACACCGGCGGCCCACAACAGCGCCCGCTGACCCGACGAGAAGGTCCGCCTCGCCGGCGGGGGCCTATGGCCGCCGGTGGTCGGCCGCGACCGGCGGGGCGCGGCGGTTCGGGCCGGAGACACCGCGGCGGCCCTGGTCGTGGGGCTGGACGGGATGGCCGCCGGTGATGCTCGGCCGGCCGGCGGTGTCGCGCTGGGCCGCGGCGGACGACGACCGGCACGTACCGCGGCCACAGCCTCGGCGAACGGTCCCCCGCTGCGGTACCGCATCGCGGGGTTCTTCACCAGCGTGATCTCGATGAGTTCGCGCACGTTAGGCGGCAGCTCCGCGGGTAGGGGCGGCGGCGGTTCCTTGATGTGCTTCATCGCTACCGTCAGGGCACCATCACCGGTGAACGGCCGCTTGCCCGATACAACCTCGTAGCCAACGACTCCTAACGAGTACACGTCACTCGACGGGGTGGCGTCGTGGCCCAGGGCCTGTTCGGGTGCGATGTACTGGGCGGTGCCCATCACCATCCCCGTCTGGGTCACCGGTGCGGCGTCGACGGCCTTGGCGATACCGAAGTCGGTGATCTTCACCTGGCCAGTCGGGGTGATCAAGATGTTGCCGGGTTTGACGTCGCGGTGCACCAGCCCGGCGGCATGCGCCACCTGCAGCGCACGACCGGTCTGCTCGAGCATGTCCAGTGCGTGCCGCAGCGACAGCCGGCCGGTGCGCTTGAGCACCGAGTTCAGCGGCTCACCGTTGACCAGCTCCATCACCAGGTAGGCAGTCCGGCCCTCCCCGTCCAGCTGGCTTTCCCCATAGTCGTGAACGGCCGCGATGCCAGGGTGGTTGAGCATCGCGGTGGTACGCGCTTCGGCGCGGAACCGCTCGATGAACTCGGGGTCCTGGGAGAATTCCTGCTTGAGGACCTTGACCGCGACGCGTCGGCCCAGCCGGCTGTCTACCGCCTCCCACACCTGACCCATGCCGCCGGTGGCGATCAGGCGCTGCAGACGGTATCTGCCGGACAGCGTCACACCAACTCGCGGGCTCATGGTCCTCCCTGTAGCGCGGCCTGGATCACAGCCCGTCCGATCGGCGCGGCGAGTGCACCCCCCGTCGCAGATAGGCGGTCGGCGCCATTCTCCACCAACACCGCCACAGCGACCTTCGGGGTCTGTGCGGGTGCGAAAGCGATGTACCAAGCGTGCGGCGGTGTGTGCCGCGGATCGCTGCCATGCTCTGCGGTACCAGTCTTCGATGCGATCTGCACGCCGGGAATGGCCCCTTTCTGCTGTGCGACCTTCTCGGCGCCGACCATCAGCTCTGTCAGCTTAGCCGCGACCTGCGGCGACACGGCGCGCCGCTGCTCATACGGCGCCGTGGTGCTAATCGTGGTCAGGTCGGGCCCCTTGAGGCTGTCGATCAGGTAGGGCTGCATCGTCACCCCATCGTTGGCGATGGTCGCGGCGATCTCGGCGTTCTGCAGGGGCGTCAGAGCGACATCCTTCTGGCCGATGCTAGACATTCCCAGCGCCGCGGCGTCCGGAATGATCCCGACGGTCGACTCTGCGACCTGCAGCGGTATGACGCTCGGCGTGGTGTCCAGCCCAAACGAGTTCGCCATGTTACGCAGCGCATCGGACCCGGTGAGGATCCCGAGCTGGACGAATGCGGTGTTGCAGGACAGGGCGAACGCCTGCCGCAGAGACACCGTCGGCTCGGTTCCACACGGCTCCCCACCGTAGTTCTCCAAAGTTGCGGTGCTGTTGGGTAGCGGAATGGAGGGGGCGGCGGTCAGCTGCTCAGTGTCGGACGCACCGGCCTGCAGTGCGGCCGCTGTAGTTATCACCTTGAAGGTGGACCCCGGCGGGTAAGTCTCTGAGATCGCGCGGTTGGTCAGCGGATTGTTGGGGTCGTCACGCAGCTTCTGCCACGCTTGCGCCTGGACTTCTGGATTGTGCGACGACAGCAGGTTGGCGTCATAGGACGGCGATGACACCATCGCCAAGATCTTGCCGGTTGACGGTTCGAGGGCGACGACGGCGCCCTTGCACGGCGGACCGCCGCAGTCCTGTTGCATCGCATCCCAGGCGGCCTGCTGGACCCGCGGCTTGATTGTGGTGACGACATTGGCGCCGCGCGGGTCGCGACCGGTGAAGAAGTCGGCCAGCCTGCGGCCGAACAGCCGTTCGTCGGAACCGTTCAACAGCGGATCCTCGGCGCGTTCCAGACCGGTGCTGGAATAGCGCAACGAATAAAAGCCGGTCACGGGCGCGTACTCCGCCGGGTTGGGGTAGACGCGCAGGAAGCGGTAGCGGTTGTCGGTGGCGACCGAATAAGCCAACAGCTGGCCGCCCGCCACAATCTGGCCGCGCTGGCGCGAATACTCGTCGAGCAGAACCCGCTGATTGCGCGGATCGGCACGCAGTGAATCCGCGGCGAAGACCTGCGTCATCGTGGCGTTGATCAAGAGCAACACGATCAACGCCATCACGGTCACCGAGATCCGGCGCAGAGAGGCGTTCATACTTTCTCGATCACCTCGGTGCTGGCCGCCGCGATCGACGGCTTGCGGGCGCGGCTGCGCAGCGGACGACGGGCGCTGTGCGAAATGCGCGCCAGTATGGCCAGCAGCACGTAGTTCGCCAGCAAGGACGAGCCACCGTAGGACATCCACGGCGTCGTTAGTCCCGTCAACGGAATGAGCTGGGTTACCCCGCCGACGACGATGAACAGCTGAAGGGCCAGCGTCGACGCCAGGCCCGCGGCCAGCAGCTTGCCGAAGCTGTCGCGGGTGGCGATTGCCGTGCGCATACCCCGCACGATGACGATGGTGTAGAGCATCAAGATGCTGGCCAGGCCCACCAACCCCAGCTCTTCGCCGAACGCGGCGATGATGAAATCGGTCGAGGCGGCGGGAACCGTATCGGGCTGACCGTTACCCAGGCCGGTCCCGAAGATCCCGCCGGTGGCAAAACTGAAGAGCGACTGGACGATCTGGTAGCCGCTGCCGTCGGGGTCGGAGAACGGGTCCCACCACATCTGCACCCGCACCCGAACGTGGCCGAAAATGTAATACGCGACAACACTTCCCGCGGCGAACAGCACCAGGCCGATCCCCACCCAACTGAAACGTTGGGTGGCGAGGTAGACCACCACCAGAAATGACGTGTACAGCAATAGCGAAGTGCCAAGGTCTTTTTCGAAGGCCATCACGCCGACCGAGATCACCCACGCCGCCAGCAGCGGCGCGAGATCTCGTGGCCGGGGCAGTGTCAAACCCATGAAATGCTTGCCCACGCTGGTGAACAGGCCGCGCTTGGCGATCAGCACTGCGGAGAAGAAGATGAGCAGCAGAATCTTGGAGAACTCAGCGGGCTGAATTGAGAAGCCGGGCAAGCGAATCCAGATCTTGGCGCCGTTCTGCTCGGACAGCCCCGCCGGCAACAGCGCGGGAATCACCAGGAAGATCAGACCGACCAGTCCACATATGTAGCCGTAGCGTGCCAGCTGCCGATGGTCTTTCAAGAACGTGACGACCAGGGAAAAGGTCACGACGCCGATCAGGGTCCACAGCAACTGCTGAGTCGCGCTCGGGTGGTGCCGGCCGCTGAGCTGATTGGTGACCAGATCCAACCGGTGAATCATCACCAAGCCAAGGCCGTTGAGTAGTGCCACGATCGGCAGGAGTAGCGGATCCGTGTAGGGCGCGAAGCGCCTGATGGCCATGTGCGCCGACCCGAAGACGACAAGAAATACCAACCCGTAGCTGATCGCGGTCCAGTGCAGATCGCGCTCTTGGTTGGCTTCGACTATCAGCAGCGCGGCGACGGTGATCAGTGCGGCGAAGCCCAGTAACAACAGCTCGGCATTGCGCCGGGTAGGCAACGGGGGTGTGACCGCGACCGGCGGCTGAAGTTGTGTCGTCATGCCACCGTCCGGCAATCGATGCCTGGTTGAAGTGGCGGCCCGGGAAGCGCGGTTACTGTCTGCGACGTGGTCGTCGGACCTGCCGGCGCGGAATTCGCGGGGCCGTTGGCGCTCGTGCTCGGTGCGGGGCTGGCGCTCGGAGAGCTGGTGGTCGGTGGTGCTGGTGATGCTGTGGTGCCGGATTCTGGTGTTCCGCTGCGGGTGCCCGATGAGCCGGGCGGAGACGTGGCGCGCGGCGGCGGACAGATCGGCAATAGATATTCGGCCAGCAGCTGCCGCAGCTGCGACTCGGCCTGGTCCAGGCTGCCGCCCGGCAGTCCGGTTTCAACTTGGACTTGTCCGGGGCGGCGCAGGTCTTGCAGCGCCATCAACTGGCAGTTCGAGTGGCCACCGGATTGCCCGTAGCTGACCAGGGACAGCTCGTTGCGGGTGTTGAGGCAGCCCACCAGATAGGGCTGCTGCAACGGGATGCCCAGCAGGGTGCCCTGGATTCCGCGGACGACGGAGACTCGACCGTCGTATTCGGCGACGTAGTAGTTGCGTTGGATGATCCACCATCCGACGGAGAGGCCCGCCAACACCAACAGCACCGCCAGACCGACGGCAACGAACATCTTCCGACGCGGCCAGCGCGGCCGCTGCGGTGTGTCCGGTTGCGGCGCAACGCGTTTGGCGGACTCATCGCGGGGCCGAATCGCTGAGGCGCGGCCAGCGGAGGTGTTGGGCAGGGTCATTTGATCCTCGTCGCCCGAAACCGCGCCGGCGAGGATCGGCTGGGTCTGCCCGTAGTCATAGTCGACGACGTCGGCGACCACGACGGTCACGTTGTCCGGGCCGCCGCCGCGCAGCGCCAACTCGATGAGGCGGTATGCGGCCTCGGCGACATCCGGTATCTGCAGGGCCTCGAGGATGGTCTCATCGCTCACCGGATCCGATAACCCGTCCGAGCACAGCAGATATCGGTCACCGGCACGCGCCTCGCGCATGGTCAACGTCGGCTCGACCTCGTGACCGGTGAGCGCCCGCATGATCAACGACCGCTGCGGGTGGCTGTGCGCTTCTTCCCGGGTGATCCGCCCTTCGTCGACCAAGGTCTGAACAAACGTGTCGTCTTTGGTGATCTGGGTCAGCTCCCCGTCGCGCAACATGTAGCCGCGCGAGTCGCCGATGTGCACCATCCCGATGCGGTCGCCCGCGAACAGGATCGCGGTGAGGGTGGTGCCCATCCCTTCGAGCTCGGGCTCGGCTTCCACCTGGGCGGCGATGGCCGCGTTGCCGGAGCGCACCGCATTGTCGAGCTTGGCCAGCAGATCGCCGCCCGGCTCGTCGTCATCCAGGTGGGCCAGCGCCGCGATCACCAGTTGGGATGCCACCTCGCCGGCGGCGTGACCCCCCATGCCGTCGGCCAGCGCGAGCAGTCGTGCGCCGGCGTAGACAGAGTCTTCGTTGTTGGCGCGTACCAGGCCGCGGTCACTCCGCGCGGCGTATCGCAGGACCAAGGTCACGGGCGCCACTCCTCGATCCCGGCTGCGCCGGCAGCGTCGTCGTATGCCCGGGTCACGGGCGCAACTCAATCGCCGTTTTGCCGATTCGAATCGGCGTTCCGATTGGAACTCGTACCGCAGTCGTCACCTTCGCCCTGTCAAGGTAAGTACCGTTGGTCGATCCTAGATCCTCGACGTACCACTCCGAGCCGCGCTGAGACAGCCGGGCGTGCCGCGTCGAGGCGTAGTCGTCGGTGAGCACCAGCGTGGAGTCGTCAGCTCGTCCGATCAACACCGGCTGTCCGCTGAGGGTGATGCGTCCACCCGCCAGCGCGCCTTCGGTGACTACCAGATAGCGGGCGGCATGCCGTCGCTGGCGCGACGGCAGCGTGCTGCGCAGCGCCAGACCGCGGCGCACCATGACAGCACCGGTGGGCGCGTAGATGTCGGTCCGAAGGATTCGCAAGACGG
>NZ_DASUHS010000168.1:0-7756 GCF_036273375.1 Mycobacterium sp. | reverse complement strand
CCTTCTCGCGATGGCCGAGGGTGAGCCGGTTCAAAAACTCCGCGCAGTCCGAGATCGACAATTCGCAGACCTCGGCGATGGACTTCGCGCCCCGGTCCCCCGCGGCCAGCGTGACGGCCAGGATCTCCGGCTTGAGCCGGGTGCCCGCACACTCAGGGCAGGGCACGTCACGCATGAAGCCCTCGTAGCGCTCCTTCATCTGCTCGGACTCGGTCTGCGCCATCTTGCGCTGCAAAAACGCCAGCACACCTTCGAAATCGGCGTAGTAGGACCGGGTGCGGCCGTACCGGTTGCGGTATCGCACATGCACCTGGTGGTCGGAGCCCTCGAGAATCGCCTTGCGGGCCTTGGCCGGCAGTTTGCGCCACGGGGTGTCGACGTCGAAGCCCAGCTCGTCACCGAGCCCGGCCATCATCCGGATGAAGTACTCCGCGGTGTGGCCCGTCGACCACGGAGCCACCGCGCCCTCGGCCAGGGTGCGCTCCGGGTCGGGCACCACCAGGTCCGGGTCGACTTCCTTGCGGATGCCCAGGCCGCTGCACTCTGGGCAGGCGCCGTAGGGCGAGTTGAACGAGAACGACCGCGGTTCCAGGTCGTCGACCGCCAGGGAGTGCCCGTTGGGGCAGGCCAGCTTCTCGGAGAACCGCTGCTCCCGGTTGTGCGCGTCGTGTTCGTGATCGACGAATTCGAGCACCACGATGCCGTCGGCCAGGTTCAGCGCGGTTTCCACCGAATCGGTGAGCCGCTGCTTGGCGGTCGCCTTGACGGTCAGGCGGTCCACCACCACCTCGATGTCGTGCTTTTCCTGCTTCTTCAGCTTCGGCGGATCGGTCAACGGGTGCACGACGCCGTCGACCCGCACCCGGCTGTAGCCCTGCGCGTTGAGCTTCTCGAAGAGGTCGGCGAATTCGCCCTTGCGGGTGCGCACCACCGGGGCGAGCACCAGGAATCGGGTGCCCTCCGGCATCGCCAGCACTTGATCCACGATTTGCTGCGGGGTCTGCCGGGCGATCCGCTCGCCACAGATCGGACAGTGCGGCGTGCCCGCTCGCGCGTAGAGCAGCCGCAGGTAGTCATAGACCTCGGTGATGGTTCCGACGGTCGAGCGCGGGTTGCGGTTGGTGGATTTCTGGTCGATGGACACCGCCGGGGACAGACCCTCGATGAAGTCGACGTCCGGCTTGTCCATCTGCCCCAGGAACTGGCGGGCGTAGGCGGACAGCGACTCCACATAGCGGCGCTGCCCCTCGGCGAAAATCGTGTCGAAGGCCAGCGACGATTTACCCGAACCCGACAGCCCGGTGAACACGATCAGCGCGTCGCGGGGCAGGTCGAGGTCGACGCCGCGCAGGTTGTGCTCGCGGGCGCCCTTGACGATCAGACGGTCAGCCAACGCTGCCCCTCTCAGGAACTATCTGGCGACTTCTCGTAGCCGCAATGCGGAATCCGAACCGGAATTGCGCGCGGCGCATTCCATGCTATGTGCCCATACCGACAAGCAACGTGCGACCAGTAACGTGGCCGCCAGCGACTGGCGCCGACGACCCCGCACCCGGCTCGGACGGCGCCCGGCGGGATCAAGGAGTGGCGCACATGACTGCAGTGGACGACAACTACACCGGACACGTCGACCCCGGTATCGCGGCCCGCCGGACCCTACCCGGCGCAACGATCCTAAAGGTCTCGGTGGGCCCGATGGACAACAACGCATATCTGGTCACTTGTTCCGCTACCGGCGAAACGCTGCTGATCGACGCCGCCAACGACGCGGACGTGCTGATCGACCTGATCCGGCAGAACGCGCCGAAGGTGTCACTGATCGTGACCAGCCACCAGCACTTCGACCACTGGCAGGCGCTCGAGGCGGTGGCGGCCGCCACCGGGGCGCCGACCGCCGCCAACGAGATCGACGCGGAACCGCTGCCGGTCAAACCGGACCGTTTGCTGGCGGGCGGTGACACCGTGCAAATCGGCGAGCTGACATTCGACGTCATCCACCTGCGCGGGCACACCCCGGGATCGATCGCGCTGGCCCTCGGCGGGCCCGCGACCGGTGGGGTCACGCAGTTGTTCACCGGCGACTGCCTGTTCCCGGGCGGCGTCGGGAAGACCTGGCAACCGGGCGATTTCACTCAGCTGATCGAGGACGTCAGCACCCGGGTGTTCGACGTGTATGACGACTCCACCGTCATCTATCCCGGGCATGGCGATGACACGGCGTTGGGCGCCGAGCGCCCCCACCTGAGCGAATGGCGCGAGCGGGGCTGGTAGCCCGACGCTACGTCGTCGTGTGCACGATCAACACGTCGGTCTTCGCCCGACGCGAGACGTTGGCCGGCACCGATCCCAGCAGCCGACCGGCGATCGTGCTCAAGCCGACGTTGCCGACCACGAGTAGATCGGCCTGCTCCTCCTCGGCGAGGTGCACCAGCGCGTCGACCGGAGCCCCGACAATGGGTCGCTCGTCGATGTTCTTCGCACCGGCGGCGTGGGCGCGGTCCTTGGCGTCGCGCAGAATCGCGTAAATCGGCGCGGTGCCCGAAACCTTGTAGCTTTCGTCCCGCAGGACGTCGGCGGCCCGGGCGTCCTCATGTTGGGGCAGGTATGCCGACGCCACGATCAGCTTGGCGTCCGCTCCGGCGATCTGCGCCGCCTTCTCCACCGCGCGCATCGACGAATCCGAGCCATCGGTTCCTACCACCACAGTCCGATAGGCGCCCATTTACCCTCCCAGTTTCGGTTGGTCAGCCAACCCAAGACAGTAGCGCGTTTGCTCGATGCGCAGGAGGCAGATTAGTCACACCGCGCGGCGTGGCGCGCCCGCAATTTGCAGGTTCTGGCTGCGGCAACGGAAGATATTGCTAATGACAAAACATTCAAATGCGTGCGGCCAACGTGGAAGGCATTGCATTACGCAGCTTTTCGTGAATGAAGACACGAAAAGTGAATGCTACGGACGTGGTTTGTGACCCGTTGCATGAATCGCGACTTAAAGTAACAAGCATCATGTCCATGCCCACCCTCGAGCCCACTCTCGAGCCGCGTGCCGAGGATATTGGTGCCGAGCCCGCCTCCGAACGTGCGCGCGGCAGGTTGCTCGATCCGTGGGCGATCGCCCTGTTCGCCACCGTTGTCAGCGCCGCCTGGGCCTGCCGGCCTTCGCTCTGGTTCGACGAAGGGGCGACGATATCGGCTTCGGCCAGCCGGACTCTGCCAGAGCTGTGGCGGTTGCTGGGCCACATCGACGCCGTCCATGGCGCTTACTACCTGCTGATGCACGGCTGGTTCACGCTGTTCGGTCCCACCGAATTCTGGTCGCGTTTCCCCAGTTCTCTGGCGATTGGAGCAGCCGCCGCCGGGGTCACGGTGTTCACCAGGCAGTTTTCGACGCGGCCCACGGCGGTGTGCGCCGGCGCGCTGTTCGCGATCCTGCCGCGTACAACGTGGGCAGGCATGGAAGCGCGCCCGTACGCCTTCGTGGCCGCCGCGGCCGTCTGGCTGACGGCGTTGTTCGTTGTCACCGTCCGGCGCAACAAGCCGCGCGGGTGGATCTGGTACGCGCTGGGATTGATGCTGTCGATACTGCTCAACCTCAACCTGGTGCTGTTGGTGCCGGTTTACGGCGCGATGCTGCCACTGCTCGCACCAAAAGGCGCCCGCAGATCTCCGGCGCTGTGGTGGGCCGCCAGCTCGGCCGTCGCCGTGGCGGTCATGGCGCCGTTCCTCGTGTTTGCGCACAACCAGGTATGGCAGGTCAACTGGATCTATCCGGTGAGCTGGCATTACGCCTTCGACATCATCCTGCGCCAGTATTTCGACCACAGCGTGGCCTTCGCCATCGCGAGCGCGGCCGTCATCGTCGCGGCGGTCGTGACGCGGCTGGCCGGCGCCCCCGCCCCGGCCGGTGACCTCGGCCGATTGTCGATCATCGCCACGGCGTGGATGGTGATTCCCACCGCCCTGGTCGTCGGCTATTCGGCCGTCAGCGAGCCGATCTACTACCCGCGCTACCTGATCTTCACCGCCCCCGCGATGGCCGTCGTCCTGGCGGTCTGCCTCGTCACCGTCGCCCGCCGACCCTGGCCCATCGCCGGCGGGGTACTGCTGTTCGCCATCGCCGCGGTACCGGATTACCTGTTCATCCAACGCTGGCCGTATGCCAAAGAGGGGTGGGATTACAGCCAGGTCGCCGATCTGATCAGCACGAACGCCGCCCCCGGCGATTGTCTGATGGTGGACAACACCGTGCCGTGGAAGCCCGGGCCGATTCGTGCGCTACTGGCCACCCGGCCAGCGGCCTTCCGATCGCTGATCGACGTGGAGCGCGGCGTGTACGGCCCGAAGGTCGGATCGCTGTGGGACGGGCACGTCGCCGTATGGCTGACGACGGCCAAAATCAACAAATGCCCGGCGATCTGGACCATCACCAACAAAGACACCTCGCTGCCCGACCATCAATCCGGGCGATCGCTGCCGCCCGGAAGCGCTTTCGGGCGCGCCCCGGCGTACCGATTCCCGGGCTACCTCGGTTTCCGCATCGTCGAGCGGTGGCAGTTCCACTACTCGCAGGTTGTCAAGTCCACGCGGTGACCTGCCGTTTTGCCAGCCGCGTGACGCGTCGGACTGAGCTCAGCCTACGGCGCCGACCGGCTGGACTTGTCGGGTGGCGCGCGTCGCGGCGTAAGACACCGCCACGCCGGCCGCGCTCAACGCGGTGAAGACCGTGAACAGCATGTGCGCCGCCATCTCCTCGCCGCCGGTGGCGGTGTTGACGACGACACCGGCCAATCCGGCGCCGATCGCCGCGGAAGTCAGCTGAACGGTGTTGATCGCCGCGGAGGCGGCGCTGCCTTCGGCCGGGTCCGCGACGGACGCCATCGCGCGGGCCGACAGGTGCGGCCAGGCCATCCCGATCCCGATGCCGGCGACCAGCAGGGCCACCGCCCACAGCGCGGCGGTCCACGCCGAGCCGTCGCCGTGCCGGGCCACGGCACCCAGCGCCAGGCCCGACGCCGCCACCATCGGCGCCACCAGGACCACCCGCCCGATCGTCCGCGGGTTCTCCAGCGATGCGCTGACGATCTCGCTGACCGTCCAGCCCAGTGCGAGCGCCGCTCCGAGGAACCCGGCCGCGATCGGCGTCAGGTGGGCCAGTCGCTGCCCGAACAGCGGCACGTAGGTGTTCACCATCGCTGCGCCCATCAGCACGCCCATGGTCAGGTAGATCCATTTCAGGGGGCCAGAAGAGAACACGCTGGGCGGCAAGATGGCCGCGTGCATGCGCCAGTCGACGATCACGAACACGCCGACCAGGCCGATGCCCGCCGCGAGTAACGCATATGTCGCGGCAGTGTTGCGCGGAATCTGCGCGACGCTGACGGCCAGCGAGGCCACCCCGATGATCAGCAGCGACCACACCGGGATTCTCATCCTGTGCGGGCCGCTCGTTGGGCTGACGCGGGCCAGCGCGACCGGGACCAGCAGGGCCATCAGCACGGTCAGAACGGCCATCGCCACAAAGGCCCATCGCCAAATCCCGAACTGCGCGAACAGGCCGCCCGTCGTGGGTCCGACCACCGTCGCAATCCCCCACATCGCCGACACCAGGGCAGAGCCCCGCGTCCACAACCAGCGGGGCAGGGCGGAGTTGATGACCGCATATCCCAGGCCCGCCAGCAAGCCCCCGGCCATCCCCTGCATGGCCCGCCCAGCAATCAAAACATGCATGGTGGGCGCGGCAGCGCAAACCAGGCTGGCGATGCCGAACACGGCGAGCCCCAGCACATATGACGACCGCGCCCCGATGCGCAGCAGCATCGGATTGACCATCGTCGCCGCGACCACCGACCCGACGAGATACAGGGTCGTCACCCACGCGTAGAGCCGGCTGCCGCCGATTTCCGCGATGGTGTTGGGCAATAAGCTGGTGGTCAGGAACTCATTGGTGGCGTAGAGCGCTACCCCGCCGGCCAGCAGTACGGAAGTTCTCAGATACCTCGCGCCCAGCAGCTCGCGCCAGCCGCCGGTGATAGTCGCCGCGTCGGTCACTCCTCTACCGTATGGGGTCACGCGCCGACAAGAGCAGGAGATCGGTTGCCAGCAAACTCATTTCAGGCCGGCGGCGTCCATCCCCCGCAGTTCCTTCTTCAAGTCGGCGATCTCGTCGCGGAACCGCGCCGCCAGCTCGAACTGCAAGTCACGAGCCGCGGCCATCATCTGGGCGGTGAGGTCCTTGATCAGGTCGGCCAGTTCGGCGCGCGGCATGTTGGCCGTATCGCGGCCCTCGTACACCCCCGCACTGACAACGCGGCCCGGCTCTCCCTGTGCGCGCCGGCCACGGGACGCATTGCGCCCTGACCCGCCGATCTCCACCGTCTCGCTGTCGTCCGCCTCGCGGTAGACCTGGTCGAGGATGTCGGCGATCTTCTTGCGCAGCGGCTGCGGGTCGATGCCGTGGGCCTCGTTGTACGCGACCTGCTTCGCCCGACGTCGCTCGGTCTCGTCGATGGCTTCTTTCATCGAATCGGTGATGGTGTCGGCGTACATGTGCACCTCACCGGAGACGTTGCGGGCGGCGCGGCCGATGGTTTGAATCAGGCTGCGCGATGACCGCAGGAAGCCCTCTTTGTCTGCGTCCAGGATCGCGACCAGCGACACCTCGGGAAGGTCCAGGCCCTCACGCAGCAGGTTGATGCCGACCAGCACGTCGTACTCGCCCAGCCGCAGCTGACGCAGTAGCTCCACCCGGCGCAATGTGTCGACCTCGGAGTGCAGATAGCGCACCCGGATGCCCATCTCGAGCAAGTAGTCGGTGAGGTCCTCGGCCATCTTCTTGGTCAGCGTCGTGACCAGCACCCTTTGGTCGGCCTCGGTGCGCTTCCGGATTTCGCCGATCAGGTCGTCGATCTGCCCCTTGGTCGGCTTGACCACCACCTTCGGGTCCACCAGGCCGGTGGGCCGGATCACCTGCTCGACGAACTCGCCGGCGGACTGACTGAGTTCGTACGGGCCGGGGGTGGCCGACAGGTAGACGGTCTGCCCGATTCGGTCGGCGAACTCCTCCCAGGTCAGCGGGCGGTTATCGCAAGCCGACGGCAACCGGAATCCGTATTCGACCAGGTTGCGTTTGCGCGACATGTCGCCCTCGTACATGCCGCCGATCTGCGGGACGGTGACGTGGGATTCGTCGATGACAAGCAGGAAGTCTTCCGGGAAGTAGTCCAGCAGGGTGGCAGGCGGCGAGCCCGGCCCCCGACCGTCGATGTGCCGGGAGTAGTTCTCGATGCCCGAGCAGAACCCGACCTGGCGCATCATCTCGATGTCGTAGTTGGTGCGCATCCGCAACCGCTGCGCCTCGAGCAGCTTGCCCTGGCCCTCCAGCTCGGCGAGCCGCTCGCCCAGCTCCGCTTCGATCGTCGAGATCGCCATCGCCATCCGCTCCGGGCCGGCGACGTAGTGGGTGGCCGGGAAGATCCGCAGCGAGTCGACCTGGCGGATCACGTCGCCCGTCAGCGGGTGCAGGTAGTACAGCGCCTCGATCTCGTCGCCGAAGAACTCGATGCGCACCGCCAGCTCTTCGTAGGACGGGATGATCTCCACCGTGTCGCCACGCACCCGGAACGAGCCGCGGGTGAACGACAGGTCGTTGCGGCTGTACTGGACGTCGACCAGCAGCCGCAGCAGACCGTCCCGGGGCACCTCGGTGCCGACCCGCAGTTCGACGGAGCGGTCCAGGTACGACTGCGGCGTGCCCAAG
>NZ_DASUHS010000167.1:0-10961 GCF_036273375.1 Mycobacterium sp. | reverse complement strand
CGGGCTGGGACGCGTCAACGCCGCCACGTCATCTGCCCGATAGGGTTGAAGATCGGGACCCGCGGGGTCGCCAGGCAGCGCAGCGATCTAGGAGGTTTGACGATGACTTCCTCTGACCCGGGCAACGCCGACCACACCGGTCACGTTGACCTGGAGTCGCTGGCCGCGGACGCCAGCGCCGCCCGCGCGATCGAGGGCATGCAGGAAGCCGCCGCCTCGCAGGACCGTCCCCAGCCCCCGATCGACCTGACCGCCGCCGCCTTCTTCGACGTGGACAACACGCTCGTGCAGGGCTCGTCGGCGGTGCATTTCGGCCGCGGGCTGGCCACGCGCAACTACTTCACCTATCGCGATGTGGTCGGATTCATCTACGCGCAGGCCAAGTTTCAGATCCTCGGGACGGAAAACAGCAACGACGTCGCCGCCGGCCGGCGCAAGGCGCTCGCCTTCATCGAGGGCCGATCGGTCGAACAGCTAATCGCCCTGGGCGAGGAGATCTACGACGAGATCATCGCCGACAAGATCTGGCCCGGCACCCGCGAGCTCACGCAGATGCATCTGGACGCCGGCCAGCAGGTGTGGCTGATCACCGCCACGCCCTACGAACTCGCCGCGACCATCGCGCGACGGCTCGGCCTGACCGGCGCCCTGGGCACGGTCGCGGAATCCGTCGACGGCGTCTTCACCGGCAGGCTGGTCGGCGACATCCTGCACGGCACCGGCAAGGCGCACGCCGTGCGCTCGCTGGCAATTCGCGAGGGCCTCAACCTGAAACGCTGCACGGCCTACTCGGACAGCTTCAACGACGTGCCCATGCTGTCGCTGGTGGGCACCGCGGTCGCCATCAATCCCGACGCCCGCCTGCGCGCCCTGGCCCGGGAGCGCGGCTGGGAGATTCGCGATTTCCGCACCGCTCGCAAAGCGGCCCGGATCGGGGTGCCGTCGGCGTTGGCGCTGGGCGCAGCCGGTGGTGCGCTGGCCGCGCTGGCCTCCCGACGGCAATCGCGCTGATAGGCTGCGCCGCGCAGACACAATCGAGCAGAGGGCATAGGGCCATGACAGTCCCCAAGGAAGCCGAAGGACTCATCGGCAGCCACTACCGCGCACCGGATTACTTCGAGGTCGGTCGCGAGAAGATTCGTGAGTTCGCGCTGGCGATCAAAGACGACCACCCGGCGCACTTCGACGAGAGTGAATCCGAGAACGCTGGGTACACCGGCATGGTGGCGCCGCTGACGTTCCTCGCGATCGCCGGGCGCCGCGTGCAGCTGGAGATCTTCACCAAGTTCAGCATCCCGATCAACATCGCCCGGGTGATTCACCGCGACCAGAAGTTCAAGTTCCACCGGCCGATCCTGGCGCACGATAGGCTGTACTTCGACACCTATCTCGACTCGGTGATTGAGTCCCACGGCACCGTGCTGGCGGAGATCCGCAGCGAAGTGACGGACGCCGATGGGAACCCGATCGTCACTAGTGTCGTCACGATGTTGGGGGAATCGACAAACGAAGCCGACGTTGCAGCAACCGCGGCAGCAGTTGCATCTATATCCGCAGGAAAGTTAGGGGCGTTGTAAGTGTCAGCACAGCGGGAACCGGGAAGCACGCAGCTAAAGCCGCCGGTCGACAAAGTCCGGTCGCACTACGATAAATCGAACGAGTTCTTCAAGCTCTGGCTTGACCCGTCGATGACCTACAGCTGCGGTTATTTCGATGAGAACCCGGACCCGCAGAATCTGACCAAGACGCTAGAACAGGCGCAGTACGCCAAGCGCAAGCTGGCTTTGGACAAGCTGAACCTCGAGCCGGGCATGACGCTGTTAGACATCGGCAGCGGCTGGGGGTCCACGATGCGCCATGCCGTCGCCGAGTACGACGTCAACGTCATCGGTTTGACGCTCAGCGAGAACCAGCATGCGCACTGCGTGGCGGAATTCGCCAAGATGGACAGCCCCCGCCGTAAGGAGGTGCGGATCCAGGGCTGGGAGGAATTCCCCGACGAACCGATTGATCGCATCGTGTCGCTGGGCGCGTTCGAGCACTTCGCCGACGGCGCCGGCGACGCCGGGTATCAGCGTTATGCCACCTTCTTCAAGAAGTACTACGACCTGCTGCCCGACGACGGCCGCATGCTGCTGCACTCGATCGTGGTGCCCACCGCCGAGGAGGGCAAAAAGCTCGGGTTGCAGGTGAACATGACCCTGCTGCGGTTCATCAGTTTCATTTTGAAGGAGATCTACCCGGGCGGAAAGCTGCCGCAGGTCGATTTGGTCGATAAGTACTCAACCGACGCGGGTTTCCAGATCGAGCGCCACCACTTCATCGGCAAGAACTACGTGCCGACATTGACCGCCTGGGGAGATGCCCTTGAAGCGCACAAGGACGAGGCGATCGCCCTGAAGGGCCAGGAGACCTACGACATCTACCTGAAGTACCTGCGCGGCTGCTCGGACCTGTTCCGCGACGGCTACACCAACGTCTGCCAGTTCACGATGGTCAAATAGCCCGGCTCCCGAAAGGTCAACGCCATCGCGGATTTCCGCGGTGGCGTTTCCTTTTGCGCGACTCAGCCGAAGAAGATGTTGCGACGGCCGGCCAGCAGCCGGTACAGCGTCTGCTGGATGGTCTCCCGCACCTGGTCGGTCAACTCGAAGGTGACCATCGGGTCGTCGGCGTCAGAGGCCGCGTAGTCGTCGGTGTATATCGGCTCGCCGAACGCGATGTGCCACTTCGACGGCAGCGGCACCAGGCCCACGGGCCCGGCCAGCGGGAACAGCGGCGTGATCGGGAAATACGGCAGCCCGAACAGCCGCGCCAGCAGCTTGACGTCGGTCAGCATCGGGTAGATCTCTTCGGACCCGATGATCGAGCAGGGAATGATCGGCGCCTTCGTCCGCAGCGCTGCCGTGACGAATCCACCACGGCCGAACCGCTGTAGCCGATAACGGTCCTCGAAGCGCTTGCCCAGGCCCTTGTAGCCCTCCGGGAACACGGCGGTGAGCTCGCCGGCGGCGAGCAGCCGGTGCGCGTCCGTCGTGCAGGCCATCGTGTGGCCGGCCTTGCGGGCCGCCTCCCCCACCACCGGCAGATCGAACACCATGTCAGCGGCCAGTAGCCGCATGTCCCGCTGCGCGGGATGCTCATCGTGCACCGCCACCGACAGCATCAGCCCGTCGAACGGCAACACACCGGCGTGGTTGGCGACCACCAGCGCGGGTCCGTCATCCGGCAGATTCTCGATCCCGCTCACCTCGACCCGGAACCAGGATCGGAAGAACAGCCGCAGCAACGGCCGAACGATCGCGCTGTTGAAGTGCGGGTCGAAGCCGAACTCATCGACGCTGTAGTCGCCGGTGAGCCGCTGGCGGAGGAATCCGGCAACCGAGGCGACGCGCTGCGCCAAGTCATTCAGCGGCGCGTCGGCGGAAGACGCCCCCGCGACACGGCGGTGCTCGTCGATTTCGCGGACCACCGCCGCGATTTGCTCCGCAGATGCCCGACCGTTGGGATCAGAAAGCGAGGAGGGATGCTGGCGAGAAGACTCCGCCCGTTGATCCGCTCTGCGACGCGCTGCTACCCGACCCCGATTCGTATGCAGTGGAATGACATTCGCTCTGTTTTCGCCCGCCACGATACCTACCTGACCCCACCCCACGGAATTGGATTTCGGCTACCCCAGCGCTGAGCTACGGATATCGCGCGATCTTCCAAGGAGCGTACCCGAAGTGGGTCGATAATGGGAGTCAGGCTGCGGCCGCGAACGTAGTCGTCAAATGCCTCTGCCGTCGACCATTTCGGCTGGTAGGCGAGCTCGGAACGCATCCGGCTGGTATCCATGACACGGCCATAACTCAAATAATCGAACTGATCACGACTGATCTCGTTATAGCGATTGGCGCGGCGTAACGAATCCAGGGCCCAGACGCCGAAACCCGGTACTGGCAAAGGAATCCGGCCGGCCCGCCGGATCGCCTGCGACAGCATGATGATGCCTTCGGCGCCGATGTTGAACGTCCCCGCCTTGCCGGCCATCGCCGCACGCTCCAGCGCACCCAGTGCATCCTGCTCGTGGAGCAACTGCAGGCGTGCGTCGCGGCCGAACATCGTCGGCACCAAAGGCCCAGCCAAATAACGCGACAGCGTGGTGTCCATCGCCGGGCCGATCATGTTGGCCAGCCGCAGGATCGTGACGGCGATGTCGGGCCGGCGCCGTCCCAATCCACGCGCGTAGGCCTCGATGTCGAGGCTGTCTTTGGCGAAACCGTCGCGGAACGGCCGACGGCTGGTGCTGTCCTCGGTGAACATCACCGGGTCGTGAGCGCTCGAGCCGTACACCTCGGACGTCGACTTGAGCACGACCCGGCGCACCGAGGGCGCTTTCTGGCAGGCCGCGAACAGCTGCATCGCACCCATCACGTTGATCTCTTTCAACGCCGCGGTGCCGCCGGATCGCGGCGCGTACGACGCGGCCGCCGCGTGCACCACCGTGTCGACGTCGCCGTTGCGAATCACCTTGGCTATGAAGGGATTACGAATGTCGGCCCGGACGAACTCGGCGCGTCCCATCCGGCGCAGCATGTCCTTGCTCGGGGCTATCGCATCCACCGCGATGACCGCATTGATCATCGGGTTCTGCGCGAGCCGAGCCGTCAGGTAGCCGCCCAGAAACCGGCATGCGCCGGTGACCAGCACGATTTTGGGGTAATGCACGGTGTTGCCTGCGGTGTCGCCCGGCCCGGCGTTCTCCCCATTCGACGGATCCACTCGAACAGCCTAGCGGCCAGGCGAGACGGCGGCATCATGCCGCGGGCGGGGTTACTTACCGAGTTTTCTGCGCTGCACCCGGGTACGACGCAGCAGCTTGCGGTGCTTCTTCTTCGACATACGCTTGCGCCGCTTCTTGATTACTGAACCCATGAACTCCGCTATCTGACCGTGACCTGCTTCAAAGCTTGGACCCGGACACTTTACCCGGCGGAACACACCGAACGCCAAACCGGCATCGGCCCGCTCGCCGCGTAACCGCGGAGCCTGGGCGCCGCCCGCAAGCGGCACCGTTTCAGGTCAGCCGGCGTCGAAGTAGGACGTCTCCAGCATGTCGTGTACGGCCTTGGCGTGCACCCGGAAGGACCGGCCGACCCGGACCGCGGGCAGCTCGCCGTTATGCACCAACCGGTACACCGTCATCTTTGAGACCCGCATCAACGCCGCTACCTCGGCGACGGTGAGAAACTGCGTTCTGCCCTGCTGGCTGTCAACGGAACTGGCGTCCCGTGGCTTACCTGCAGCATCTCGCGCTGATGGCCCGTTACTAGACGTCATCGCAACCCAATCGTGTCAGGCACGCGCATGCCAGCGGCTTCCCCTCCGCTGGCACCCACACGTGCTTACAAGAGGAGAATAGCGGGACTAATGGGGTTACTGGTACTGGTGGGGGACAATCAGTTCAAAAAACTTGGATTACT
Organism: Mycobacterium sp.; assembly: GCF_036273375.1. GTDB lineage: Bacteria > Actinomycetota > Actinomycetes > Mycobacteriales > Mycobacteriaceae > Mycobacterium. The sequence goes on along the minus strand of NZ_DASUHS010000167.1, from coordinate 5,496 downwards.
CTGATGTAATTCTTAGCTGCTCAGAGCGCATTTTGGCGGCCTGAACGGCCGCGTCGACGGCCGCTCGCAAGCCCCCTCGTTCCAGCTCACGCAGGCCGGCCGCCGTGGTACCGCCGGGCGAGGTCACTGTCGCCCTCAGCTGCGTCGCCGTCGCGTCCACCCGCAGCCCCGGCGCCTCGGCCTCGCCCAGCCGCCGATCGGCGTCCATGCGCTCGAGCAGCATGGCGGCCGAGCCGGCCATGGTCTGCGCAGTCAGGTCGGCGGCCACCTCGCGGCTCAGGCCCGCGGCGACGCCGGCGTCGATCAGGGCCTCGACCAGCAAGAAGAAATACGCGGGCCCGGAGCCCGACAGCGCGGTGACGGCGTCCATCTGACCCTCCGGAACGCTCAGGACGCCACCGACGGAGTCGAACAGGGCCGATACGCCTTCGAGCTGTGGCGCGGTGACGAATCGTCCCTTGGCCAGGGCCGTGACCCCGGCGCCGACCAGGGCCGCCGCGTTCGGCATTGCCCGCACCACCGGCGTCCCTGCCGGGAGCTTCGACTCGAAGTATGTGATGGTGATCCCGGCCGCGACCGTGACGAAAACCTGTTCGGCGGTATCGCTCTCAGCGGCGGCAGCCGCGCGGACGACCTGTGCCATCACCGACTCGACGTCGGCGGGCTTGACCGCGACCACGACGAATGACGCGTTTTCTACCGCGTCGGATACCGAGCTGATCCGCACGGAATAGGTGTCGGCGAGATACTTGGCGCGCTCGGGAACCCGTTCGACCACCACCAGGTCTTTGACCTGCCGGCCCGCCCGCAGCAGACCCGACAGCAGTGCCTCCCCGATGCTGCCGCCACCGATGATCGCGATTCTTGCCATGCCGGAAAGCATCGCAGACACCGCGCGTCAGCGGGCGGCAGGGACCAATGCCAATTGCCGCGCCTGCACCACCAGGCGGCCCAGGCTGTCGACGACGGTGTGGTCCTCGTCGAACCAGTCCTGCCCGATCTCGGTGCAGGTCGCGATGATGCGCAGCCAGCCATCGGCCGGCATGCCGCGCAGAAACGCCGTGAGCTGGATTGTGGGCGCCCAGCCGGTGCGGTCCACGGTGAAGGTCACCGGCGCCGACAGATCGCCGCACATGAGCGCGAACAGGGCGTCCGGGGCCACACCGCGGGGTCGCGCCCACATCTGAATCACCGGCGGACGCCCGTCGCTGCGTGGCGCCATCGTCGACAACACCGGCCGCACGTCGCAGCCCTCCCCCAGGTGCACGAGGCCGGCCAGCGGATGCCCCGGCCCGATCGGCTCGATGTCGTCGGGTGGCTCGGGCGCCATCAGGTCCAGCACCGGGTTGGCCGACAGCAGCGGCCTGGCTACCCGTTCCGAACCGTCCCGATGCCAGTGTTCGGGTTCACCGAGGTTGACCACGGCGTGCACCGCGGTGCGGTCGCCCTGGTTGAGCTCGACGTCGACGACGCTGATCCGGCGGCCCCGCTTGCGGACCGAGGTCACCAACTGCACCTGACCGGGGTCGGGCGCCCACAGGAAGCTCGCGGACACCGCAACCGGCTGCTGGACCGATTCCAGCCCGTCGGACTGCCCACCGCAAGCGGTGCGGGCGGCGTTGGCGCAGAGCGCCAGCATCGCACCGCCGTGCACCTTGGGACCGATGGTCCAGCGCTTGTCGAGCTCGCCTTCAAAGACGCCTGAACCGACCTCCCGCAACGTCATTGCGGTGGTGAATAACGCACTCATGTTGTCTGGGTCTTCTCCTGGCTTGGTCAGCGCAGCAGATGCGTGCGGGCAAACTGCAGCGATTCGGCGAGCATGGCCTCGCGCTCGTTGGCGGAACGCGCGCTGGACGTCGACACCTCCAGGATGACGTGCCCGGCGAAGTGGCTGCCGGCCAGCATCTGGCACACCTCGGCGGTGGGTTGCGTGCCCCGCCCAGGCACCAGGTGCTCATCGGCGGGCAGACCGTTGCCGTCGCACAGGTGCAGATGCACCAGCCCGGCCCCCATCCGCTGGGCCATGTCCAGCGAGTCGGTGCCCGCGGTCGCGGTGTGGGACAGATCCAGCGTGTAGTGCGCGTGGTTGCCGTCGAGGGGGTCGTAGGAGGGCGCGAACGCCGAAATCGCCGCGCCGGGGCCGCCACCGCGTTTGCGCATCCGTTCCAGCGACTGGCCGGCCCCGAAAAGCCGGTCCGCCCGGAACGGGAACATGTTCTCCACGGCGATCACCACGTCGCTCGACGCTTCCAGCGTCGCCACCTGCTCGCTGAAACCCTCGGCGTAGCGCCGCTGCCAGCGAAACGGCGGGTGCACGACCACGGTCTGCGCGCCCAGTTGTTCGGCGGCGCGCACGCTGCGATCCAGCTTGGTGATTGGGTTGGCGCCCCACACCCGCTGCGAGATGAGCAGGCAGGGCGCGTGTACGGACAACACCGGAACGCGGTAGTGCCGCGACAGCTTCTTGACGGCGGCGACATCCTGGCTGACCGACTCGGCCCACACCATCAGCTCGACGCCGTCGTAGCCGAGCCGGGCCGCGTACTCGAAGGCGGCCTCGGCCCGCAACGGGTACACCGAAGCCGTGGAAAGGCCGACTTTGATGGCTGGGCGCACTGTCTACGGTGCCGCTAGCCCGATTGCAACGACAGCGCCAAGGGCCCCAGGGTGATCAGCGCACCCACCGCGACCGCGATCAACGTGCTGGCGATGTCCTCGGTTTTGCGAACCACCCGGACCCCGGCCACCAGACCCAGAATGACCAGCACCGATAGCACCAGCGCCACCAGGCTGTTCCAGCGCCACAGCTGGTCGAAGGCCACGAACAACCCGCCGCCGAACGCGACGGCCAGCATCGACTGCAGTACGACCAGGCCGCCGCGCCAGACTGCGGAGAATCTGCCCTGCTCGAGGTGGTCATCCGGCCCTGCGTCCGCGTGCCTGTCCTCGAGATCGAGGTGCTCGTCGCCGCCGAGCACTCCGGCGGGCAGCGGTCCGGATCCATCCTCGTCATCGTCCGAATCCCCGGACCGCAGGAAGGAGCGCACGTACGCGGAGTCCTCCAGCGCCGGTTCGGCCTCGCGCACCTCGGAGTCCATGACGTCCACCGGGACATCGGCGTAGTGATCCATCGGGTCGAAGCTCATGTCCTCGGCCCCGGAGCCCGGCTGCCGGGTGCCATTGGCGGACGAGCCCGCCGGGCCGGCCTCGGGCAACGGCCGCGGGTATTCGCTGCGTTCGGGCCCCGGCGCCCGCTTGGGCTGCGGCGGCGACTTGGGCCAGCGTGGCTCGGGCTCGGACCAATAGGGCGCCTTGGGCTCGCCGCTGGCTACGGGCGCGGCGGCTTTCGCGGGTGGGGCCGGTTCGACAGCGCCGATGGTGTCGGTGGCTTCGTATCCGGGTTCATCGTCGTCTTCACGGATCGCTGGGAGATCGCCGGTCAGTTCGGCTACCGTCACCGAGTCGCTGTCACCGCGCCGACGACGGCGCCGCCGGGTGACGGCAGGGGCACCGATGGTTCCGTTTTTGGCCAGCAATTCGGCAACCGAGATGGGCCGGGTGCCGGAGTCCTCGGCCTCGGAGTGCGGTCCGGTCATGGTTTGTCGCCTCTCGATCGGTTCTGATTCCGATCAACTACCTGACCTCCAGCATTACGCACCGAAGGCGCCATGAGGGCCGATCCGTCGGCTTCGCTGTCGAGTTTGCGCAAGATGAGACCTTCCCGTAATGCCCACGGGCAAATATCCACCGATTCGATCGACAGCGCTCGCATACTTGCCTCCGCCACCAGAGCACCCGCAACGATCTGCGGTGCCCGCTCGGCGCTCACTCCTTCCAGTTCTGCCCGGTCAGCGGTCGTCATCCTAGAGATGAAAGATATGAGTTGCCTGAGGCCGTTTGCTGTAAGCGTCCTCTTCACCCGCGGTCCGGCGCCCGATGGCGCCGCACCGGTGAGCCGCGCCAGCGAGCGGAAAGTCTTCGACGTCGCGACCGTCAGGTCCGGGCTGCCCGCTTCGAGGATCTTCACGCTGGTTTCGGAGAGCTCGGCGTCCAGCCAATCCCGCAGCATCGCCACCCGCCGCCGGCCGGGGGGATCGTCGGGCAGCCACTCGCGGGTCAGCCGTCCGGCGCCCAGCGGCAGTGACAACGCGACCTCGGGCTCCTCGTCCACGCCGCTGGACATCTCCAGCGAGCCGCCACCGATGTCGAGGTTGATGATGCGGCCCGCGCTCCACCCGTACCACCGGCGCACCGCCAGAAAGGTCAGCCGCGACTCGTCGACCCCGGTCAGCACGCGCAACTCGACGCCGGTCTCCTTGCGCACCCGGCTCAGCACGTCGTCGGAGTTCCCGGCGTCCCGGACCGCGGATGTGGCGAAGGCCATCAGCTCCGAGCAGCCCGAACTGTCGGCGATCTTGGCGAATTCGTCGATCGTGGAGATCAGCTTGTCGGCACCGCGTTTGGTGATCTTGCCGGCGCTGTCGGTGGCCTCGGCAAGACGCAGAGTGGCTTTCGTCGAACTCATCGGCGTCGGATGGCCGCCCCGGTGGGCATCGACCACCAGCAGATGCACCGTGTTGCTGCCCACATCGAGAACGCCCAGTCGCACGTAAACAACCTAACGAAGCCCCGGGGTCCGTGCTTTGCGCGACCCGGTCAACTCGCCGTGATCGCGCCCATACGGGTCCCGAGTGTCAGCGGCTCGGATGGGCCGAATCGTGGTCTAACGTGGATTGCGTGGCGAATTCGCACCCGGAACCGGGACAAGAGGTCGAACTGGATTTCGCCCGCGAATGGGTGGAGTTCTACGACCCCGATAACCCCGAGCACCTGATCGCGGCGGACCTGACCTGGCTACTCTCCCGATGGACATGCGTGTTCGGCACTCCGGCCTGCCGGGGCACGGTCCAGGGCCGCCCGGACGACGGGTGCTGCTCGCACGGTGCGTTCCTGTCCGACGACGACGACCGCGCCCGCCTGGATGACGCGGTGAAAAAGCTGACCGCCGCCGACTGGCAATTCCGCGAAAAAGGGTTGGGCCGCAAGGGTTATCTGGAACTCGACGAGCATGACGGCCAACCGCAGTACCGCACCCGCAAGCACAAAGACGCGTGCATTTTCTTGAACCGGCCGGGTTTTGGAGGCGGTGTCGGCTGCGCACTGCACAGCAAGGCCCTCAAGCTGGGCGTGCCGCCGCTGACCATGAAGCCCGATGTCTGCTGGCAGCTGCCGATCCGTCGCAGCCAGGAGTGGGTGACCCGGCCCGACGGCACCGAGATCCTCAAGACCTGGGTCACCGAATTCGACCGGCGCGGTTGGGGTTCCGGTGGCGCCGACCTGCACTGGTACTGCAGCGGCGATCCGGCCGCCCATGTCGGCGCCGAGCAGGTGTGGGAAAGCCTGGCCGACGAACTCACCGAGCTGCTGGGCGCGAAGGCCTACTCGGAGCTGGCCGCAATGTGCAAGCGCCGCAGCAAGTTAGGGCTCATCGCG
>NZ_DASUHS010000166.1:0-9623 GCF_036273375.1 Mycobacterium sp. | reverse complement strand
ATCGGTCTTGACGAACATCTCCTGGTCGGTCCAGTCGTCGTAATATGAACTGCCCAAGAGGATTCGGATGCCGAGGTTGATGTCCACCAGCGAGTGGGTGACCAGCTTGCCGTCGACCACCACGCCCGGGGTGACGAACATGGCGTTGCCCCAGCGCTCCATGTCCTTGTATTCGAAGTTGCACACCTCGGGGTCCTGGAAGGAGCCCCAGCAGCCCAGCAGGGTGCGACGCAGCCCGACCTTCTCGTAACCGGGCAGAGCCTCGTAGAAGAAGTCGAACAGGTCGTCGTGCATGGGCACGACCTTCTTCATGAACTCGACGTAGCGCATCAACCGCGTCATGTAGTCGGTCATCAGCTGGATGGTCGCCACCGTGCCGACCCCGCCGGGGTACAGCGTGGAGGGGTGCACGTGGCGGCCTTCCATGAGGCAGAACATTTCTCGCGTGTACCGGCTGGTTTGCAGTGCCTCACGGTAGAACTCGCCGCTGAACGGGTTGAGCGAGCGCATGATGTCCGCGATGGTCTTGTACCCGTGGGCGTCCGCGTGCGGGGCGGGGGTTTTCTCCGCCAGCGAGAGGACACTCGGGTTGGTCTCGGCCACCATCTTTTCGCAGAAGTCCACGCCGACCAGGTTCTCCTGGAAGATGTTGTGGTCGAACATGTATTCCGCGGCTTCGCCGAGGTTGACGATCCACTCGCCCAGATGCGGGGGCCTCACGCCATAGGCCATGTTCTGCGTGTAGCACGAGCAGGTGGCGTGGTTGTCGCCGCAGATGCCGCAGATGCGACTGGTGATGAAATGGGCATCGCGGGGATCCTTGCCCTTCATGAAGATCGAGTAGCCACGAAAGATCGACGAGGTGCTGTGACACTCGACGACTTCTCGGTTCTCGAAGTCGATCTTGGTGTAGATGCCCAGGCTGCCCACGATCCGGGTGATGGGATCCCACGCCATGTCGACCAGTTGGCCGGGCTTCCGCTCGGCGTGGGTGGGTTCAGGAATGATGGTTGTCATCGCGCTACTTCTTCCCGCTTTGGCTGCTGTCAGCGTTCGCTGATGCGGCGACGGCTTTTCGTCTACGAATTTCAGAAGGGAACACGCCGACCCGGTAGGTGACCTACCAGGTGCGGCGCGCTCCGGTGGTGAGTTGGTCGCCGGTGTGCCGCCACCGCGGCTCTTTGTCGAGCGTGCGTTCCGTGATACCCCTCAGACTGCGAATCACGGCTCCGTACAAACCCGACGCGGTGCTCGAGAGCTTGCCGCCCGGCGGCTCGTCCATGAACGGCATGAACTTGTCTGGGAACCCCGGCATCGTGCAGCCAATGCAGATTCCACCAACGTTAGGGCAACCGCCGACACCGTTGATCCATCCGCGCTTGGGCACATTGCATTTGACGACGGGCCCCCAACAGCCAAGTTTCACAATGCATTTCGCCGAGCCATACTCGGTGGCGAAGTCGCCCTGCTCGTAATAGCCGGCCCGGTCGCAGCCTTCGTGCACGGTATTGCCGAACAACCACTGCGGGCGCAGCGCGTCGTCGAGCGGGATCATCGGCGCCTGACCGGTCGCCATGTACAGCAGGTAGGTCAGCGTCTCCGACAGATTGTCCGGCTGGATCGGGCAGCCGGGCACGCACACGATCGGAATGCCGGCCTTGCTCTTCCAGTCCCAGCCGAGATAGTCCGGCACGCCCATCGCCCCAGTCGGGTTGCCGGCCATCGCGTGGATACCCCCGTAGGTGGCGCAGGTCCCGACCGCCACGATGGCGGTGGCCTTGGGCGCCAACCGGTCGAGCCACTCACTGGTGGTCATCGGCTGCCCGGTCGCCGGATTGTTGCCGAACCCGCACCAGTAACCCTCGTCCTTGATCTTCTCGTTCGGGATGGAGCCTTCGACCACGAGCACAAAGGGTTCCAACTCGCCGCGGTCGGCTTTAAAGAACCACTCCAGGAAGTCGTCCGCCCCTCCGTTGGGTCCGCATTCGAAGTCGATCAGGGGCCAGTGCACGGCGACCTGGGGGAGTCCGGGCAGGGCCCCCAGGGCGATCTCCTCGACGCTGGGCTGGGTGGCCGCAGTCAATGCCACCGAGTCACCGTCACAACTGAGGCCCGCGTTAATCCATAGAACATGGATCAATGTTTGTTCTGCCTTGACTGCTGCTTCTGTTGGCATGCTGCAGCTTTCCGGAGCCGGGCTGGGGCTCCTGCGCCGCCGGAGTCGACCGTCGGCCCACTTGCGCAGCGCTATTTTTTGGGTCTACTCCCGCTATCGAGCGTTGTCAACGGTTAGCCGTTGCTAACTAGTAGGCACGTGTTGTATAGCGCCGAAAAGCCATGGGGCGCCGGGCTGATCCGTCGAGCCGGTTGGGCATCGCGTAGCCGGCCGTCCTGCGAATGTTTCGCAGGAGCGTGGCCGCGGTGTGACACCCGCGCGCGCCGTTCAGGGCGCGTCAGCGGCGAAGCGCCGCAGCCAGCCGAACCAGGCACCCATGCCATCGCCGGTGCGCGCACTGACCGGCAAAATCGTCGCTGCCGCATTCACTTTGCGGACATGGGCGATGTACCTGTCGACATCCACGTCGAGGTGAGGCACCAAGTCGATTTTGTTGAGCAGCACCACGTCCACCGACCGGAACATCACCGGATACTTCAGCGGCTTGTCCTCGCCCTCGGTCACCGAATAGACCATCGCCTTGGCGTGCTCACCGACGTCGAACTCCGCCGGGCAGACCAGATTCCCGACGTTCTCGATGATCACCAGGTCGAGCGCGGCGAGGTCGAGGCCGGGCAGCGCGCGGTTGATCATGGGTGCATCGAGGTGGCATTCGCCACCAAATCCGTTGCTGGTATTGAGCAGTGACACCTGGGCGCCGCGGCCGCTGAGCTTTGCCGCGTCCAGGTCGGTGGCAATATCACCCTCGATCACGCCGAGCGCCAGCTCGCCGGCGAGTTCGTCGAGCGTTGCCTGCAAAATGGTGGTCTTGCCCGATCCCGGGGAACTCATCAGGTTGAGGGTGCGCACCCCATTGCTCTCGAAGGCCGCCCGGTTGGCGTCGGCGAGCAGGTCGTTCTCGGCGAAGATCGCCTCCAGCACATCGACACGCTGACTGCCGGTCTGATAGCGGCTGTGGTCGCCATGATCGTGATCGCCATCGTGATCGTGCGGAAGGTGATCGTGCTCGTGGACGTGCGCGGTTCCGTCGTCGTGCCGATGAAATCTACCCATCGTCAACGCCTTTCACGAGACATCCAATGACGTCACCAAAAATTCGTTGCCGCGCAGCACTTCGACGTCGGAACTGTCACACCGGGGACACCAGATCGACCACGGCGAGGTGATTTCGGATTGCCCGCCGCACGCACGGCACTTGACTTCGGCGTCGACGCACTCGAGTTCCAGTTCGGCGCCCGGCATGTCTTCCGCGTCGCGGACCAGTGTCCAGCAGAAGGACAGCGACTCCGGGACCACCTGCCGAAGGGCGCCCACCCGCACCCGCACCACGTCGACGTGCCGACCGTCGGCGTGATTCTTGACGACACCGGCGATCGCTTCACATAACGACAGCTCATGCACCGCCGGTCACCGCCGATCCGCGAGCTGGGCGCAGGCCAACGAGCCCATGAGCACTGTTCTACACCCGAACGGCGTTTTGTGGTCAGCCTCGTTCCGGTCGGCTTACGCGGTCCACTTCTCTTCGATGTGCCCGTAACGCCAGACGAGCAGGGCGACCGCCCACGTGACGACGAACATGCCGACGACGAAGTAGCCGATCGTGTTGAGGTCCAGCCCGCCGATCCAGGTCCAGAACGAGCCCCGCCAACCGAACTGGTCGGCGAACAGGACGAGGATTTCGACGCTACCGATCAGGAGGGCGACCGCCACCGACAGCGCGGTGATGGTGATGTTGTAGTAGATCTTGCGCACCGGGCTGGAAAAGGCCCAGCCGTAGGCGAAATTCATGAACGAGCCGTCGATGGTGTCCAGCAGGCACATGCCGGCGGTGAACAGCACCGGCAGGCACATGATGGCGTACCAGGGCAGCCCGGCGGCTGCGCTGGTGCCGGCCAGCACCAGTAGCGTGATCTCGGTGGCGGTGTCGAAGCCGAGCCCGAACAACAAGCCAACGGGATAGCAGTGCCACGACCTGGTGATCGACTTGGTGAAGCGGCCGAGCAACCGGTTCAGCAGACCGCGGTTGTCCAGATGCCGCTCCAGTGCGGCCGCGTCGGTGTCGGGATCGTATTCGCCGCGGCGTAGCCGCGCGAAAACGCGCAGTATGCCGACCAGGACGATGACGTTGAGAAGCGCGATCGCGTACAGGAACACACCCGAGACGCTGGTGCCGATCAGCCCGGTGTAGTGGTGCAGCGTCGAGGAGTCGTCGCTGACCGGTCCGACGACCGACTTCACCCCACACGCCAGCACGACCGCGAGCCCGAAGACCACCGTGGAGTGGCCCAGCGAAAAGAAGAAGCCGACGGCCAGCGGGCGCTGCCCATCGTTCATCAGTTTGCGGGTGGTGTTGTCGATGGCGGCGATATGGTCGGCGTCGAAGGCATGCCGCATACCCAGGGTGTAGGCAGTCAATCCGATGCCGACGCCAAAAGCCTTGCCGCCCAGGCTGTATTGGGCCGGCGCCACGAAGAGGGCCATGGTGAGCCAGCCGAGCAGGTGCAGCGCGACGATCACCGCCAGCATCGCTGCCAGTCGCCGCCATTCCGCCGGTGTCAGGGCGCCGATCAGCCTGGTCGCCCGTGACGGCCGCCAGTCGATCTCGGTGCTGGCCACTGGGGTCCTTCCGGCGCGTCCTTGCGGTATCGGCTGAGAACAACCGGCACGACTGTAAGTTCCCCGGTTCGCCAGATGCAAGTGAGTTGCAGGAATCGGTGAGGTCGCGGTTGCGGCGAAGACTGGCGGTCCGGCCGCCTGGGGACGACACTGAACCAGTGACGCCCAAGCCGTCGGTACTGGATGCGTCGGCCACCGAGAGGATCGGCGATTTTCTGCGCGCCCGGGGGCTGCGGCGAATGGCGTCGCGGATCCAGGTGCTGGCGGTGCTGGAGCCCGTCCACGGTCACCTGCCGGTCGCCGAGATCTACCAGCGGGTACGGGAGTGCCTGCCGTCCGGCACCCACGCGCCCGACGTGGCGACCGTCTACCGCACGGTGACCACGCTAGTCGAGCAGGGCGTGCTGCACGCGTTGACGCTCGACGGCGGCGTGACGACCTATGGGCTGGCCACCGCGCCGCACCATCACGCGGTCTGTACCAACTGCGGAACCATCATCGAGGTGCCCGCCCGGCAGCTGAGTTCGGCGCTCGAACACGCGATGGCGGGCAGTTCCTTCGCGCTGTCCGACGCCGCCGGGCTGACGTTGCATGGTCTGTGCCCGCAATGCCAGGACGACCAGCCTGCCGCGCGGCCACGGCGGCGCTGAGGTCAGCGCAGACCCAGCACCGCGTTCTCCACCACCTCGGGAAGCGCCGGATGGATCCAGTACTGACCGCGGGCCATCTGCGGCGCGGTGAGTCCGAAGCTCATTGCCTGGACCAACGGCTGGATGATCGATGACGCCTGAGGTCCCATGATGTGCGCGCCCAGTAGGCGACCGGTGCCGCGCTCGGCGATGAGCTTGACGATCCCGGTGGTGTCCTCGGACGCCCAGCCGTAGGCGACGTCACCGTAGTCCTGTATTTTCACCGATACCTTGAAACCCTTTGCGATGGCTTCGTTTTCGGTCAGTCCGACGCTGGCGACCTGCGGATCGGTGAACACCGCCGAGGGCACGTAACGATGGTCGGTGACGGCCATCGCCCCTGTGTCGTCCCAGTCGCAGAACAGGTTGTGCTGCACGACGTGCGCTTCGTGGTTGGCCACGTGCTTGAGCTGGTACGGCGACGAGACGTCGCCGAGGGCGAAAACGCCACGCGCCGTGGTCCGCTGGTACTGATCCACGGCCACCAGGCCGTCCTCGACGGCGACGCCGGCCTGCTCGAGGTCGAGTTGATCCGCGTTGGGGATCCGGCCGGTCGCCACCAGCAGCGCGTCGGCGTGCACAGTGCGGCCGTCGTCGAGTTGCACCGCGACGCCCGAGCCTTGGTTTTCTGCGCCCACGACGTTGCGGTGGGTGTGCAGTTCCCATTTGCTCGACGCGATGCGGGTGAAGCGTTGGCCGAGGACTTCGTCGAGATGCCGCAGCAGTGCGGAGCCCCGGACCACCAGGCTGACGCGCGAGCCCAGCGAGGAGAAGATGTGGGCGAATTCGGCCGACACGAAACCACCGCCGACGATCATCAGATGCTCTGGCAGTTCGGGGATTCGCATGATCGTGTCGCTGGTGTAGTACCGGGCGCCGCAGTCGAGGATCGCCGGGGGCACCACAGCCCGCGCCCCCGCGGCGATCACCACCTGGTCGGCCGTGAACTCGTCGCCGCCATCGGTGCGCAACAGGTAGCGCCCGTCGGACTGGACCGGACCGAACCGGGTGTGCTGCTTGTACACGTCGACGTTGGGTGCGGAGCTGCGATAGTCCTCACCGCCGACCCCGATCGGATCGATGCGCCCGAAGACGCGCGAGACGATATCGTCCCAGCGCACCCGGTCGATGCGCGCGTCGATGCCGAAGCGCGCCGCATCCCGGATCGTCTGGGCGACCTCGGCGGCGTAGACGAACATCTTGGTCGGGATGCACCCAACGTTCAGACACGTGCCACCGAAGGTGCCCTCTTCGCAGATCGCCACCCGCTTCTCGGCGAAGCGGTCATCGAGAATGCTGTTGCCCGAACCGGTTCCGATGATCGCGACGTCGTAGGTCTCCAAGCCGTCACCCCTTTCGCAGCGATGCCGAGGCATCATTATCGGCGCGCAGGTAGCCGTCCAGCCAAAGATCCAGTTCCCGATAGGCGACTTCGCGCGGCCCCGGCAGCGATAAGAACACGTCGTGCTTGGCGTCGGCCACCGGGACCACGGCCGTGCGGTTGCCGATACAGCCCGCCCAGCGGGCGATCTGGGTGACGTCGAGAACCGCGTCGCCGCACCGCATGGACGCGGAATCGGTGCTTTCGTGCACGCTGTGATCCGATCGCAGGATCAAATTGGGCACGCCGACGTCGAGACCGCGATGCAGCCGGGCCTGGCCGCGGCGGATGGCGTGCAGCCAGCCGAAGGTGATGGGGAAGCCGCCCACGGGTTTCCATTGCAGGTCGTAGTCGAATTCGCCGCCATAGGCGCGGTGCAGGGTGGTGCCGTAGCCGCCCTCACCCGGCGCCCGGGCCACGCCCTTGGACCGCACGCGGGACAGGCCGGCGATCAGCCTCACCGTCGCGGAATGCCGCAGGATGGGCGGGCCGGGCAGCTCCAAAAAGGGGCTGTTGAGCACCAGGCCGCCAACGCGGGCGTGCGCGGCCGGGTCTCGCCGGCGCAACCGGTCCAGCCACAGCGACACGATGAGGCCGCCCGCGGAATGCGCGTACAGCAGCACCTGGCCGTGTTCCGCGATCCCGGCCAGCGCCTGATCGAGTTCGGCCTCGTAGTTGGTGAGGTCGGTGATGTAGTGCGGCGTCTGGCCGTCGCGCCGCGACCGGCCGCACTTGTGGAGGTCCAGGGCGTAGAAGGCGAAGCCGCGGGCCGCGAAATGATCGGCCAGCTCGGTGTGGAAGAAGTAGTCGGTGTAGCCGTGCACCGCCAGCACCGCGTGCGCTGTTTCCGGGGCCGGCTTCTGCGGGCCGGGTCCGCGCCGTATCAGCGTCGCGAAGATGTCGCCCTCACCGGCCGGATCGGACCCGAGCGCGATGGTGCGCTGCTGATAACCGGGGAGGACATCGGGCACCCAGCCGGTCACTTCGCCGGTCACCCTGCCAGTCACGAGGCCAGCTTAGAGCTTTTGCTGGGTGCGAGGCGGCGCACGCCGTTCGCGGCCCCGTTGCCTCGGGATAACCTGAGGATCGGCCCAGTCGAGGGAAGGACCAGCAAGCCGGTGTCATCGCTAGCCAGAACCACGTCCACAGACGTCGTGCTGGTAGGCGCGGGCATCATGAGCGCGACGCTGGGAGCGTTGCTGCGCCGGCTGCAGCCGGATTGGTCGATGACCTTCGTGGAGCGTCTGGATGCCGTCGCCGGCGAGAGCAGCGGCCCGTGGAACAACGCGGGCACCGGCCATTCGGCGCTGTGCGAGCTGAACTACACCCCGCAGCGCGCCGACGGCTCGATCGACATCAGCAAAGCGGTGCGCATCAACGAGCAGTTCCAGGTGACCCGCCAGTTCTGGGCCTACGCGGTCGAGAACGGGATCCTGACCGATCGACGTTTCATTACTGCGATCCCGCACGCGAGCTTCGTGCGCGGCGCGTGGCGCGTCGACTATCTGCGGCGCCGACAGCAGGCCCTGGCGCCCAACCCATTGTTCGCCGGCACCGAATTTATCGACGACGCGGGAGAATTCGCCCGCCGGTTACCGTTCATGGCGGCCGGACGCGACTTCTCCGTACCGACGGCGCTCAACTGGGCGCCCAACGGCACCGACGTCGACTTCGGAGCCCTGTCACGACAATTCGTCGGCTTCTGCGTGCGCAGCGGCGCGACCGCCCTGTTCGGCCACGAGGTCCGCAACCTGTCCCGCCAGTCCGACGGCACTTGGACGCTGCTGATCCGCAACCGGCGCACTGGCGAAAAGCACCGTCTGAACGCCAAATTCGTCTTCGTCGGTGCCGGCGGTGACGCGCTGCCGCTGTTGCAGAAGTCCGGCATCGACGAGGTCAGGGGTTTCGCGGGATTCCCGATCGGCGGCCGGTTCCTGCGCGCCGCCAACCCGGCGCTCACCGCCGGTCACCGGGCCAAGGTGTACGGAGCTCCGGCGCAGGGCGCCCCGCCGCTGGGCGCGCTGCATCTGGACCTGCGCTACGTCAACGGCAAGCCGTGGCTGGTGTTCGGCCCGTACGCCGGCTGGTCACCGAAGTTCTTGAAACACGGGCACTTCACCGATCTGCCCCGCTCGGTGAAGCCGGACAACCTGGCGTCCTTGCTCGGTGTCGGCGTCAGCCAGCTGACGCTGGTCAGATATCTGATCGGCCAATTGCGGCTGTCCGCACCGGATCGGCTTCGCGCGTTGCGCGAATTCGCCCCCACCGCAGTCGCTTCGGACTGGGAGCTGACGGTGGCGGGCCAGCGTGTGCAGGTGATCCGGCGGGACAAGCGCAAGGGCGGGGTGCTCGACTTCGACACCACGGTGGTGGGTGCCGCCGATGGAAGCATTGCGGGGCTGCTCGGCGGCTCCCCGGGAGCGTCGACGGCGGTGCCGATCATGCTCGGCGTGCTGGAACGCTGCTTCGCCAACCGGTTTCAATCGTGGCTTCCCGCGCTCAAGGAGATGGTTCCGTCGCTGGGGGCGACGCTGTCGGATGAGCCGGCGCTGTACGACGAGGTATTTTCATGGGGAACTAAGACGCTGGGGTTGGGCGGCACATGACCCGCCCCGGCGAGTACGCAGAGCAAAAGAGCGATGTGGGAGTACCTCCCGCTTGTGGGGGGGAGGGGCGGCGCCAGTGATAGAAGCACTGCGACGTATTTGGGCTAAAGACCTTGACGCCCAAACACTTTACGAGCTACTCAAGCTCAGAGTGG
>NZ_DASUHS010000165.1:0-6145 GCF_036273375.1 Mycobacterium sp. | reverse complement strand
CGGACCACACAGCGGCGAGATCGACCGGGCCTACGGATCACTCGCCACCTACGTCACCGATCACGCCCTCGCAGTCGACGGGCCGATCCGCGAGTACTACCCTGTCGGCCCACACGAAACCAGCGAGGAAGCGCAGTGGCGGACCGAGATCGGGTGGCCGATCTTCGACACCGGCCAGGCCGCGCACGAGCCCTCCTGACGACACGGTCCCAGCGGTCACCGCCGGCATCCCGGCACACCCGATCGTGGTCCGCCCGGAGGACAAGGGCATCGACCCGTCCGGCCGGGTGACTTACAAGCCCGGGCAGTTCACCCATGCGACCTGTGGTTCGGGGAGCTGCGCTTCCCGGTCGTGCCAAGGCTGAAGCGGCGCTGCCGGTGCTGGTGATCACGCTGGCGTTCTCCCGGTTTCACGGACGCGTCGATGATCCCGTCGCGGCAGGCCGGGGACATCCTGGCCGGGATTTGGCCAGTCCGTCTTATGGCATCATCGGGCCGGACAGCATCGCCTATCCGTTCAACGAAGCGTGCAGTATAAAACAGCAGTATTCCAGCTACGTCGAAGCCTGGATCTACGACATGGCCCGGGACCGCAGCACGCCCGTGGTTATTCACCTAGTTTGCAAAGGCTAGACACGGCCAACTGGCTGCCGCGGCCTCCCATCGCATTCGGCTGCCCGGCGGTCGGCGAAAGTCAGCGCGTCGCTGCACGTCGGCCCGCGACCGCAAGGACGACGAGGTCGACCGGGCCTCTCCGTAGCCCACCGCAGACGCTGATCTTGTACGCCCCGGGTGAGCGAGATCACTCGAAGAATAGATAATCTGCGCACGGTAGGTTTCTACTGCCGCCGCTAATTCGGCTACGCCTAATCGGTGATCGGGCTGCGCACAGTCAGGAGAAGCTCGATCACTTTGTGTGATTGGCCCTAGTCCGCGGCCAGAGCGCAAGTAGCCGCCGATCTGGGCGGCGATCCTGGTGGTCATCGTGGCGGTGTGGAGCGCACGGAACTGGATGATAGGTGGTCAGGTTGGCGGCAATGCTCCGGTCTCGCCGAGCACGGACGCCAGTGCCCTACGGCGGGCGAGATCTTGTGTTCGGGGAGCCGGCCGAATCCGGCGAGCAACCCGTGGTGCTGGCTGGCGCGAGGTGAAGCGGCGCGAGCGAGGAGATGTTGATGCCGTGGGCTGCCGCGGCTTCGGGGAGGGCGATGTCGTCGGTGTCGCTGGGGAGTTGGAGGAGTAGTTGCATCCCGACGGCGGCGCCGCGGACTGGCAGCCCGGGTGGTTTCGCCGCCAGCTCGCCGACCAGGAGGTCGCCGCGGCGCCGGTAGGCGCGGTGGGCCGCCGCGATGTGCCGCTCGTACTCGCTACACCATTACGAACTGAAACGACGCCAACCGATCCGCCCTCTAATGCGGCCCCGGGGAACGGTTTGCCCTCGCGCTCAGGCGGTCTGCGAACCAGTTTCGCGTCTGGCGCGAAGCAGATCCCACTGTTGCCTGAGGTGTGGGCTGGGTGGCTGTGGATTCGTGGCGGGCGCTTTCTCGGCGATTGGGCGGGTGATCTGGGGGGCCGATCCGTAGAGTTGGAGGAGGTTCGCGGTGATCTGGTCGATCGAGGTCCAGTTGTCTTCTGTCTGGCTGAGACCGAACGGCCAGTCGGTGGTGCCGGCGCTGAAGACCTTGCCGCTGCCTTTGCGCAGGACGCCCATGGTGGCGTATTCGCCTGTCACAACGTTGCCGTTCTGGTCCTTTACTGGGAATATCGAGCGCGCGATGGCCATAAAGGCAGGATCTCCATACGCATGGATGAAGTGGATGGCGCCGGTGACGTCGATGAAGTACAACTCGGTGTCGCCGGTATCTTGCTCGTAGAAGAGAAGGTACGTGCCGTTGCTTGTGTCGAGCCGGAGGGGAATGATTGCATTCCAGGTCGTGCGCCAATCGGTGTGTGACGTCAGCAGGCTGATATTTCCGACGCCATCGGTCGAGTAGATTTCACCGGTCCCGGCGTTGCGATCGTAGAACAAAAGCGCTGTGTGACCCAGGCCGAGTTCGAGCGGGAGGATGATGTCCCAGCTGCTTCTCCACCCGGACTCGGTTTTCAGGAGCCCGGGTATGCCCTGGTTCACCGTGTAGAATTCTCCCTCGCCGACGTTGCGATCGTAGAAGAGAAGATCGGTATGGCCATTGCTGCCGAAGTTGCCAGGCACGATGATGTCCCAGCTCGTCCGCCAGCCGTCGTTCGACGTCAGCAACGAGATGTTGCCCGACCCGTCGGTGGCGTAGAACTCGCCCACTCCGGCGCTGCGGTCGTAGAACAGAAGGCCGGAGAAACCGCCGTCTGAGTAATTCCCCGGGACGATTTGATCCCAGCTTTGCCGCCATCCCTCATGTGATCGCAGCAGGGTGATGTCGCCGTTAGCCTCGACGGCGTAGAACTCACTGGCTCCTGCGCTTTGGTCGTAGAAAAGCAGTCCGGCAAATCCTGTAGTGCCGAAGACGCCTGAGATGATCTTGTTCCAGGTGGTTCGCCAGCCTTGGTGAAACCGCCGCAGAGTGAGCGTGCCCGATTCGTCAATGCGGTGCAGCTCGCCCTCGCCCAGGCCCCTGTCATAGAAGAGAACATCGGGGCTGCTGCCGACGCTGCGGTCGGCCGGGATGATGCTCTCCCAGTTCGACCGCCAGTCCAGCGGCGTCTCATTGACAGCCTGCGAGGGTGTGCGGCCGGTTCCCGGGGGTGAAGTTGGGCGGGCGTCGCATTCGTAGCCGATGACCGTGAGCCTGCCATCCTTGTAGGGCGCCCGGCGCCCAACGTTGTTGGTATAGGTGCCGAACGTGTCACCGATCGTGAGGTTGGTGCCCTGGAGCACTGGATGCTGTGCCACCACCTCATATACCGGTGCTTCGGTGTCGTTGTCGCCGACGATCAGCGTTCCGTATTGATAGCTCACGCCCGTCATCAGTGTTTCCGGACGGTTGAGAGCGGGCTCGATCCAGGTCACCGTCACCCGCTCCCGCAACGCTGGATCGTTGCTTGCGGGGTCGAGTTGTCCCTCCTTGTAGCACGTGATCGCGGGCGGATCGTCGAAGCGGATCTGCCACCAGCATGTGTTCCCGGTCAACGCGACGACCGTACCGCCGTTGTCTGCGAACTGCTCGATGTGGTCTCGCATCTCGAACGACCAGTACTCGTCGTGGCCGACCGTCACGATGAGCCGGTACTGAGCTAGCAGCCCAGGATTGGCGTGAAGGTCGTTGCTTGTGCAGTAATCCACGACAATGCCGTTTCGCCCAAGCCAGCGGATGAACGGCATCTCCCAGTATTGGAATTTCGGGGTGACCAAGTCATCAGGGCCGAGATAGGGCCGGTGGGGGGAGACGCAGAATGCCTGGTTCTCGAACCAGTGGAGCCCGTCCAGTCCGCCGTGGCCATACAGGCTCCGGCCTCCCCACCAGCAATACGCTTCGTAGGTGGAGCTTGATATGGCGAACAGGATGCCCGTGCCAGCGCCCGGCGCCTCGGCGGTGACGACGAACGGCACCTCACCGGTCACGCCACCATCGAGGGAGGACAGCCGAACGATATACAGGCCGCTCGGCGAGCCGACCGGGACGGTAACGCTGGCCGCGGCAGGCCAGGTGCAGCCGTTTTCGGGGCCGTCGAGCGGTAGGTCGGCCTGCTGGTCAGCGAAGATGCCAAGAGTTGAGATCAACGTATCGGTCAGGCCGCGGCGGAGAAGCTCGGCCCGGAATGGGCCGACCGTGCTCCGGACATGCACGGTGATCGGCTCGGCTGGCCGGACACTCTCGCTCGAGACGTAACCTTCCAACGGCCCCATCGGCCAGGTGTCGAGCGCACGCAGTTCCCCTTCGCCCGCGTCGCGGTCATAGAGGAGGAGGTCGTCGAAGACACCTCCGAACGAGCCGTTCGTGATCGACGCCCAGGAGTTTCTCCACCCCGCGAACGTCTTCACCAGGGAAAAGTTCCCAGCGCCATTGAGCGTGTAGAGCTCTGCCACGCCCGCTGCCCGATCGTAGAACACAAGCCCGGCGTAAGCCGATGCCCGCAAGCCAACTGGGCGAATAATCGACCAACTCGACCGCCAGCCCGAGAACGGGGCTATGAACTGAATGTCCCCCGCGGCATCGACAGCATACAGCTCAGCATGGCCGCTCATGGCCTCGTAAAACAACAACAATGGGTTGCCGCCGACTTGCAGCGAGACAATGACACTCCACGTTGTCCGCCACCCCGTGTACGCCTGCTGGAGCACAAGCCCGCCATTGCCATCGGTCGCGTAGATCTCTCCCCAGCCCGCATCGCGATCATAGAAGAGCAACCGGGTGAGACCCAGCTGGCCGTCAACCGGAACGATCATGTCCCAGCTCGTCCTCCAGCCATCGTGGCCCTGGAGGAGTGTGATGTTTCCAAGTCCGTCGCCGGAGCACAGCTCGACGTGGCCGGCCGCCCGGTCGTAAAACAAAAGGCCTGTGAATGGGCTAGCAGCATAGCTGCCGGGCACAATCTCCGACCAGCTCGTCCTCCAGCCAAAGTGCGACTGCAACAAGGCCATGTTCCCGAGCCCATCGACAGAGAAAAACTCGCCCGTACCGCCGACCGCATCGTAAAACAGCAATCCGTCACAAGCTGAATTGGTGAACCTGCCCGAGAGGATGGCATCCCAGCTTTGCCGCCACCCGCCATCGAGCTTCACCGAGCGATAATCAAGGTTAGGTTCCATAATACATTGTCCCCTTTGCGGATTAGCGGCCGGTTGGCAGGCGGCGCGGACTCAGAGGCCTTGATCTCACGGGCCGCTGTTGCCTGAGCGTGCCAGGCGACGGCACGCTCGGGCCACCCGCGGTGACCGCACCCGAACGGGCGGCAGCAGGCGCGCCGCTGGCCACCGCGCTGGCCACAGCCAGCAACACGCCAAACACCCATGCCGCGCAGCGGCACGGCCTATGCATCGTGATCATCGCCAATCCCCCCTCCCCGCCTCATGCTCCCTTGCCAGGATCGTCCTCGCCCGTGGCGCTGGGGGCAATACACGGCATTGAACAAATATGGACACCAGGACGCGGGACAACCGGACCGATGGTGTCACCACCCCCCGCGGCAAGCATCGACGGCGGCCCGGCCAGCGTCCACCGCCGATCACCCGGCCGCCATCGCGGGTTCCCCCCAGCGCGCCCTCCAGAGGCCGGTAGGCAGGATCGGCCAGGCATCTGGTCCCGCCACTGCCAAGGCCATCTCCAGGATCGCGCTTGCATTCACCGAACTGACGGATCGATATGGCCGACAGCCCAGTCAACCTCGAGTAGGTCGGCGACCGTGCAGATCCGGACTATATGCATTCGACTCGCAAGAACAGAAGGCACGGCGAG
Source organism: Mycobacterium sp. (assembly GCF_036273375.1). Lineage (GTDB taxonomy): Bacteria > Actinomycetota > Actinomycetes > Mycobacteriales > Mycobacteriaceae > Mycobacterium. The sequence continues at coordinate 755 of NZ_DASUHS010000165.1, read as the reverse complement.
GACTGCAAATATTCGGCGTTATGCCCGGTATGCCTGGTTGTCACCTTGCAGAATGCTGACTCTCCGTAACAGGCCACCTCTCCCCTCCAAGTGCCCTGCCATATAACACCGAAGACCCCTGTCATCTAACGATGAAGCCGCATCCCGTCCGGATGATCACGCCGCGTGCACAGGACTTGGATATCCGCGCAGAGAACTTCGGACATTGACACCCTTCTAACTCACTGGGGCCATCTTTCTCAGATGGCGAGTTTTACGAGTCCGAAGAATTGCGAAGTTGATTCGTGAACCAGCACCGGCAGATCCGGCGAGGACGGTGAGCCCATTAGGAGGTGGGTAGTACCAACCGGCTGCGCTGGGGCTAATGCGGCTCCGCATCGAATGGAGCCACTGGTCGGCGAAATGGCGCTCCTCCTCTATCGCCAGGCATCTGCATCCGAGCTTGCAGGCGGCAGCGAATCGTCGCTGCTCGATACTCCTCGAGATCCTGCGCACTTGACGAAACGTGTAAAGCTAGCTCACTGGCCACGTCATTGTCCACATTTCCCCGGTTGCAAGCCTTGCCCGTTGCTCATCTTGCTTAGATCTTGTCTGCGGCTGGCGCCGCTGTCGGGGGCTTCAGGCCCCGCACCAATTCACAAGGATCGATCTCCAAGCCCTGGGCGAGCTTGAGAATGTTATGGAGCGAAACGTTGCGCCTGCCCCGCTCAACCTGGCCGACGAAGGTCCAGTGCAGCCCGCAGGCGTCGGCCAGT
>NZ_DASUHS010000164.1:0-29300 GCF_036273375.1 Mycobacterium sp. | reverse complement strand
CGACGTGGTGCTCGATCTCTAGCGAAAACCCGTCGGCGTTTATTCCTACGGGCTCAGCGGGACGGACGCCTCCGCGGTGTAGCACAGGAAAGTCAGCGTCTCCTGCAGATACAGCTGCACACTGTCCGCGTCATGGCTGGTATAGCCGATCGACACGTCGGTTCCGAGCTGCAGATCGAAGTCGCCGCCGCGGGTGGTCAGCACGAAAGCGCCGTCGATGGCCGGCGCCCAGATGATGTCGCCGGGAACCAGCCGGTCGATGTGTTCAAGGATCGGATATCCATGTTCGGTCGTTTCGCTGACCCTCGTATAGACGTCGGCGGACAGCAACACTGAATAGGGGCCGTCGACACCTGCCAGCCGGAGTTCGGAGATCGCCTGGGTGATGACGTCGGGAATCTCGCTGGGATCGGCCGGCAGAGTCAGCGTCTTGTTCGAGCTGGCCGAGCGAATGCCCTCGATCGACGCCGCGGCGTAGCCCTCGAAGATGGTCCGGTCTTCCACGAACGCCAACTTTTTCGCGGCCTCCTTGACGGGGTCCCAGTCGGAGTCGTTGGCGCCGCGCTCGACGTTGTCGATCTCGTAACGCGACAGGGTGAACGGAACCCGCAGCCGGACAAGGGGTTTAGCCTCCCGTAGGTGGGCCTCCACGCCGTCGGTGGGTGACGCAACGTTTGCGAGCCGGCCGGTGCTCACTGCGGCGGTGACCGCTCCGCCGGGCTCGCTGACGTCGACGACCCGGCGCCCGGCGATGTGGCGTTTGAAGGTCCGGGTCGCCTCCGTTTCGATTTCGTTCCAGGCAGCTTCGGTTACCGGGGCCAGGTCGCGGTAGAGGTTGTTCATGAAAAGGTTCCTTTCAGGCTGCCGATCGAGAGTGAGCCGTTGTGTGCCACAGGCGTTTCCGCAGCGGGTGTTGCGGGCAGGGGCGGTGGGTCATCGAGAAAGTCCAGGGTGGGGGAGAAGAACAATCCGCCGGTGATGGCCGTGGAGAAGTCGAGGATGCGGTCGGTGTTGCCCGGGGGATCGCCGAGGAACATGTTGCGCAGCATCTGTTCGGTGACTTGCGGCGTACGCGAATAGCCGATGAAGTACGTGCCGTATTCGCTCTTGCCGAGCTCACCGAACGGCATGTTGTGCCGTACGATTTTCAGTTCGGTGCCGTCGTCGTCGGTGATCACGTTGAGAGCAATGTGGGCGTTGCCCGGCTTGACGTCGTCGTCGAGCTCGATGTCGTCGAGCTTGGTGCGGCCGATCACCCGCTCCTGCTCGGTGACCGAGATCGAATTCCACGACGACATGTCGTGCACGTACTTCTGCGCGTGCACATAGCAAGAGCCGGCGAAGTCGGGGTCCTCGTCGCCGACCGCGGTGGCACTGGTGGCCAGCGCGCCGTCCGGGTTCTCGGTGCCGTCAACGAATCCGAGCAGGTCGCGGTTGTCGAAGTAACGGAAGCCATGCACCTCGTCGACCACGGTGACCGCGCCGGCCATCGATTTGAGGATCCGGTCGGCCAACTCGAAGCAGACGTCCAAACTCTCGGCCCTGATGTGGAACAAAAGGTCCCCGGGCGTGGCGGGGGCGCTGTGCCGCGGACCGTTCAGCTCGGTGAACCGATGCAGTTCTGCGGGGCGCGGTCCGGAGAACAAGCGATCCCAGGCGTCGGAGCCGATCGAGGCGATCGCCGACAACCGTTTCTGCGGTTCGCGAAAACCGATCGCGCGCACCAGCCCGGGGATGTCCGGCAGCGCGTCGTGCACCCTCGCCTCTCCGCCGTCGTCGATGGTGACCACCAGGAAGATCGCTGCGGGCGTCAACGGCGCGAGGATCGGTTGCGGCTGGACGGTGGGCACGTTGGTGACCCTAGCGTGGCGACGGCGAGCGCCGGAAGTGGCGCGAGTAGGGAGCGCGCAATCGAACCCAGCGTGAACTGCATGACTGCGGACAGCCATGATGTTCACCATGTCCGGCGGGCCTCGAAACCAGGCGAAGTCCTCAGCGAGCGCGCATGGACTCTGCGATTTCATCGACGCCTCTCCGTCGCCATTTCATGTTTGCGCCACCGTGGCCGCTCGGTTGATCGCTGCCGGGTACACCGAACTGGACGAGGCTAAACGGTGGCCGTCCGCGCCGGGGCGTTACTTCACGGTGCGGGCGGGTTCGCTGGTCGCCTGGAATTCGGAAGGCGCCGACGGACCGTTCCGAATCGTCGGGGCGCATACCGATAGTCCCAACCTCAGGGTCAAGCAGCATCCCGACCGGGTGGTCGCCGGCTGGCGCGTGGTGGCGCTGGAACCCTATGGGGGCGCCTGGCTCAACTCGTGGCTGGACCGCGATCTGGGAATCAGTGGGCGCCTGTCGGTGCGAGCGGACGACGCAGGCGGGGGAATCGCGCACCGGCTGGTGCGGATCGACGAGCCGATCCTGCGGGTGCCGCAGCTGGCCATCCATCTGGCCGAGGACCGTAAGTCGCTGACGCTGGACCCGCAGCGACATGTCAATGCGGTGTGGGGTGTCGGCGAGACGGCGCGGTCATTCGTCGATTACGTCGCCGATCGTGCCGGAGTGGCGGCAACCGACGTGCTGGCCGCCGACCTGATGACTCACGACCTGACGCCTTCGACGGTGTTCGGCGCGGACGCCGGCCTGCTCAGTGCGCCTCGGCTGGATAACCAGGCCAGTTGTTATGCGGGGCTGGAGGCGCTGCTGGCCGTGGAAGAGGCCGCGGCCTATCTGCCGGTGTTGGTGCTCTTCGATCACGAGGAGGTCGGGTCGTCGTCGGATCACGGGGCGCAATCCGACCTGCTGGGTACCGTGCTGGAGCGAATTGTGCTGGCGGCGGGCGGTAGTCGCGAGGACTACCTGCGCCGGCTGCCGGCCTCGTTGCTGGTCTCGGCCGACATGGCGCACGCCACCCACCCCAACTACCCCGAGCGGCATGAGCCCGGCCACCCGATCGCGGTCAACGCCGGACCGGTGCTCAAGGTGCACCCGAACCTGCGCTACGCCACCGACGGCCGCACCGCCGCGGCGTTCGCGCTGGCCTGCGAGCAGGCCGGGGTGGCATTGCAGCGCTACGAACACCGGGCCGACCTGCCGTGCGGATCGACGATCGGACCGTTCACCTCCGCGCGGACGGGCATCCCCACCGTCGACGTCGGCGCGGCCCAACTGGCGATGCACTCCGCGCGCGAGTTGATGGGCGCGCACGACGTAGCCGTCTACTCGGCCGCGATGCAAGCGTTCCTTTCCGCCGACTAGCGGCATAAGGTCTGCCGGTATGGCGCTCAACGTGGAGATGTTGACCTTCGACTGCAGCAACCCGGCGAAACTGGCCAGCTGGTGGGCCGAGCAGTTCGACGGGACGACGCACGAGGTGCTGGCTGACGAGTTCACCGCGGTGACCTTCTCGCAAGGGCTGCGGCTCGGATTCCAGAAGGTGCCCGACCCGACGCCCGGAAAGAACCGCGTGCACCTCGATTTGAGTGCGGCCGACGTCGACGCCGAGGTGTCCCGGCTGACGGCGGCCGGAGCAACCGAGGTCGGCCGGCACCAGTTCGGCGACAGCTTCCGCTGGGTGGTGCTGGCCGACCCCGAGGGCAACGTGTTCTGCGTAGTGCGGCAGTAGCCCTAGTCAAAGCACAGACCTACTCAGCGGCGATGGGTCACGCCTAATTGAAGCGATAGGGCGGCGAAAGCGCCTGCAAGCCGCCCAGCCCTAGACTGTCTGGCGTGACTGTCTCCGGGACGAGTGCGCGCACCCACGCGATCGACACCGTCGAGCACGCCGTCGCCGCTCCCGACGAGCCGCAACCGTTCGCCGAGCTGGGCCTCAAAGACGACGAATACCAGCGGATTCGCGAGATCCTGGGCCGCCGGCCCACCGACACCGAGCTGGCGATGTACTCGGTGATGTGGAGCGAGCACTGCTCCTACAAGTCGTCCAAGGTGCACCTGCGCTATTTCGGGGAGACCACCACCGACGAGATGCGGGCCGGCATGCTGGCCGGCATCGGCGAGAACGCCGGCGTTGTCGACATCGGCGACGGCTGGGCGGTCACCTTCAAAGTCGAGTCCCACAACCACCCGTCCTATGTCGAGCCGTACCAGGGTGCGGCCACCGGCGTCGGCGGGATCGTCCGCGACATCATGGCGATGGGCGCGCGCCCTGTCGCGGTGATGGACCAGCTTCGTTTCGGCGCCGCCGACGCGCCGGACACTCGTCGCGTGGTCGACGGCGTGGTGCGTGGCATCGGCGGCTACGGCAACTCGTTGGGCTTGCCCAACATCGGCGGCGAAACCGTCTTCGATGCCTGCTACGCCGGCAACCCGTTGGTGAACGCCATGTGCGTCGGTGTGTTGCGGCAGGAGGACCTGCATCTGGCGTTCGCCTCGGGGGCCGGCAACAAGATCATCCTGTTCGGAGCCCGCACCGGGCTGGACGGCATCGGCGGCGTGTCGGTGCTGGCTTCGGACACCTTCGACGCCCAGAACTCCCGCAAGAAGCTGCCCTCGGTTCAGGTCGGCGACCCGTTCATGGAGAAGGTGCTCATCGAGTGCTGCCTCGAGCTGTACGCCGGTCACCTGGTGGTCGGCATACAGGACCTGGGTGGCGCCGGATTATCGTGTGCCACATCGGAATTGGCGTCAGCCGGCGACGGCGGCATGGCGATCCAGCTCGAGACCGTGCCGCTGCGCACCACCCAGATGACCCCCGCGGAGATCCTCTGCAGCGAATCCCAGGAGCGGATGTGCGCGGTGGTCACCCCGGAGAACGTCGACGCCTTCCTGGCGGTGTGCCGCAAGTGGGACGTGCTGGCCACCGTGATCGGCGAGGTCACCGACGGCGACAGGCTGCGGATCACCTGGCACGGACAGACTGTCGTCGACGTGCCGCCGCGCACCGTCGCCCACGAGGGCCCTGTCTACCAGCGTCCGGTCGCTCGCCCCGACACGCAGGACGCCCTGAACGCCGACAGTTCAACCCGGCTGCCGCGCCCCGCCACCGGCGAGGAACTGCGCGCCACTTTGCTTGCCCTGCTGGGTAGCCCGCACCTGTGCAGCCGCGCGTTCATCACCGAGCAGTACGACCGCTACGTGCGCGGCAACACCGTGCTGGCCGAGCACGCCGATGGCGGGGTGCTGCGCGTCGACGAGACCACCGGCCGCGGCATCGCCCTGTCGACCGACGCGTCCGGCCGCTACACCAAACTGGATCCCTACGCCGGCGCCCAACTCGCTCTGGCCGAGGCCTACCGCAACGTCGCCGTCACCGGCGCCACCCCGGTCGCGGTGACCAACTGCCTGAACTTCGGTTCGCCCGAAGACCCCGGGGTGATGTGGCAGTTCTCGCAGGCGGTGCGGGGCCTGGCCGAAGGCTGTGCGGCCCTGGGGATTCCGGTAACGGGCGGCAACGTCAGCTTCTACAACCAAACCGGGTCGACGGCGATCCTGCCCACCCCGGTGGTCGGGGTGCTCGGCGTCATCGACGACGTCGGCCGGCGCATCCCCACCGGCCTGGGCACCGAGCCGGGCGAAACCCTGATGCTGCTTGGCGATACGCGCGACGAGTTCGACGGCTCGGTGTGGGCGCAGGTGACCGCCGACCATCTGGGTGGGCTGCCGCCCAAGGTCGACCTGGACCGCGAGAAGCTACTGGCCGAGGTGTTGCGCTCGGCGTCGCGCGACGGCCTGGTGTCCGCGGCGCACGACCTGTCCGAAGGCGGCTTGGCGCAGGCTGTCGTCGAAGCCGCCCTCGCGGGTGAAACCGGTTGTCGCATCGTGCTTCCCGAGGGCGCCGATCCGTTCGTGACGTTGTTCTCCGAGTCGGCGGGCCGCGTGCTGGTGGCGGTGCCGCGCACCGAGGAGAGCCGGTTCCGTTCGATGTGCGAGGCGCGGGGACTGCCGGCGGTGCGCATCGGCGTCGTCGACCAGGCCTCCGACGAGGTGGAGGTCCAGGGACTGTTCACGGTTCCCCTGGCCGAACTGCGCGAGACTTCCGCGGCGGTGCTGCCACGGCTCTTCGGATGAGTGCCCGCAGCGAATCCTGATGTCTGCCGGGTATTTTCGTCGAATTGGCGCCTTGTCTTTGGCCGCCGTGCTGGTCGGCTGGAGCTTCGTCAGCCCGCGCTTGCCGGCCTCGTGGCGGACAGTGCTGCAGGCCGGCGTGGGCGGCGCGCTGGTATTGGTGACGCGGGCCCCGCTGGGCCTGGGTCCGCCCCGCTTGCGGGCCGGGCTGCGGCTGGGGTCAGCGGCCGCGTTCACGGCGGCGAGCACGGTGGCCGCGACAACCCTGCTCCCGCCGGTGCGCCAATCGATGGCCGTCCGAGAACCGCCCGCGACGGTGCCGGACTGGCTGCTGGTGCGGATACCCGTGGGCACCGTCTGGTCCGAGGAGTCCGCCTTCCGCGGGGCGCTGGCCACCGTCGGCTCCGCGGCGTTGGGTAGACGCGGCGGAAGGTTGCTGCAAGCCACCGCCTTTGGCCTCTCGCACATCCCCGACGCGCGTGCGACCGGTGAGCCCGTGGCGGCCACCGTGCTGGTCACCGGAATCGGCGGCTGGCTGTTTGGCTGGCTGGCCGACCGTTCCGGCAGCCTCGCCGCACCCATGCTGGCGCACCTGGCCATCAACGAGGCCGGGGCCATCGCCCTGCTGGCTGCGCGGTCGCCGAACCGCCCAGGCGCCGTCAGGGATTGATGGTGTAATCACCCAGCTCGCGGCCCCACACGAAATCGACCGCGAGGGGCGAACCGAGTTCGAAGTGGTTGTACGGAGCCATGCTCGCGCCGGTGTCCATGACCAGGAACGGGGCGGGCCACAGTTCCCGGGTGATCTTCTGCCAACAGCCCGCTCGCCCGCCCGGTCCGCCGCGGGCGTTGGTTCGGGGCAGGTTTTCCGGCCAGATGTACGGATTGGGCGCACCGGCGATAGCGCCCGAGGCATGGGCGCCCAGCGAGTACCCGTTATCGCCCAGCGCGTTGTGGATCCTGGGTGCGACTTCGTCGAAATTGTGGATGGTGCAATAGATTTCGGGGCTGTACTCGTCGAGCAGCTGGCTGCTGGGAACCAGATCGGCGGCACCGCGCGCGAAGTACGGACCGGCGCGGCCGAAAACATCCGCGCCGGCGTTTCCCAATCCGGCGGCCGCCTGCAGCGCCGCATCCAGATCGCGTTGCTGGTGGTTGAGGGTGCGCGCGGCGGTCACCGCATGGTCCAGCGCATCCCACAGATCGGGGGAGGCGTGCGCGTAGGTGTCGCCGAGGGCCGTCAAACGCTGAATATCGGTGCGCAGAGCCGGCATCCGGGGGTTCACGTCGTCGAGGATGGCGTTGCCATTGATCAGCGACGTGCCGAACTTCTCGCCCAATCCGGTCAACGCCTGCGCGGCCGCACTGAGCGTCAGGTTCACCTTGACCGGATCGACCTTCTCGGCGATCGAGATGACCGTCTCGAACACCGTGTTGAACTCAGTCGTCACCGACGTCGCATCGATCACGATGGACGGCGTGATCGCCTGCGCCGCAGGAGGGTCCGGTGTGCTGAGCGCAACGTACTTGTTGCCGAACACCGTCGTCGCCTTGATGGCGGCCGCCACGTTGGCCGGAATCCGCTGGACGTACTTCGGGGTGATATCCAGCACCACTTTCGCGGCCGGTTTGCCGCCATGAATGATCTCCGAAATGCTCGACACCCGGCCGATCTGAACCCCGTTGTAGGTCACCTTGGACCCGGGGTCCATCACCAGCCCCGCCCGTGGGGCCACCATCGTCAACTGCGTGCTCGGTGTGAGGTCGCCGCGGAATTGCCAGTACAGGAGCAGCCCGATCAACCCCGTGACCACGATCGTCACCAGGCCGGCGACCTTATGCGGTGGCCGCGCCTGCAAGCGACGGGGCTCCATGGTTTTGAGACCCTAGGGTATGGCGCCGCGTGACAAGGCCGATCCGGCCAAGACCCGGCAGGCCGTGTTGGCCGTAGCGCAATGGTTGGGTGACGAATCCACTCCGGCGCCCAGCCGCGACGAATTGGCGACGGCCGTGCGCCTCACCGCCCGCACCCTTGCCGCGGCGGCACCCGGGCGAAGCGTGGAGCTGCGCATCCCGCCGTTCGTCGCAGTGCAGTGCATCGCGGGGCCCACGCACACCCGGGGCACGCCGCCCAACGTGGTCGAAACCGACCCGCGGACCTGGCTGCTGCTGGCCACCGGAAAGCTGGCGTTCGCCGAGGCGCAGCCCACCGGTGCGCTGCGCCTCTCCGGCTCGCGAGCCGGTGAGATTGGACACTGCCTGCCCCTGTTCGATTTCGGCTGAACATAACCCTGAACTGCAGGTTTAGGTATTTGTCGTGGGAATTCGTCGCTCAACACGCCCGGCGGATTCGTCGGCCCGGCCACGGTGCCCGTAGACTCCGTTACGTCACCAACCGTTCCCCGGGGAGCTGCCTAATCGTGACCGTCCAAGAACCCGAAGAGGACTTCAACGCACCCCGTGAAGAATGCGGTGTATTCGGGGTCTGGGCCCCAGGCGAGGACGTCGCCAAACTCACCTATTACGGCTTGTACGCGCTACAGCATCGCGGCCAGGAAGCCGCGGGCATCGCGGTCGCCGACGGATCCCAGGTACTGGTCTTCAAAGACCTGGGCCTGGTCAGTCAGGTGTTCGATGAGCAGACGCTGGCCGCCATGCCCGGTCACGTCGCCATCGGACACTGCCGCTACTCGACCACGGGTGACACGACGTGGGAAAACGCGCAGCCGGTGTTCCGCAACACCGCGGCCGGCACCGGGGTTGCGTTGGGGCACAACGGCAACCTGGTCAACACCGCCGAGCTCGCCGCCCGCGCCCGCGACGAGGGGCTGATCGCCAGGCGCGCCCCGGCGCCGGCGACGACGGACTCCGACATCTTGGGCGCGCTGCTGGCCCACGGCGCGGCGGACGCCACCCTGGAGCAGGCGGCGTTGGATCTGCTGCCGACCGTGCGCGGCGCGTTCTGCCTGACCTTCATGGACGAGAACACCCTCTACGCGTGCCGCGATCCGCATGGGGTGCGGCCACTTTCGCTCGGACGGCTCGACCGCGGCTGGGTGGTGGCCTCCGAAACGGCGGCCCTCGACATCGTCGGCGCGTCGTTCGTGCGCGACATCGAACCGGGTGAATTGCTGGCGATCGACGCCGACGGCGTCCGCTCCACGCGCTTCGCCAATCCCACCCCCAAGGGCTGCGTCTTCGAGTACGTCTACCTGGCACGACCGGACAGCACGATCGCCGGCCGGTCGGTCCACGCAACCCGGGTGGAGATCGGTCGCCGGCTGGCCCGTGAGCGTCCCGTTGATGCCGACCTGGTCATCGGTGTGCCGGAGTCGGGCACGCCCGCAGCTGTCGGATACGCGCAGGAGTCCGGCATTCCCTATGGCCAGGGCCTGATGAAGAACGCCTACGTCGGGCGCACCTTCATCCAGCCGTCGCAGACCATCCGCCAGCTCGGTATCCGGCTGAAGCTCAACCCACTTCGCGAGGTGATCCGGGGTAAGCGACTCATCGTCGTCGACGACTCGATCGTGCGCGGCAACACCCAACGCGCACTGCTGCGGATGCTGCGCGAGGCCGGCGCCGTCGAAGTGCACGTGCGGATCGCCTCGCCCCCGGTCAAATGGCCCTGCTTCTACGGCATCGACTTCCCGTCGCCAGCAGAACTGATCGCCAACGCGGTCGAAGACAAGAAGGAGATGCTCGAGGCGGTGCGGCATGCCATCGGCGCCGACTCGCTGGGCTACATCTCGCTGCGCGGCCTGGTCGCGGCCTCCGAGCAACCGGCATCGCGGCTGTGCACCGCCTGCTTCGACGGCCAGTATCCGATCGAACTGCCCGGGGAAACCGCGTTGGGCAAGAACGTCATCGAGCACATGCTCGCCAATGCGGCCCGCGGCGCCGGCCTCGACGATCTCGCGGCCGACGAAGTGCCGGTCGTGCACTGAGGGAACTCGGTTGCGTCCCATCGCCGACGTTTGATCCCGGCCGTCAGCGCCGCCCGGTAGCCTTTATCGCGATGACGGATCCCGGAAAGAGCCCCGGACGCCACCAAGGCGGTCAGGGCATCACCTATGCGTCGGCCGGGGTGGACATTGAAGCCGGCGATCGCGCCGTCGAATTGTTCAAGCCGCTGGCGACAAAAGCTACGCGACCCGAGGTTCTGGGCGGCCTGGGCGGATTCGCCGGCTTGTTCGCGCTACGCGGCGAGTACCGCGAGCCACTGCTCGCGGCGTCCACGGATGGCGTCGGCACCAAGCTGGCGGTAGCTCAGGCGATGGACAAGCACGACACCGTCGGGTTGGACCTAGTCGCGATGGTGGTCGACGACCTGGTGGTGTGTGGCGCCGAGCCGCTGTTCCTGCAGGACTACATCGCGGTGGGCCGCACGGTGCCGGAACGCCTGAGTGCCATCGTCAGTGGCATCGCCGAGGGGTGTGTGCGGGCCGGCTGCGCGCTGTTGGGCGGCGAGACGGCCGAACACCCGGGTCTGATGGAACCTGACCACTACGACATCTCGGCCACCGGAATCGGTGTGGTCGAGGCCGACGACGTGCTGGGCCAGGACCGGGTCAAACCCGGTGACGTCATCATCGCGATGGGTTCGTCCGGTCTGCATTCCAACGGGTATTCGCTGGCGCGCACGGTGCTACTCGAGATCGACCGGATGAACCTCGAGGGCTATGTGGAGGAATTCGGCCGCACCCTGGGTGAAGAACTGCTCGAACCCACCCGTATCTACGCCAAGGACTGCCTGGCGCTCGCGGCCGAAACCCACGTCCGCACCTTCTGCCACGTCACCGGCGGTGGGCTGGCCGGCAATCTGGAGCGCGTCATCCCGCATGGTCTGGTCGCCGAGATGGACCGCGGCACCTGGACGCCCGCGCCGGTGTTCGCCATGATCGCCCAGCGCGGCCGGGTGACCCGCGAGGAGATGGAGAAGACGTTCAACATGGGCGTCGGCATGATCGCCGTCGTGGCTCCCGAAGACACCGACCGCGCGTTGGCCATCCTGACCGCACGGCACTTGGACTGCTGGGTGCTGGGCACCGTCGGCAAGGGCGGAAAAGAGGGTCCGCGGGCCAACATGGTCGGTCAGCACCCGAGATTCTAGGACTCGGGCCCCGGTCAAACTAACGCGGCGCCGGTGCACTACGCATCGGCGCCGGGGCGTTGGTTTCAGCGACGCCAGCTGTCCTGGTCGTCCCAGGATTCGTCGGAGCCGTCGCTGTCCAGTTCGTCGGATTCGTCCGAACCCGTTCCGGACAGCTCTTGCTGAAGCCGCTGGAAGTCGGTCTGCGGAGAACTGTATTTGAGTTCTCGAGCAACCTTGGTCTGCTTTGCCTTAGCCCGGCCGCGGCCCATGGGGGAACCCCCTCGCGCAATAACGGAGCGGCCTAACGAGTAGGCGGCTCCGATCTCCTGGTGTCGTATTGTCCTACCAACAGTTTACCGTGCCCCGCCACCGGGCGTTGGCGCGCCCTGCTCGCTGTGGCGGACGTTACCGTTCATTATCCCGCACCGCCCCGCAACCGTTCAACAGCTAACCGCCCGGCGCCGATCTGTTCGGTTTCAGGCAGGGAATCGACATCGATCACCGCAGCCACCGAGGCCTCAGGTCCTGTCGCCAATCCCGTGTCGGCGGGCAGCCCGCGCTTGAGAAGCGCCAGCGCTATGGGCCCGAGATCCACGTGGTCGACGACGGTGCCGAGGCGGCCGACCGTGCGGCCGCCGGCCAGCACCGGATCACCAGTCGACGGCCGGTCCACCGACCCGTCGAGGTGCAGCAGCACCAGCATCCGGGGTGGTTTGCCCAGGTTGTGCACCCGCGCGACGGTCTCTTGCCCCCGGTAACAACCCTTGTCCAGATGGACGGCTCCGGCACCGGGACCACCGATCCATCCCACCTCGTGCGGAATCGTGCGCTCATCGGTGTCGACACCCAGGCGGGGCCGCACGGCCGCGACCCGGTGGGCTTCGTACGCCCACACACCGCTGGGCCGGATCCCGGCCTGCGCCAGGCGATTTCGCCAGTCGTCCACTGCGGCGCGCGGAACCAGCAGGTCCAGCTCGAGCTGCCCGTCCGGGACGCCCGGCATGCGCCGCACGAAGCCGTCGCCCGCGGGAATCGCGGTCAGCTCGGCGGGCAGCGCGTCCACCCTGAGCGCGTCGAGAACCGCCCGGTCGGCCAGCTCCGGGCCGAGCAACGACAGCACGGCAAGATCGACTTTGGCCGGGGTGACCTCGGACCAGAACACCATCTTGCGCAGGTATCCCAGCAACGGCTCCGCCCGCCACGGTTCGGTGTCGAGGTAGGTTGTGCCGCCCAGCTCGGTCTGGACCCAGTGATCCTCGACGCGGCCCTGGCCGTCGAGGCTGAGGTTCTGTGTGCTCGCGCCGTCGGGGAGGTCGCTGACGAATTGCGTCGAAATGCTGTGCAACCAGGTCTGCCGGTCGTTTCCGGTCAGGGCGAGCACTCCGCGGTGTGAGCGATCGACAAATATCGCGTCGGTGTCGGCCGCACGCTGCTCGCCCAACGGATCGCCGTAGTGCCACACGGCACCGGCGTCGGGTCCGGTCTCGGGTGCGGGGACGGGGCGGGTCACGAGTCAACTCTACGGACCGCCGGGCGCTCCCAACGAGTGTCAAGCTCGCGTCACACTGGCCCACCGAGCGTGCGGCCAGCTTCACGTTCGCGGGGCCCGGCCACACCCGCGCGAGCGCTCGCCGCGTCGACGCCATTGGATAGGCTTCTCGACCATGGGCGGTCGGACGGGTGTGATTGTCACGCTGGACGGCGAAATGCATTCGCCGGACGCGCCCCTGCTGTACGCCGACGACCTGGCAGCGGTCCGCGGGGACGGTGTCTTCGAGACGCTGTTGGTCCGCGACGGCAGGGCCTGTCTGATCGAGCCGCATCTGCAGCGGCTGACCCAGTCTGCCGCATTGACCGACCTGCCCCAGCCCGATCTGCCGCGATGGCGAAGCGCGATCGAGGTAGCCACTCGACACTGGTGCGCGGGGAACGCCGACGAGGGCGCGATGCGGTTGATCTACAGCCGCGGTCGCGAGGGCGGTTCGGCGCCGACGGCCTACGTCATGGTCAACGCCGTTCCCGAACGCGTGACGGCGGTCCGGCGTGGCGGGCTGGCGGCGATCACGCTCGACCGCGGGCTGCCCGCCACCGGAGTTGACGAGATGCCGTGGCTGCTGGCCGGCGCCAAGACCCTGTCCTACGCGATCAACATGGCGGCCCTGCGCCATGCCGCCCGTGAGGACGCCGGTGACGTGATCTTCGTCAGCACGGATGGCTACATCCTGGAAGGCCCGCGCTCGACTGTGGTGATCGCCGCCGCCCCTGAGACGCCGGACGGCAACCCGTGCCTGCTGACGCCGCCGCCGTGGTATCCGATCCTGCGCGGCACCACCCAGCAGGCCCTGTTCCAGGTGGCCAGGGACAAGGGCTATGACTGCGACTACCGGGCGCTGCGGATCGCGGATCTGGATGCCGCCCAAGGCGTTTGGCTGATCTCCAGCATGACCTTGGCTGCGCGCGTGCATACCCTTGATGGTCGCCCGCTGCAGCCCTCATCGATGGCGGCGGACTTCGCCGAACTGATCGACGCCGCCATCGTCAGCGATCGCTGAGCGCTGAATTCTGTTGTCGGCTGGCCGATTCGCCGGTACGGTCGGTCGTACACAAGAAGGGAGGTGGTCCGCGAAATTGATAGCTTCATGGACATGTGAGGTGGCTGCGCGCTAGCAGCAGTGGCTCGGAAGAGCTGGCGTCACAACCGCGCTAGCGAATTCCCCGCAGCCACCCGGCCCCCGAGCTTCCGGTTTTGTCCAACCAGGAATACGGCTCGGGGGCCGCTCCATGTCTGGAGCCGACTGCCGATGCTCGGACGGCGAACGGTCCACGCAGAAGCCGGCGCGTCGCTAACCGACGAACCGGGACAGCCGTGCCGAGAGATGCGGCACCAGACCACCGTCGGCGTCCACCCGCTCCTCGACGTAGGCCAGGTCGCCGCCGTCGACAATGCCGTACAGGCGTTTGGCGCCGCCGACCAGCACGCCCGACCTGCTGCGGGCCAGCGCGTCGGTGACCAGCTCCCAGGACGACTGGGTCAGGGGGCGGCCGTAGAACAGCTCGACGTAGCCCGCCGAATGGGCCAACAGCAGTTCGATCGCGTGGGATTCGTCGGGGTCGTCGGGATCGGAGACAAAGCGCCAGAAACCGGTCTCGCGCAAGCCGCGCTCTTGATAGTCACCCGTCTCGCTGAGCCGCCAGGACCGGGCTTCCCAGTTCAGGTAGGCGCCGCCGTCGTGCGAAACCACGATCTGCTGGCCGAACCGGTAGTCGCCGTCGTTTCCACGGCCTTCGCCTTCGCCCCGCCACACGCCGACCAGCGGCAGCAGCGCCAGCAAGGCATCGCTCAGGTTCGCGCCTTCGCGCAAGTTCGCGGTGTCGGCGGGCAGGGGCAGGTCATCGTAGGACGGGATGTTGCGGCCGGCGGTCAGCTTCGCGCGCTCAGCGGCGGCGGCCACCGCCCGGTCGCCGGATCCGGCGGAACTCAACGGTTTGTCGGAGGTCATGTGCGCCACTCCTCCCCATCGCTGCGCTCTGGATCGTCGCCGGCGTGGGTCACGACTCGTCGGTGATGAGCCGATAGAGGGTGTACAGGGCGAACCATGAAATCACCACGACCGCCACAACCAGCATGATCTCGAAGAACAGCACCACGGGGACAAGTCTATTCGTCCGCGGCGTCCCCGTCGGGGGCGGCTGGCGGGTCAGGCGATCTTGACGTCGACCTCGTGGATGCCCGCGCCGGACGGCGCCACCACGGCGTCGCCGTTGCCGGCCTTCGACAGGGCACGCAGGGTCCAGGATCCCGGTGCGGCGAAGAACCGGAAGTCACCAGTAGCCGACGCCACCACCTCGGCGGTGAACTCGTCGGAGGAGTCCAGCAAGCGGACGAACGCGCCACCCACTGCCTGGCCCTCGCCGTCCACGACGCGACCGGTGATCACCGTTTCCTTCTCCAGGTCGACGCTGGCGGGCAACGTCAGTCCTTGTTTCGGTGCAGAGCACATATCAGCTTCCCAACTCGATCGGGGCACCCACCAGGGAGCCGTATTCCGTCCAACTGCCGTCGTAGTTCTTCACATTCCGATGCCCGAGTAATTCATAAAGAACGAACCAGGTGTGCGACGACCGCTCGCCGATGCGGCAGTAGGCGATCGTTTCCTTGTTACCGTCCAGGCCTGCGCCGCCGTAGAGCTTGGCCAGCTCTTCGTCGGACTTGAAAGTGCCGTCCTCGTTCGCGGCCTTGCTCCACGGCACGTTGATGGCGCCGGGGATGTGACCGGGCCGCTGGCTTTGCTCCTGCGGCAGGTGCGCGGGCGCCAGGATCTTGCCGGAGTACTCATCGGGGGAGCGCACGTCCACCAGGTTCTTGACGTTGATGGCCGCGATGACGTCGTCACGGAATGCCCGGATGCTGTTGTCCGGCGCGGCAGCGGTGTACGAGGTCGCCGGCCTGCTCACGGTGTCGCCGGACAGCGCGCGCCCGTCGAGCTCCCACTTCTTGCGGCCGCCGTCGAGCAGCTTGACTTGGGAGTGGCCGTACAGCTTGAAGTACCAGTAGGCGTACGCGGCGAACCAGTTGTTGTTCCCGCCGTAGAGGATCACGGTGTCGTCATTGGAGATGCCCCGCTCGCTGAGCAGTTTGGAGAACTGCTGGGCGTCGACGAAGTCGCGTTTGATCGGGTCCTGCAAATCGGAACGCCAGTCCAGCTTGATGGCGCCGGGGAGGTGGCCGGCGTCGTAAGCGCTGGTGTCTTCGTCGACTTCGACGAAGACGACGCCTGAGGCGTCGAGATTGCTCTCAGCCCAGTCGGTGGAGACCAGGACGTCGGAGCGTGCCATGGAGTGGATCCTTTCAATCGCTTTTGTTACAGCAGGTCAGGTGGGACGCGCGGTGCGTCGGAAACGGGCCACCAGCGGGTAGAGCTGGCAGCCCAGGCAGATGCCGAAGGCCGCGTTGAGAAACGCGGCCGCCAGGGCGGCCGCGGTGGCGATGACGCCGAACAGGACGGCGCCGGTTGCGAATCCGGCCGTTCCCAGCACCGCGAAGATCAGGCCGACGAGTTGGGCGAACTTCAGCGGTGCGGCCGGTTCGCGATCTTGTACCGGGCCCAGCCGCGGCGCGACGACTATGGCGAAGATCCGGCCGTACGGATGCTTGCGCGGCCCGCCGACCGCGCCGACCGCGAAGATGACGGCCTGGACGGCCAGGATCACCGCGGCGACCAGCGGACTCGCCGCCGAAACGACCAGCGCCAGCACTAAGACTGCGGTGGTAACCCAGGCGGCGAAGCGCGGTCCGCGCACGTCGACCAGGTCGGGCTGCGTGGTGGTGGTGCTGCTTGGCAAGGAACTACTCCTCGATACCTCTGTTGCTGACGGAAACGACGAATGGAGACGTGCCACGGTCTGGAACCCGGGCCGCTCCGAGTGCTACGCGGAAGCGCGGCTACTCAGCAGCAACAGCAACAACAACAGCCCGCGGTGCGGCACAGCTCAACTGCGCGACGCTGGGTGAGCATGGGCTCGAGGCGGGCTGACACGTCGGTCAGCTTACCTAATGACACCGTGGTCAAGCCAACAGCGGTTTCAGCGCGGACCGCAGGTCGGCGGCGTTGGGCACGCCGGACGTGCGGTATCGCTGCCGTCCGTCGACGTCGAAGATCAACGTGGTGGGCAGGGACAGAACCGAATATCGGCGTGCGGTCTCCGGATCGGCGTCCAGGTCGACCTCGACGTGAGCTACATCGCTCAGGTCGTCGCAGACCTGCTCGACGACCCGGCGGACCCGATCGCAAGGCCCGCACCACGGGGCGCTGAAATGCACCACCGTCGGTCCGCTGCGGGAAAGCCCCAGGGCCGCGATGTCGGCGTCGATGTCCTGATCCGGCTTGGAATCGATTTCCCGGATTCGTCCGGAGCGCCGGGTCAACAACCACCCGGCAAGGGTTGCCACCGCAAGCACCGCGACGGTCACGACGATGACGGTCATGATTGCTTAAACCCCTTGAGGGTCACGGTTACTCCATGGGTGATGCCTTCGATGATGACGTCCGATCCCCGGGCTCCCTCGGCCGTCGGCGCGACACCGAAGGGCAGTCGCTGATTGGGCAGCCTTCCGCTGAAGGCATGCAGCACCGCGTCCTGTTTGTCCGCCGGCACCGTCTGGTTGGCGGTGTCCGATCCGGTGAGCACGCCAGTCGGGGTGAACACCAACGTCGCTGGGTCATCTGGGGCGATGGAGAGGTCGACCGAGACGCTGACTCTTCGATCGAAGCCCGCCGATCTGGGTGTCCCGGTGAACACCAGCCCGTGGCTATCCGAGATACCCGAAGCAGTGACACCACCGGTGGAGGTGTTGGTTTCCTTCGGCGGTGCCTCGACCATCAGGTCGCTGATCCCCATGAACCGGCCCAGGTGGGTCGAGTCGACGATGATCCGGCTTTCCAGCTCGCCCACCGCGAGCTTCGCGTCGGGGCTGATCAGCCACGACGCTTGAGCGAGGTCCACCGAGTACATCGTGGCTTCCAGAGTGGCCCTCCCGGTCATCGCGTGGTCGACGGCGTTGGCCTTGATCTCCACCTGGCTGTAGTTGCCGCGCATCGCCTGCGGGAGGAAGGGAAACGCCACGATCGCCACGAACGGGTCGGTGCCCAGCTCAGTCGCTTTACGGACGCTGGACGACAGCCGGTATTCGGCATAAATGCTGGTCGCGTAGTCCAAGCCGATGGCGCCGAGGGCGACCACCGCAACCAGGATGGCCGTCGCGGTCACAGCAATCAGCACTTTGCGCACCCGCATATTGTGGCGTAACACTTCCGGGCAGGTCGCGGCCGGATCTCTGGTGGCGGGGCTCACACTGGCTCGTCTGCCACGCGAAAAAACCAGGTGACACGTTATCGTTAGATGACCTGGTAACTAACGTTTAATGGCGTTGTGAATTTGGGAGAAGCCGTTCCCCCGAGCTGGAGGGGCTAGTTGGAGCTACTACTGCTGACCTCGGAGCTTCATCCCGACCCGGTCTTACCGTCGTTGTCCCTGCTTCCGCATACCGTCCGGACGGCGCCGCCTGAACCCTCTTCGCTGCTCGAGGCCGGGACCGCGGATGCGGTGATCGTCGACGCACGTACCGACTTGTCGTCGGCACGCGGACTATGCCGCCTGTTGAGCACCGCGGGCCGGGCGGGCCCCGTGCTGGCCGTGGTGAGCGAGGGCGGGCTGGTGGCCGTCAGCTCGGACTGGGGTCTGGACGAGATCCTGCTGCCCACCACCGGACCCGCTGAGGTCGACGCGCGGCTGCGGTTGGTGATCGGCCGCCGCGGCGGACTCGCGGATCAGGAGAGTGCCGGCAAGGTGAGCCTGGGCGAGTTGGTGATCGATGAGGGCACCTACACCGCGCGGCTGCGGGGCCGCCCGCTGGACCTCACCTACAAAGAATTCGAGTTACTCAAATATCTGGCCCAGCATGCCGGGCGGGTATTCACGCGCGCGCAGCTGCTGCACGAGGTGTGGGGATACGACTTCTTTGGCGGCACCCGCACCGTCGACGTGCACGTGCGCCGGCTGCGGGCCAAACTCGGTCCCGAGCACGAGGCGCTGATCGGCACCGTACGCAACGTGGGTTACAAGGCCGTCCGCCCCGCGCGCGGCCGCACGCCGGTTGCCGAGCCCGATGACGCCGACGGCGTCGGATCCGAATCCGAATCGCAGGACGTCCAGGATCCGTTGGTCGATCCGTTGCACACGCAGTGACGTCGCCTGACTGGCGCCGGACGCTGACCGACGAAGAACAGCAGGGCGTACGCGAACTAATCAGTGCGGCAACCGAATCCGACGGAGTTGCGCCGGTTGGCGAGCAGGTGCTGCGCGAGCTCGGGCACGACCGCACCGAGCATCTGCTGATCACGAATCCCGCGCCGGGGGTCACGACGGCAGGCGACGCGATCGTCGGTTACCTCAACCTGAGCCCGCCACGCGACGGCGAGAGCGGGATGGCCGAACTCGTCGTGCATCCGCAAGCGCGTCGGCGTGGTATCGGGTCCACACTGGCACGGGCCGCGTTAGCCAAAACCGGTGCAGACAACCGATTTTGGGCGCATGGCACGCTTGGGTCGGCCCGCGCGACCGCGGCCGCTCTGGGCCTGGCCCCCGTGCGGGAGCTGATGCAGATGCGACGTTCGCTGCGCGATCTGCCCGACGCCGTGCCGCCGGCGCCCGGGATAAAGATCCGCACCTACGCGGGCCCCGCCGACGACGCGGAGTTGCTGCGGGTCAACAACACCGCGTTTGCCTACCATCCCGAACAGGGCGGCTGGACGGACGCCGAGCTTGCTGAGCGCCGCAACGAACCGTGGTTCGACCCGGCGGGCTTGTTCCTTGCTTTTGGCGAGTCCGGCAGTGATCAGGCCGGCGCCTTGCTGGGGTTCCACTGGACGAAGGTGCACCTGGATCGGCCCGGCCTGGGCGAGGTGTATGTGGTGGGCGTCGATCCCTCGGCACAGGGCCGCGGCCTCGGGCAGGCGCTGACCGCCGTTGGTATCGATTGGTTGGGGCATCGCCTGGCCGACGCCCCCGAACCGACCGTGATGCTGTACGTGGAGTCGGACAACGCCGCCGCGGTGCGCACCTACCAGCGCTTGGGGTTCACCACCTACAGCGTCGACACCGCATACGCGGTCGTTCCCGCGGCCAACTGACCGCGGGTACGAGCGGCATCAACCCAGATCGTTAATCTGGTCGTGGCCACCGAGACGTTGCTGCGCGCGCCGCGTCGGCGCATATTTTCGCCGGCACTTGGCAACCTCACATGAGAGATGGCCAGCGGCGACCACCTGCGTCCGGAACGTGTCAGGAAAGCGAGATCGGTGAGGTTCGAAAGACAGAGCAGGACGCTGGCCGCCGTGGCGTTGGCGACGGTGCTCGTTGCCGGAGCACTGACCGCCTGCGGTAGCGATGAGAACCGCCGCGGGACCGCAGGGCCGAGCTCCGGCGTCACCGGAACGGCCGGGTGCGGTGGCAAGGACAAGCTGACGGCGGAGGGCTCGACCGCTCAAGAGAACGCGATCACGGTGTTCAACCAGGTGTGGGGCCAGTATTGCCCGGGAAAGAGTCTGGCCTATAACCCGACCGGATCCGGCGCCGGCCGTGAGCAGTTCATCGCCGGACATGTCGATTTCGCGGGCGCGGACTCCCCCTTGGTCGCCGACCAGATCGGGCCCGCCGCCAAACGCTGCGACGGAAACCCGGCGTGGGACCTGCCGCTGGTCTTCGGCCCCATCGGGATCGTCTACAACCTGCCCGGAAACCCGGACCTGGTGATCAACAGTGACGCGCTCGCCAAGGTTTTCACCGGCAGGATCACCACCTGGAACGATCCGATCCTGGCGGCGCTGAATCCGGGCACGCCGCTGCCCGACACCAAGATCACGCCGATCTACCGGACCGACTCGTCGGGAACCACCGACAACGTTCAGAAATATCTCACCGCGGCCGCGCCGCAGAGCTGGTCCAAAGGAGTCGGTACGGAGTTTCAGGGAGGTGTCGGCGAGGGCGCCGCGAAGTCGGCCGGCATCATCCAGGCGGTGCGGGCCACCCCGGGCGCCATCGGATACGTCGAGAAGGGCTTCGCCGACCAGGTCCGCATGCCGTACGCCAAAATCGCCACCCGCGGTGGCGTGATTCCGCTGACCAACGACACGGCCGGGAACGCCGTCAAAGCGGCCAAATTCCTGGCCGAGGGCGATGACCTGGTGCTCGACCTCAATGCCATGTACAGCTCCGAGGAACCGGGCGTCTACCCGTTGCTGCTGGTCACCTACGAGATCGTGTGCTCAAAGGGTTACGACGCCCAGACCTCCGCGGCCATCAAATCGTTCCTCACCGTATCGGCCAGTAGCGCGCAGGGCGAACTTACGACGGCCGGCTACGTGCCGCTGCCCGATAAGGTCAGGGAACGATTGGTCACGGCCATCAATGCGATGCAGTAACCAAATGTATCGGGTCTCAAGGAGCGACAGCAGAACTGTGACGGGATCACAGTGACAACGCCGAATCCCATCGACGCGGGTTCGGGTGCGGTCGTCGCCGCGCCGTTCCCGGGGAAGCAGGCCACACCCATCAGCCCCTGGGGAGAGGGGCGGCCCCATGTGGCGGATCGGATTTTCCGCTTGCTCGCGCAGTCCTCGGGCGTGGTCATCATCGTGGTCATCGCCGCGATCGCGGCGTTCCTGCTCGGACGCGCGATACCGGCGCTGCACCGGAATCGGGAGAACTTCTTCGGCTACGGCGGTGTATGGATCACCACGGACCCCTCGGCGATGCACTTCGGTATCGCCAGCCTGGTGCCGGTCACCGTGTTCGTGTCGCTGTTCGCGCTGGTCATGGCCATGCCGGTCGCGCTGGGTGTGGCCATCTTCATCACCCAGTACGCGCCGCGGCGGGTCGCCACACCGCTGGCCTACTCGGTCGATCTGCTGGCCGCGGTGCCCTCGATCATCTACGGAGCGTGGGGTCTGTACGTGTTGGCGCCGCAGCTGCGGCCTGTCGCCACCTGGCTCAATCGCGCGCTGGGCTGGTGTTTTCTGTTCGCCAACGGCAATGCGTCGGCCGCCGGCGGGGGAACCATCTTCACCGGCGGAGTCGTCCTGGCCGTGATGATCCTGCCGATCATTACCGCGGTCACGCGCGAAGTGTTCATGCAGACACCGCAGGACCAGATCGAGGCCATGCTGGCCCTCGGTGCCACCCGCTGGGAAGTGGTCAAGACGGTCACGCTGCCGTTCGGGCGATCGGGCTACGTCAGCGGCTCGATGCTGGGGCTGGGCCGCGCCCTGGGCGAGACGGTGGCGCTGCTGATCATTCTGCGGGGCACCCAGTCAGCGTTCGGGTGGTCGCTGTTCGACGGCGGCTCCACCTTCGCGACCAAGATCGCCGGCGCCGCGGCCGAATTCGATGACCGATACAAAGCCGGCGCGTATATCGCCGCGGGGCTGACGCTCTTCGTGCTCACCTTCCTGGTTGACGCCCTGGCGCGGGGCGCCGTCGCCGGGGCGGGGCGAAAGGGGGCCCGATGACCTCGATGTTGGATCGCCCGCTCAAGCCGCGGACATTCTCACCGGTCAGCTGGCGCCGCCGTGTCACGAATTACCTTGCGACCTCGCTGGTTTCACTGTCGCTGTTGATCGCGGTGACCCCGTTGGTGATGGTGCTGTGGTCGGTGGTCGTCAAGGGCTTCAAGGCGGTTGCGTCAACCGTATGGTGGTCGCACTCGCAAGCGGGGATGACGGCATTCGTGACCGGGGGCGGCGCCTACCACGCGCTGGTCGGCACCGTGCTGCAGGGATTGGTATGCGCCCTCATCTCCGTTCCGCTCGGCCTGATGGTCGCCATTTATCTGGTCGAGTACGGCGGCGGCACCGCGCTGGGCAGACTGGCCTCGTTCATGGTGGACATCCTGAACGGTGTGCCGTCGATCGTTGCAGCGCTGTTCATCTATGCGTTGTGCGTGGCCACGCTCGGTCTTCCCCGGTCGCAGTTCGCGGTATCGCTGGCGCTGGTCTTGCTGATGCTTCCGGTGATCGTGCGTGCCACCGAGGAGATGCTGCGGATCGTCCCGGTGGATCTGCGCGAGGCCAGTTACGCGCTGGGCATCACCAAGTGGAAAACCATTGCCCGGGTGGTCATCCCCACCGGGCTGTCCGGCATCGTCACCGGGATACTGCTGGCGATGGCCAGAGTGATGGGCGAGACGGCGCCGCTGCTGATCCTCGTCGGTTACGCACAATCGATGAACTTCGATATCTTCAGCGGGTTCATGGGCACGTTGCCCGGCATGATGTTCAACCAGACGACTGCCGGCGCGAGCCTCAATCCCATCCCCACAGATCGGTTGTGGGGTGCCGCACTAACCCTCATCCTGGTGATCGCCACTATCAACGTCACGGCCCGAGTGATAGCCAGATCCCTTGGCGCCAAGAACTCATAGGCAGGAGCACAAGTGGCCAAACGGTTGGACCTCAAGGGCGTCAACATCTACTACGGCACGTTTCACGCGGTCGGGGATGTGACGCTGTCGGTTCTGCCTCGCAGCGTGACGGCGTTCATCGGCCCGTCGGGCTGCGGCAAGACGACGGTCCTGCGCACGCTCAACCGGATGCATGAGGTGGTGCCCGGCGGACGCGTCGAGGGCAGCGTGCTCCTCGACGACGAAGACATCTATGGCGCCGGCGTCGACCCGGTCGGTGTACGCCGGGCCATCGGAATGGTGTTCCAGCGACCGAATCCGTTCCCCGCCATGTCGATTCGCGACAACGTGGTGGCCGGCTTGAAGCTGCAGGGGGTCCGCAACCGCAAGGTGCTCGATGAGACGGCCGAGTACTCGCTGCGCGGGGCAAACCTCTGGGATGAGGTCAAGAACCGATTGGACCGGCCTGGCGGCGGCTTGTCCGGCGGGCAGCAGCAGCGCCTGTGCATCGCCCGGGCCATCGCCGTGCAACCCGATGTGCTGCTGATGGATGAGCCGTGTTCCGCGCTGGATCCGATCTCGACGATGGCCATCGAAGAGCTGATCAGCGAACTGAAGCAGGACTACACCATCGTCATCGTCACCCACAACATGCAGCAGGCCGCCCGGGTCAGCGACTACACGGCGTTTTTCAACCTCGAAGCCGTCGGAAAACCGGGGCGGCTGATCGAAGTCGACGACACCGAGAAGATCTTTTCCAACCCGAACCAGAAGGCGACGGAGGACTACATCTCCGGCCGCTTCGGCTAGTTGCTTACTGCGAGGCGGGTTTCGCTTCTTCCTCCGGAAGTCTGCCGGTCGCCTGGAAGATGACTCGCCGGGCCACCTCGACGGCGTGATCGGCGAAACGCTCGTAGAACCGCCCGAGCAACGTCACATCGACGGCCGCCGCGACGCCGTGCTTCCACTCACGGTCCATCAGCACCGAGAACAGATGCCGGTGCAGATCGTCCATGGCGTCATCTTCTTCGCGAATCCGGGCAGCCTTCTCCGGGTCGCGAGACAACACCACCTCTTGGGCGCTATTGCCCAATTCGACTGCGATGCTGCCCATTTCGGCGAAATAACCGTTGACCTCTTCGGGCAAGGCGTGCTGGGGATGCCGTCGACGGGCGATCTTGGCGACGTGCAGTGCCAACGCACCCATCCGGTCGATGTCCGCCACCATCTGGATCGCACTCACAATGGCCCGTAGATCACCGGCCACCGGCGCTTGTAATGCCAGTAGTACGAAGGCGCTTTCTTCGGCACGCGCGCTGAGCACGGCGATGGCTTCATGATCGGAGATGACTTGTTCGGCTAGCACCAAGTCGGCTTGGAGCAGAGCCTGGGTGGCCCGCTCCATGGCGATTCCTGCCAAGCCGCACATCTCGCCGAGGCGCTCGGATAACTCCGCGAGCTGCTCGTGGTAGGCGGTCCGCATGTCATCAAGGGTACGGTCTCGCTGCCCGAAACGGGCCGCGGAACGCCGTCAAAAGCGGTTACTCGCAGGTGGTGTCCGCCGCGTTGGTGACGGTCAGGTCCTCGGGCAGCTTGGCCGGCGCATTGCTCGAACCGCGTTCGATTTGCAGGCTCATCGACGATCCGCTGGGCGAAGGAGTGGCGACCGACTGGAAGTCGGGGCCCAAAACCACCTGAACGACCTGCCCGTAACCGGAAACGCGCTGGACTTTCGCGTCGGCGAACGAGGACGCGACGGTGGCGGCGGCCTCTTCGTTGCCCGGCGAGAACAGCACGGTCGTCGCACTGACCGAACTCGGATAATCGTCGGGGGACATCACGTTGAAGCCATCGTGCTTGAGCTGGGTGGTCGCGGTGGCCGCCAGACCGCTTTGCGTGGTCGCGTTGGAAACCCGCACCGTCACACCGCTGGGCGAGGTCGTGGTGATCTGCTCGTGTTGCGCCTCGGGCGCCGGTGCCGGCGACTTCTTGGTGGTGGGCGCCTTCGAGGGTCCCTTCGTCGGAGAAGTGCTCAAATTCCGCGCGTTCTGGTCGTTTTCCTCGGGCAGCGGATCGTCATTGATGACGGAGTCGAACAGCGCCCGCATGTCGGCCATCCGAGGCGGCTCGTCGCCGTTCTGGTCGGTCACACCGGTCGGCACGGTGACGAACGTGACGTGCCCGGCCGCCATGCCCTGCAACGACTGACCGAGTTGGACGAGATCCTTGGATTGCACGTTGTCGACGACCGTGTCGCTGATGAACATGTTGACGACGGTGTTGAGCTTGTTGAGGTCCAACAGCGTGTCTTCGGAGATCAACGACCGCAGCAGTGACGACAAGAACAGCTGCTGGCGCTTGATCCGGCCGTAATCGCCGTTGACCTCGGTGGTGACCTGGCGTGCCCGCACGTAATTCAGAGCGGTGGAGCCGTCGAGGACCTGGCGCCCACCGTGTTCGAGGACGGTGCCCAACTCGTAGTCGTGCAGCGGAGTGCTCGAGCAGACCTCGACCCCGCCGAGGGCGTCGACCATTTTCGCGAAGCCGGAGAAGTCGACAGCGATGAAGCGGTTGATGCTCAAGCCGGACAGCTTCTGGATTTCCTTCACCAGACACTTCGGCCCGCCGAAGGCGAACGCCGAGTTCAGTTTGGTCTCGGTGTAGATGGTCTTCGGGCCGTAGGTCTTGGTCTTCGGGTCGTAGACGGGCCCGTATTTGCCGGTCTCGGAGTTCCACGCTTCGCATTGCATCGGGGTGATCGCCAGGTCGCGGGGAAACGACACCGCCACCACGCGCTTACGGTTGGCCGGAATGTTGACCAGCATGACCGTGTCGGAGCGCTCCCCGTCGGCGTCGTCGGTGGTTCCGGCGCCCATGTTGGCGTTGTCGCCCAGGCGCGAGTCAAGACCGACGATCAAGAAGTCCTCGTCGCCGTACTGTCCACCCGGGTCGCGGATGTCGCTGGAATCCCGATCGAGCGCGCTGATCGTATTCAGCCGGGCGTTTTTCGACGTGCTCCATTGCCATGCCCCGCCGGTCATGGCCAGGGCCAGCACGGCAGCCAGGGCTGCCGTCGACCGCGCCGCCACCAGCAGGGGGCGTCGCCGGCGTTTGGGTTCTTCGGTGCTGGCGTGTTCAGCCAGATCTTCCGGGTCGTCGTTCGGATAATCGGCGGCCTCGAGGGCCCGAAGCTCGGCGACGGCGTCCAGGGAGTAGGCGAGGTCGTCGATCACCTGCGTTTTCTGCAGCTCGATCGGCAGGCCCGGCTCGGCGCCGGTCGGCTCGACCTCCGGGCCCTCCGAAGCGGCACGATGATGGACAGGCCGGCTGGGGGCACCGATCTTGGCGATCAGATCGGCGACGCTGACGCCACCGCCGGTGTGGGATCCGCCGCGTTCGGTGTCGTCCTCGCGCGGCTCGAAAGGCTCGACCGTGGCCTCGGGCTGCCAGCGGTGAAGGTTGTCATCGGCCGGGGGTCCAAAGAATCGCTCCCAGGGAGCCGCGCCCAACGGCGCCGGGTTCGCCGCGATTGGATAGGCATGCGCCCCACCCGGGCCGTGCCGACCATTACGAGTGGCGTCGTTCTCGGCGTCACTCATGTCGTACCGGCCTCCGAAGCTCTGATGCAGACGTCAGCGTGTCCGTGCGTAATGCGCAGTGCAGCGCCGAGCGCTGCGGCTGGTGCCAACCACCTCTTGTCACTCTGGTGTAGCGGCGCGGAATCGATCCGCCACCCAGGCGCATGCAACAAAGCCCACATCGTACTGAGTTATCGGTCCAGACGCGATTTCGACCGGTCGGCTCAGCCCCCGGAGTGCATGACGTCGGCGCCGGCTGGCACCGTGCAGTCGTCCGGGTCGGTCAGCCAACCTTCCGGCAGCACCACCCGGGCCGGTGAACCCTGCCGGCCGCGAGGGCCCGTCGCCTCGTCCGGGAACGGCACGGTGCCGTCCAGCCGGTCGAGCAGAGAGTCCAGCTCGTCGAGCGTCTTGACCATCGCCAGCGCCCGGCGCAGCTCGGAGCCGGCCGGAAAGCCGTGCAGGTACCAGCCGATGTGCTTGCGGATGTCGCGCATGCCCTTGTCCTCGCCGAAGTGCGCGGCCAGCAGCTGGCCGTGCCGTCGGACGATGTCGGCGACCTCGCCCAATGTGGGCGGCGTGGGCGGCGGGCTGCCGGTGAAGGCGGCCGACAGCTCGGCGAAGATCCAGGGCCGGCCCAGGCAGCCGCGGCCGATGACAACGCCGTCGCATCCGCTGGTGGCCATCATGGTCAGCGCGTCACTGGCGTCATAGATGTCGCCGTTGCCGAGCACCGGGATGGTCTGCACATGCTGTTTGAGGCGGGCGATCTCTTCCCAGTCGGCGGTGCCGGAATAGCGCTGCGCCGCGGTGCGGGCGTGCAGTGCGACGGCCGCCGCCCCTTCGGCTTCGGCGATGCGGCCGGCATCGAGGTGCGTGTGGTGCTCGTCGTCGATGCCGATGCGGAACTTGACGGTCACCGGAATCTGGGTGCCCTCGGTGCCGCGCACCGCCGCGGCGACGATCTGACCGAACAGTCGCCGTTTGTACGGCAGCGCCGATCCGCCGCC
Source organism: Mycobacterium sp. (assembly GCF_036273375.1). Lineage (GTDB taxonomy): Bacteria > Actinomycetota > Actinomycetes > Mycobacteriales > Mycobacteriaceae > Mycobacterium. The sequence goes on along the minus strand of NZ_DASUHS010000164.1, from coordinate 1,637 downwards.
GCGCTTGGTCACCTTGGGCACCGGGCAGCCGAAGTTCATGTCGATGTGATCGGCCAATCCTTCGTCGGCGATCATCTTGGCGGCCTCGTAGGTGGTCGCGGGGTCGACGGTGTAGAGCTGCAGCGAACGTGGCGACTCGTCCGGGGAGAACGTGGTCATGTGCATGGTGGCCGGATGACGCTCGACGAGCGCACGTGCCGTGACCATCTCGCAGACATAGAGCCCGCTCACGGTGCCGACCTTGGCTTGCTCCAGTTCACGGCACAGCGTCCGGAATGCGACGTTGGTCACGCCCGCCATCGGTGCCAGGACCACCGGGCTGGCGAGCGCGATGGAACCGATGCGCACCGCTTGCTTACCGCCGGCTCATAAACAGCTTGCCCGCGGTCTGATGCAGCTCGAACGCGGTGGTCCTCTTGCCGGTACGGGCTTCCCGTTCGAGCTGGCGATGCTTGGACACCTCGAACTTCTCGCAGGCCTCCTCGAGTTCCTTGATCAGCACACCCAAGTCGTCGCGCATCGCCGCGGCCTCGCCGGTGAAGTCCTCACGTTCGAAGATGCGCCACTTCTTCAGCACCGGCATCACCACGTCGTCGAGGTGGATGCGCGGGTCGTACACACCGCCGACGGCGATGAGCACGGCCTTGCGGCGGAACTCGGGCACCTGATAGCCCGGCATCTGGAAGTTGCGCAGCACCTTGTGCAGCGACCTCATCGCCTGGTTCGGCGAAGCTTCGAAACCGGCGTCGCTGACGTCGCGGTAGAAGATCATGTGCAGGTTTTCGTCGGCCGAGATCTTGGCCAGCAACTGGTCGGCGATCGTCTCATTGCAGGCCTTACCGGTGTTGCGGTGCGAAATCCGCGTGGCCAGCTCCTGGAACGTCACGTAGATGACCGAGTCGAACAGGCTCTCGGCGAACAGATCGGCTCGAATCTGCTGGTTCTGGCCCGGGCTGAAGCCCCGGTTCACCACCTCGATGCGAAGCTTCTCCAGCTCGACAGGGTCGACCGCGCGGGTCACCACCAGGTAGTCGCGCAGCGCGATGCCATGCCGGTTCTCCTCGGCGGTCCACCGGTTGACCCACTGTCCCCACGCGCCGTCCATGCCGAAGTTCATCGCGATCTCGCGGTGATACGACGGCAGGTTGTCCTCGGTCATCAGGTTCTGCACCATCGCCACCTGGGCGAGGTCCGATAGCTGTGACTGACCTGGCTCCCAGTCCTGCCCGCCCAGCGCATAGAAATTCTTGCCGTCCGACCACGGTATGTAGTCGTGCGGGTTCCAGTTCTTGTGCATGCTCTCGTGCCGATTCAGGTACTTCTCGACGAACGGCTCGAGTTCGTGCAGCAGCTGTAAGTCGGTCAGCCCGGCTGACATACGGCCTCCAGTTATCTGTGTCGATGGGTAGCAGTCAATATATCTGTGTACCCCAGTAGCATCAAGTTCCTCGTCCTGCGTGCCCGGTGACGATTTGATGTCGGTTGCGAGCCGGCACGGGATTAAGGCCTGGTTATGCGGCTTGCCGATGTGGCGCAAATGAAAGCGCGTTACTGCGACTTGCCGAGCTCGCCGGCGGGGACGTACGGCGCGGTCGTGATGTACAGCATGTTGATGCAGTAATCGATGAATTGTTTGC
>NZ_DASUHS010000163.1:0-2782 GCF_036273375.1 Mycobacterium sp. | reverse complement strand
CGCGCGCTGTCGGGTTCGGTCGCGCAGCGGCGCGCGACGACGGGCCTCGCGTCTGGTGACCTCGGTGGAAAGCCAAGCGACGCCGATAAGTTCATCGAGGATGTGCGCCAGGCGCTCTACGCGTCGAAGATCGTCGCCTACGCGCAGGGCTTCAACCAGATTCAGGCGGGCAGCGCCGAGTACGACTGGGGCATCAGGCCCGGCGACCTGGCCACCATCTGGCGCGGCGGCTGCATCATCCGCGCGAAGTTCCTCAACCGGATCAAGGAAGCCTTCGACGAGGACCCCAATCTGCCGACGCTGATCACCGCGCCGTACTTCCGCAGTGCCGTGGAGAACGCGATCGACAGCTGGCGGCGCGTGGTGGTGACCGCCACGCAGCTCGGCATCCCGATCCCGGGCTTCTCCTCGGCGCTGTCCTATTACGACGCGCTGCGCACCGAGCGGCTGCCCGCGGCGCTCACCCAGGGCCTGCGGGATTTCTTCGGTGCCCACACCTACGGACGCATCGACGCGGACCCGAGCAAGAAGTTCCACACCCTCTGGAGCGGCGACCGCAGCGAGGTCCCCGCTTAGCCTCGATTCCCGGTGCGGAAATTGAGTTGAGGTTGTTCGCGTGGGATGGGCGGTTATCGGGGTGGGAAGGTGAATTGGAGGGATCGGTTGTTCCACCATGGGATTGGGGTTTTGAGGTCGGCGTAGCCGGCGTCGATGAGCTGGGGGTGGTGGCTGCGTAGGTTCAGCGCGCAGGTGACGCCGCGGTCGCTGATGTGCAGGGTGCCGGGGTCGTCGAGGAAGTGGCGCCAGATGGTGTCGGGGGTGGCGGTCTGGTATCGGGTCAGGTCGCGGGCGAAGAGGCGGTAGAGGTTGCCGGCGACGACGGTGAGGGTGGTGTCGAGGTCGACGTTGAGTGGGACGCCGCTGGAGAGCGCGTCGAGGTGGAAGCCGGAGATGTAGGCGTCGAGTTCGTTTTCGATGGTCATGCGTTCGGCGTAGCGGGCGAACAGGTCCTTGCCGGGGGTGGTGAGGTCGTTGGCGATGAGCAGGGTGGGTTCGTCGCGGCTGATGTTGCGGATGGCGATTTGGCGGACCCTGGTGTCGACGTCTTTGAGCTTGATCATGTCTTCGTGTAGTTGTGGGCGCCGGTAGCGCCCGGAGCGGGCAATGGTGGTGGTCTTCCACTGGCTGGCGGGTAGCGCTGCTAGGCGGGCGAGTTCGGTTCTGCCGCGTTGGCGCAGGGTGAGCCAGCGGATGCCGCGCGCGGTGAGTTCGTCGAGCACCTTGTAGGTGGTCAGTTGGGAGTCGAAGACGAGCAGCCCGGGGTCTTCGCCGGTGGCGTGGCGCCAGTAGTCGGCGAAGGCGAGGATCTCGCGGGCCTGCTCGGCCTTGGTGATCTCGGCGTTGGCGTAGACCATCTCGGTGCTGGCGTGGTCCTGGGCGAAGAAGGTGAGCACGGCGCGGGTGCGTTGGGAGCGGCGCGGCACGTAGTGTTTTTCCAGCGCGGTGTGCTCGCCGTGGTGGCGGATGGCGTGGAAGTCGAGGTTGAATCCGGCTGTGCCGCTGGCCATTCCGAGTGGGCGCAGCGCCTTGACCATGCCGGTGAGCAGTTTGGTGTTGGATTCGCGGCGCACCCGGTAGGAGTAGGTGCCGGCGTGGGTGGCCTTGGGCAGCGCGGTCAGCTGCAGACCGAACGCGAGCCCGGCGTCGTCGGTCAGCGCGTCGATGTGATGGGCGCGGTGCCGGCGCGCGCACTTGGCCAGCAGCAGGGTGCCGATCGACTGCCAGGCGGTGATCGCCGAGGTGGACGGGTAGCCGGCCTCGGCGACCAGTCGGTGCAGACCGAGCGTGGCCATCATCGGGAACAGCAGCAGCAATCCGGCGTGGTCACACGGGATCTGCGCGGGGGCGGGCCAACCGCCCAGGGTGGCCGCCTTGACCGGCTCCAGCCGCGCCGGGGGGCCGCGGCGGCCCTCGTCGCGGCGGGCCAGCCGGGGCAGTCCGGCGTCGTCGAGGATCTGCCATACCGTCTGCGCGGAGATCGGCGTGCCCGCGGCGGCCAGCGATGCGGCGATCTCGCCGATGCTGCGGTCCTCGGCCCGCAGCGCCAGCACCTTGTCGCGGACCTCGCCGGTGGCTTTGTGCGGCCCTTTCGGGCCCGGCTTGGACTCGCCGAAGGGATCGAGTTTGCCGGTGCGCAGCAGGGTGGCCATCTGATGCACCGAGGCGGTGGAGTAGCCGAACCGGTCGGCCACCTGGGCGGCGGTGGCCTCGTCGACGAGGTAGGCCCGCAGCGCCTCGTAGCGGCGTTGCCCCGCACCGCGGGGCGCGGTGAAGTACTCCGCTCCCCCCCTCAACTGGATTCCCGCAGCAACATGCACTTATGGTAGAGCTGTTTCCAGCATGGCCAGCGCGACGCGCCGGGCTATCTTGCTGTGAGACAGCTAATTACATGCTTGTAGTTCCGATGGCGTCGACGACTGCGGGATACCGTAAGGGAACATGCCTGGTATCAGCTCCAGCAATCCGATTGAGACTGATCGCCTCGATTCGATAGCGATACGCCGTCTACCAGCGGATTTTCACAGTCCAGCCTCCAGAGGCTTTACGGGAAAAGCGGACTCAACCCCACCGTGAATCGAGGTTAGCCGTCAGGCATCCAAATGGCCGGCAGCCGTTCGAGTTGTGGAAGCGCACGACACCTCGGGCACATGGTGGCGCTGCGCCGCGCTAGCGCTAGCGCGGTTCGTCGCCACCGTGTCCCAGTAGAACATCCAGAACTCCA
>NZ_DASUHS010000162.1:0-12607 GCF_036273375.1 Mycobacterium sp. | reverse complement strand
TTCTCGCCCTTGTCCAGGCCGTAGGCCAGTGCCGCGGCGGTGGGCTCGTTGACGATACGCAAAACGTTGAGGCCGGCGATCTGGCCCGCCTCCTTGGTCGCCTGACGCTGGGCGTCGTTGAAGTACGCCGGCACGGTGACGACGGCGTCGGTGACGTCCTCGCCCAGGTACGCCTCGGCGTCACGCTTCAGTTTCATCAGCACGCGGGCGCTGATCTCCTGAGCGGTGTACTTCTTGTCGTCGATCTCGACGGACCAGTCGGTGCCCATGTGCCGCTTGACCGAACGGATGGTGCGGTCGACGTTGGTGACCGCCTGGTTCTTGGCGGGCTGGCCGACGAGCACCTCGCCGTTGCGCGCGAAGGCGACGACGGATGGCGTCGTCCGCGAGCCCTCGGAGTTGGCGACGACGACTGGGTCTCCGCCCTCGAGAACTGCGACGACGGAGTTGGTGGTCCCGAGGTCGATACCGACCGCACGAGCCATAGTGATTCCTCCTGAATATGTAGAGCGTGTTTGGTGCCACTATGCTGAGTGAACCCCGCTCAAGCCTGCCCTTGGACCGGTGGGCTGTCAACCCGGTATTGAGTGTGGTTCGCTCAACTTGTCGATCATGTTAACGGCGGCCGGTCCCGCCTTGTTCCCGGGGTGGCTAAAACTCGTGCATTGCCGCAGATTGACCGTGCGTCCAGGGCCGAAAATCGCGCGAAATCCATCCCTAGGTGCACACTCGACACCTTCAGCGCACACTCGACCCAGCGGTCAGCGGGCGACGGCTTCCTCGATTAGCGTGATCAGCCACCGCAACGCCGATAAGCTGTTGGGGCTCTAGAGGCTCCCAACAGATCCGCGGTCGGTCGGTCACGCGGTGATAAACCCGGGCCATCGGCTCTGTATCGATAGCCGCGCCGGGGCAGCGACGTTCGCCTTTCGGTGGGTAACCTGAGTGCCGCTATTCGAATCGTCTGGGGAGCGGCGGGTGCGGTTTTCGGAGAATGCGCGGCGGAGCCTGGCCGGTGGTTCGCTGCTGCTCGTAGCCCTGCTGGCCGGTTCGGAGCTGGTCTCCGGCTGCAGCTCCATCACCGGGGGCCGGCCGGTGGCGTCGCCCGGAGCGGGGCCCACCGAACCGTCTTTCCCCACGCCCAGATCCACACCGCCGTCGGCCACCGCCGCCCCTGCCCCGGGCCCGGGCCCGTCCGCCGCGCCGGCGAACCCGACCAATCCGGCGGGCGCCATCCCGCTGCCGCCCGACCAGAACGGTTACGTCTTCATCGAGACCAAATCCGGGGTGACGCGCTGCCAGATCAACAAGGACACCGTCGGCTGTGAGGCACCGTTCACTAACTCCCCGTTGCAGGACGGTGAGCACGCCAACGGCGTCAGCATCAACACCGGCGGCAAGGTGCAGTGGGTGCTGGGCAACCTGGGGGCCATCCCGACCGTCCCCATCGACTACAAAACCTACGCGGCGCAGGGCTGGACGATCGTCGCCAACGCCGACGGCACCCGCTTCACCAACGACCAGACCAGGCACGGCATGTTCGTCAGCGTCGAGAAGGTCAACACGTTCTGAGCCGCCGCGGTGTAAGCCAGTCCGGGTCAGAGCTTGGAGCCCAGCCCCGCGATCAGATTGATCGTCACCGCCAGGACAACCGCCCCGAGCAGGTAGGACAGCAGTGCATGACGCAATACCGTCGCCCTGATCGAGGTCAGTCCGATCTCGGTGTCTGACACCTGGTAGGTCATACCGACGGTGAAGGCGATATACGCGAAATCCCGAAAGCGGGGCGGCTCGGGATCGTGAAAGTTGATGCCGCCCGGGTCATCCGAGTAGTAGAGCCGCGCGTAGTGCACAGCGTAGAGCGTATGCACGGCGACCCAGGACGCCGCGACGGTCAGGACGCCGAGGACGGCGGCCGCCACGGCTTCATGGCCCGATCGTGAGCCCGCGGCCACCACGTAGCCGACACCGCCCAGGCTCGCGACGCTCGCCGACAGGATGACCGCGTCGGCGACCCACCGGGTCGGGTCCTCCCGCGTCGTCCAGCGGCAGGTCTGCTCGGCATCCATGCCGAGCAGGCTGAGATGCGTCCACACCGCATACATTCCGGCGGTGGCAATCCAGCCGGCCAACGCATAACGCCAACCGACCGTGTTGCCCACCACGACAGCGACCGCGACCCCGAGGGCCACGCAGACTGATATTCGGACCGCGACCGTGTCTCGCAACAACTTCACCAGGGAATCCACGACCCTGACCTAACCACCAATGCGGGTCGTCAGCCCACGTTCTTCAGCGCACGACGGCGCCGGCCCGAGTTGCATCAGGAGATTGGCAGGTGCGGTTAGTACCATCGATGCCGTGGCATCCAATGGCCCACGCGACGACTTCCACAACCAGCCGACGCAGCATGGCGACTTCGGCGCGCCCGAACAGCCGCCGACCGGCCAGGTTCCGGCATCCGGTCCCGCGCCGAACCCGCCCGACGGGTTCGAGCAGCCCGGTGACGCCGACCCGTTTGACCAGGAGGCCGAGCCGACCCCCTGGTACCGCAAGCCCGGGATGCTCATCGCCTGGCTGGTCTCCGTCGTCATCCTGATCGCGTTGATCGTCTTCGGCGTCATCGAGCTCATTCACGGACAACAGACCGTCAGCCACACCCCGAAAACGACGACGAGCACGACGACCACCACCACGACGACGACTCCGACGACCACCACGACCACCACGTCCTCGCCCAGCGGCGCCGAACAGCCACCAGCGCAGCAGCCGACGCAGCAGCAGCCCAGCGGAGGACAGACGCAGCAGCCGTCGCACCACCACCATTTGCCGCAGCTACCGCCGGTCATCACCGTTCCAGGGGTGCCGAATCCGGTCACGGTGCCGCCCGGGCTGCGTTAGCGAGTCGGTGGCGAACCCGATCACGGTTCCACCGCCCAGCGCCGGCGAAGCCCTACACTCGCTGCAATCCACAGTCGCCACGGTGAGGACCCACCGCGCGACGGTAACGGGACAACTGACACAGGGGTGCAGCACATGAGCGAGTCGCTCGGGCTATCGATCGGGGTGGCCAATTTGGTGGCAGCCCGCGCGGGCAGCGCTCCGATAACCCGCAGCTCCGTATTGACCCTGTTCGAACAGCGACCCACCGAAGTTGGCCTGCCAGAAGAAAATCCGAATCTGACCGAACCCGGACTGGTGCTGCGGGGATTCGTCGAACGCGTCGGCGACCGCGCGCCATTGGTGGCGGCCGACGGCACCAATTACCTCGGCGCGGCGCTGACGGTCGAGGCGATCGAGGCCATGGCCCGCGCGGTCGGCTACGGGACACCGATCACCATCGCGGTGCCCGCCTACTGGTCCGACGACCAGTTCGCGGCGCTGCGTGAGGAGTTCTTCGCCCAGTCGGACCTGGCGCGCGGCGGGGTGGCGCCGATGCTGGTTTCCGACGCCACGACTGCGCTCGCGGCGCTGCGCGGCACGCCGGGATTTCGGGCCGACGGCGTTATTGCCCTGTGCGACTTCGGCGCCGGCGGCACCACCGTCACGGTGATGGACGGCAAGGCGGGTTTTGCGCCCGTCGGCCCGGCCGCGCGGTACAGCGATTTCTCCGGCGACGCGATCGATCAGCTGATTCTGGATCACCTGTTGGCCTCCGACGTCAGTACCGCCATGCTCGGCGGTACCGCGCGGGTCGGGTCGCAGGCCCGCCTGCTCGGCGCATGCCGGCGCGCCAAGGAGCAACTGTCGACGGCCGCGGTGAGCACCATCGCCGGGGCGTCCGGCGAGGGTGCCCAGCTGTCTCGCACCGAATTCGAGCAACTGATCTCCGCACGGCTGGACCGGTTCCTCTCGTCGGTCGAGGAGTCATTGCGGCGCAACGCGATTACGAACACCAGGCTGAGCGCCATGGCGATCGCCGGCGGTGGCGCGAACATCCCATTGCTTAAAGCGCGCTTGTCGCAGCGCTTCGGGGTACCGGTGCACAGCACCGCGCAGCCGGCACTCAGCGCCGCCCTCGGCGCAGCGGTGCTCGGCCCGCAGTACGCGTCGGGCGGAGCTCCGACCGCCGCGGGCGCCGCCGTGGAAACACCGACCGAAATGGTCGGCACCGCCGGGCTCGACATGACCCAGGCCGCGTGGGGGGCCCAGGCCACCGACGTGGACGACGCCCTGGCGTGGTCGCAGGACGCCGACAACGACGAGCCGGTGCCCTATACCGGGCGCGACGCCACCGGCGAGTACGCCAACGAGGCAAAGGAATTCGACGGCGCGACCGGCAGTCGCTCCGCCGCCGCCCAGGGGCGACTGCCCTGGTACAAGCGCACGGCGCTGGTGTTGAGCGTGGCCGGCGCGGGCGCGGCGGTGCTGGTGGCCCTGATCTTGGCGATCAACCTATTGCTCACCAAGTCCACCCCGGTCAGCCCCACGTCGCCGCCCAGCCAACCGTCGCAAACGGTGACCATCACCGGACCGAACGACAGCACCACCGTCACCGTGGTCCCGGCGCCGCCGCCGCCGTCCACCGAGGCGCCCGCCACCACCACGACGCCCGCGCCTGCGCCGTCGACCACCACCACGACGGCGCCGCCGAGCACGACCGCCCCGCCCACCACCACGACCGCCCCGCCCACCACGACGTCCGAGGCGACCACCACCGCCGCGCCTACGACGACGCGCGTAAGGCCCCTGCCGCCCATCTTCGGGCGCTGACGGAGACCGGTTGCCCCTGGGCCACCAAGGGGCCGCGGTAAAACGGGCATTTAGCCAAATTTCGTGGCGCTCATCACTTCGGCGAGCGTCACATCCAATGAATGGGTATCAACCAGCAGGCCAGAGCACCGGCGAACTCCCAAGTTAGGGCAGCCTTTCTCGCGCTGAAAGCCGCGGAGATGTAACTATGAGCGGGGCTTTAGCAGGCAAATAGGCACGGGCCGAATTATCTATGCATTGGGGAGACCTTCTGTGACGACGCAGATGCTCATCAGGCTGATCGTGGGCATGGGCATGACGCTGGTCGTGGCCGCACTCGCCGCACGGCGTGTCCTGTGGCTGTTCAAGCTGATCACGTCGGGCAAGCCGGCCCCGGGTCACACCGACGAACCCGGCAAACGCGTCTGGGCCGAGGTCTCGGAGGTCTTCGGTCAGCGAAAGCTGTTGAAGTGGTCCATCCCCGGCCTGGCGCACTTCTTCACCATGTGGGGCTTCTTCATCCTGCTCACGGTCTACATCGAGGCCTACGGGCTGCTGTTCCAGGACAACTTCCACATCCCGATCGTCGGGCGCTGGGACGCACTCGGCTTCCTGCAGGACTTCTTCGCGACCGCCGTGTTCCTCGGCATCGCGACTTTCGCCGTCATCCGTCTGATGCGCAGCCCGCGCGAGATCGGCCGCTCGTCACGGTTCTACGGCTCCCACACCGGCGGCGCCTGGCTGGTGCTGTTCATGATCTTCAACGTCGTCTTCACCTATGTGTTCGTGCGCGGAGCCGCGGTCAACAACGGCACGCTGCCCTACGGCAAGGGCGCCTTCCTGTCGCAACTGTTCGGCGTCATCCTGCGACCGCTGGGCCAGCCCGCCAACGAGATCATCGAAACGACGGCCCTGCTGCTGCACATCGCTGTCATGCTGGCGTTCCTGATCATCGTGCTGCACTCCAAGCACATGCACATCTTCACGGCGCCGATCAACGTCATCTTCAAGCGGCTGCCCAACGGCCTCGGCCCGCTGCTGCCGCTGGAATACGACGGCAAGCCGATCGACTTCGAAAACCCGCCCGACGACGCGCAATTCGGTCGCGGCACGATCGAGGACTTCAGCTGGAAAGCCATGCTGGACTTCGCCACCTGTACCGAGTGCGGGCGCTGCCAGTCGCAGTGCCCGGCGTGGAACACCGGAAAGCCGCTCTCGCCCAAGCTCGTCATCATGGACCTGCGCGACCACTGGATGGCCAAGGCGCCCTACATCCTCGGCGATAGGGAAAGTCCCCTCGAGAGCACGCCGGAAGGCGGGATCGGCGAGGACCTGTCCGGCGAGAAGCACGCCGAGGCCCACCACGTCCCCGAGTCCGGCTTCGGCCGCATCATGGGATCCGGCCCCGAGCAGGCCAACCGGCCGCTGGTCGGCACCGAGGAACAGGGCGGCGTCATCGACCCCGACGTGCTGTGGTCCTGCGTGTCCTGCGGCGCCTGCGTCGAGCAGTGCCCGGTGGACATCGAGCACATCGATCACATCATCGACATGCGCCGCTACCAGGTGATGATGGAGTCGGAGTTCCCCTCGGAACTGTCCGTGCTGTTCAAGAACCTGGAAACCAAGGGCAACCCATGGGGCCAGAACGCGTCGGATCGCACCAGCTGGATCGACGAGGTCGACTTCGACGTCCCGGTTTACGGCGAGGACGTCGAGAGCTTCGACGGCTACGAATACCTGTTCTGGGTGGGTTGCGCCGGCGCCTACGACGACAAGGCCAAGAAGACCACCAAGGCCGTCGCGGAGCTGCTGGCCATCGCCGGCGTCAAGTACCTGGTGCTCGGCACCGGCGAGTCCTGCAACGGTGACTCCGCGCGCCGCTCGGGCAACGAGTTTCTGTTCCAACAGCTGGCCGCCCAGGCCGTCGAGACCCTGGACGGGCTTTTCGAGGGCACCGAGACCGTCGACCGCAAGATCGTGGTGACCTGCCCGCACTGCTTCAACACCCTGGGCCGCGAGTACCGCCAGCTCGGCGCGAACTACTCGGTGTTGCACCACACCCAGCTGCTCAACCGGCTGATCCGGGACAACAAGCTGGTGCCGGTGACGCCGGTCGCACAGGACATCACCTATCACGACCCCTGCTACCTGGGCCGGCACAACAAGGTCTATGAGGCGCCGCGCGAGCTGATCGGGGCCGCGGGAGCGAACCTCACCGAGATGCCACGGCACGCCGAGCGCAGCTTCTGCTGCGGCGCCGGCGGCGCGCGGATGTGGATGGAAGAGCACATCGGCAAGCGCATCAACCACGAACGCGTAGACGAGGCGTTGGCCACCGGGGCCGCCACCATCGCCACCGGTTGCCCCTTCTGCCGGGTGATGGTCACCGACGGTGTCAACGACCGTCAGGAAGAGGCCGGGCGCAGCGGCGTCGAGGTGCTCGACGTCGCGCAGATCCTGCTCGGGTCCCTCGAGTACGACAAGTCGACGCTGCCGGAGAAGGGCACGGCCGCCAAGGAGGCCGAGACGCGGGCTGCCGAGGCGCCCAAGGCCTCGGCGGCCACGGCAACGGCACCCGCCGAAGCGCCGTCCGAGGCACCAGCCAAGGCCGAGGCGGCGCCGAAGTCTGAGGCCACTGCGGCTCCCGCCGCGCCCGTCAAAGGGCTGGGCATCGCCGGCGGCGTCAAGAAGCCGGGCGCCAAGAAGGCGGCGGCCGAGCCGGCCGGAGAGGCCAAGGCGGACACAGCCGCTCCGGCGAAGGGTTTGGGCATCGCCGGCGGCGCCAAGAAGCCAGGCGCCAAGAAGGCGGCGGCCGAGCCGGCCAAGGCCGAGGCACCGGCCGATGGCGACGGAGAAGCCAAGGCACCCGCCGCACCGGTGAAGGGCCTGGGTCTGGCCGCGGGCGCCAAGCGACCCGGCGCCAAGAAGGCGGCGCCGGCGGCCGAGACCCCTAAGGCCGAGGCAACCGCGGAAGCGGCCCCCGAAGCCCAGACCGAAACCAAGACCGAGTCCAGCGCACCCGCGGCCCCGGTCAAGGGCCTGGGCATCGCCGCGGGCGCCAAGCGACCCGGCGCCAAGAAGGCGGCACCGAAAGCCGAAGCACCCGAGGCCGCTGCACCCAACGCCGAGGCACCCAAGGCCGAGGAGCCTAAGGCTGAGGCTGCGCCCGCCGGACAGGCTGAGGCCGAACCCGAGCCGGCGCCGAAAGCGGAGCCGGCAAAACAGACCGACGGCGACGATGCATCGTCGCAGCCACCGGTCAAAGGCCTGGGCATCGCCCGTGGGGCGCGTCCCCCCGGCAAGCGCTGACCTGCATCTTTTCGGCTTGACAGCAAATATCAGTGGACAGCGATGGCACCATTAGTGGGGTGACCACCCATCAACTGCCTCTGCCCGCGTCGGGTCATCACCGGCCGCAGCGTAGTTTCGCGCAGTCGTCGAAGCTTCAGGACGTCTTGTACGAAATCCGCGGGCCGGTGCACGAGCATGCGGCGCGGCTGGAGGCTGAGGGGCATCGCATCCTCAAGCTCAACATCGGCAACCCGGCGCCGTTCGGCTTCGAGGCGCCCGACGTGATCATGCGCGACATGATTCAGGCCCTGCCGTACGCCCAGGGATACTCCGACTCGCGGGGCATCCTGCCCGCCCGCCGGGCGGTGGTCACCCGCTACGAGTTGGTCGACGGATTCCCCCGCTTCGACGTCGACGACGTCTATCTGGGCAACGGGGTGTCCGAGCTGATCACCATGACGCTGCAGGCCCTGCTCGACAACGGCGACGAGGTGCTCATCCCGTCGCCGGACTACCCGCTGTGGACGGCGTCGACCTCCCTTGCGGGCGGCACGCCCGTGCATTACCTGTGCGACGAGACGCAAGGCTGGCAGCCGGACATCGCCGACATGGAGTCCAAGATCACCGACCGCACCAAGGCGCTCGTCGTGATCAACCCGAACAACCCGACTGGAGCGGTCTACACCAGCGAAGTCCTCACCCAGATAGTCGATCTGGCGCGCAAGCACGAGCTGCTGCTGCTCGCCGACGAGATCTACGACAAGATCCTTTACGACGACGCCAAGCACATCAACCTGGCCACGCTGGCGCCGGACATGTTGTGCCTCACGTTCAACGGCCTGTCCAAGGCCTACCGGGTGGCCGGCTATCGGGCCGGCTGGCTGGCGATCACCGGGCCCAAGGACCACGCCGGAAGTTTCATCGAGGGCATCAACCTGCTGGCCAACATGCGGTTGTGCCCCAACGTTCCGGCGCAGCACGCCATCCAGGTGGCCCTGGGCGGTCACCAGAGCATCGACGACCTGGTCCTGCCCGGCGGGCGGCTACTCGAGCAGCGCGACGTCGCCTGGACCAAGCTCAACGAAATCCCGGGAGTGTCCTGCGTCAAGCCCACCGGCGCGCTCTACGCGTTTCCCCGCCTGGATCCCGAGGTCTACGACATCGAAGACGACGAACAACTCGTCCTCGACCTGCTGCTGCAGGAGAAGATCCTGGTCACCCAAGGCACCGGCTTCAACTGGCCGGCACCGGATCACCTGCGCATCGTGACGCTGCCCTGGGCCCGCGATCTGGCGGCCGCGATCGAGCGGCTGGGCAACTTCCTCGTCGGCTATCGACCGTAAGCATCCGCGCGGCCGCCTCTACGGTGGAGCGGGTGACGCACTCCCACTCGCACAGCATGCCGTCGGGCCCGTCCGCGGTTGATCCGTTGCCCGCCAGGATTGTCGTGGGCTTGTTGGTCGCGATCGGCGTGGCGGTAGCGGTGGGCGCGATCGTGCTCTGGCCCAGCCGACAGCACGTCGACATCCCGATGCCGCTGCAGAACGCGGCCGGCGGCGCGGTGAGCACGCAGGCCGGGCACGTGCTGTCCAGCGGAGTCGGCGACTGCGGGAGCCCGTCGGTCAGTCAGGTCCTCACCGGCACGCCGCAGCAGGCCCCGCCGGGCGCGGGGCGGTGCGTTTTGACCCAGGTCTCGATCGATTCCGGACCCAACGCCGGGGCCCAGACACTGCTCGAGTCCTCCCCCGGACCCGGCCAGCCGAAATTCGCGGTGGGCGACCACATTCGGCTCGTCCGTCAGGTCGACGACCAGGGCGCCACCAGCTATGCGTTCTACGACTTCGAACGCGGCTGGGCGCTGGGAGGTTTGGCGATCGCATTCGCGGTGGTGATAGTGGCCGTGGCGCGCTGGCGCGGGCTGCTGGCGCTGGTGGGCATCGTGGTCGCGTTCGTGGTGCTGGTGATGTTCTTGCTGCCGGCGCTGCGCGACGGTGCGCCGGCGGTGCCGGTGGCGCTGGTGGCGTCGGCGGCGATCCTGTACGCGGTCATCTATCTCGCGCACGGGGTGAACCTGCGGACCAGCGCCGCACTGCTGGGCACACTGTCGGCGCTCCTGCTGTCCGCCGGATTATCCTGGGCGGCAATACAACTGGCGCACCTGACCGGACTATCGGACGAACAGAACAGCACCGTCAGCGCGTATCTGGGCAGCGTGTCGATCGGCGGGCTGCTGCTCGCCGGCTTCATCATCGGGTCGCTGGGTGTGCTCAACGATGTGACGGTGACCCAGGCCTCGACAGTGTTCGAGCTCGCCCACCTCGGCGGCTCGCGGCGGGCGATCTTTCTGGGCGCCATCCGTGTCGGCCGAGATCACATCGCCAGCACGGTCTACACGCTGGTGCTGGCCTACGCGGGCAGTTCGCTGCCGCTGCTGCTGTTGTTCAGCGTCGCCAACCGCTCGTTGACCGACGTGCTGACCAGCGAGAGCGTGGCGATCGAGATCGCCCGCTCGGCGGTGGGCGGTATGGCGCTGGCGCTGTCGGTGCCGCTGACGACCGCGATCGCCGCGGTGCTCGCCAAACCTACTGAAATCGACTCCGCTCCAACAGGTCCAGCAGATAGCCGCCGTAGCCGGACTTGAGCAGGTGCTGTGCGCGCTCGGCCAGTACATCGTCGGTGATCCAGCCTCGCCGCCACGCAACTTCCTCGGGGACGCTGACCTTCAGGCCCTGCCGTCGCTCCAGGGTGCGCACGAAATCGCTGGCGTCCAGCAGCGAGTCGAACGTCCCGGTGTCCAGCCAGGCCGTGCCGCGGGTCATCACCTCGACCGAGAGCCGGCCCCGGCTCAGATAGATCTGGTTGACCTCGGTGATCTCGTACTCGCCGCGCGCCGATTTCTTCAGGCCCTTCGCGATTTCCACCACGTCGTTGTCGTAGAAGTACAAACCCGGTACCGCGTAGTTGGATTTCGGCGTCTTGGGCTTCTCCTCCAGTGACAGCGCCCTGCCGTCGTCGCTGAACTCGACGACGCCGTATGCCGACGGGTTGGCGACCCAGTACGCGAAAACCGCTCCCCCGCTGACGGATTGGAAACGGCTCAGGCTGGTGCCCAGGCCCGGGCCGTAGAAGATGTTGTCTCCCAACACCAAAGCCACCGGCTCGTTGCCGATGTGCTCGGCGCCCAGGACGAATGCCTGGGCCAGACCATCGGGGTTCTCCTGTGTCACGTAGGTGATGTTGACGCCGAACTGCGAGCCGTCGGCCAGCAGCCGCTCGAATCCCGGCGCGTCATGTGGGGTGGTGATCACCAGGATGTCGCGGATTCCGGCCATCATCAGGGTGGACAGCGGGTAGTAGACCATCGGTTTGTCATAGACCGGCAACAGCTGCTTACTTATGCCCGTGGTGATCGGATGCAGGCGAGTGCCCGATCCGCCGGCCAGGATGATTCCGCGCATTAGATAGCTCCTGATGCCTTGATCGGCCCTATTCGACGGCGTCGGACTCGGTGAGCTCGGTGGCCGCCAGCGCCGTCGCCAAGCTGTCGTGCCGGAAGACCGAGGTGACATGGTCACGGACCACGCGGAATGCCAGCGCGTTGGTGGTCGCCCCCGGACCGTCCGGGCTGCCCAATTTTTGCTCGGCGACGACGACGCCGTCGTGCACATACATCTGGCCGAGTTGCGCGGTCGCCCTGTGCGAGGTGGCCCAGGTGCGCAGCGCCTCGTGGCCCTGCGCGGCCCCGTGCGCGTCGCCGATCTCGATGTCGTCGCTGGACAACGACTCCAGGGTGGCCAGGTCAGAAGCGTTGAGGGCGTCGTGCCACGCCAGAACGGTGGCGATCTCCGATGTGGTCATGATGTGCAAATTACCGTGCGGCCCCTCGGCTAGAGTGGCGTACCGGCCAACCAGCGCTCCCACACGGCGTCGTCACCGAACAGCTCGACACTCGTCTCGGCCAGCGGCCGGCGGCGCAGGATCGCCAGCAACAGCTCGGTCGCGCCTCCGCGTAGCGCGGCACTGCCCTTGCCGTGCCGATGCGACCAGGCGATCCGGCCCTGCTCGACGGCGATGGTCCACTCGCCGTCTTCACCCAGCCCCGGATCGGTGGCGTGCAGATGCAGGGTGTCGCCCTCCTCAAGCGGAAGCGGAGTTCCCTCGCCACCCGCCTGGATCGCCACCCGCTCCAGCCATTCGGTGATCCCGTCGGCGGCCACGTCGGGTTCCAGGGTGAAATCGCTGCCCAGCGCGATGGCCGCGTCGGCGCGGTGCACCGCGACCTCGTGCAACCGGCGCCGGACCCACCAGTTCGCCGCCCGGGTCCCCAGGAATGTCCACACCGGTGTTTGGACCCCGGTCAACTCGACGGCGTCGATCAGCCGCTGAGCACCGCCGTGCAGCCAGGCGATCGCGCCGGCCGGATCGGGCGGCGGCTTGCCGCCCTCCACCGAGCGGGGATCGAGGTAGCTGTCGAGTCGCTCGCGCACGATCTGCGCCGCCCAGCGATCGCCGCGGCCGACGTGGCGGAATAGTTGTCGCAGGGTCCAGCCCGGGCAGGTGGGCACGGGCGTGGATTCGTCGACATCCCGAAAAAGCTCTGCGAAAGCCCGATTCTCGTCGAGGA
>NZ_DASUHS010000161.1:0-84412 GCF_036273375.1 Mycobacterium sp. | reverse complement strand
ACGGTCGACTTCGGCGTGCGCGAGGTCATCGAGTGCCACCTGCTCTTTGCGCCGGAGCAACGTCTGCTCGTCGGCGCGGGCCAGCAGCAGCAGATCTTCGATCAGGGTGTGCATGCGCCGCGCCTCGGGCAGCAAGGTGTTGACCGCCAGTTCGGCGTCGAGCAGATCGGGATGCGCCTCGGCCACTTCCAGCCCGGAGATGATGGTGGCCAGCGGGCTGCGCAATTCGTGTGACGCGTCGCCGACAAAGCGTTGCTGCGCACGGTGACCCGCTTCCAGGCGCGAGAGCATCTCGTTCATGGTGACGGCCAGGGCCGCGATCTCGTCCTGCCTGTCCGGCACCGGTACCCGCTCGGCCAGATCGGACGTCGAGATGTCGGCCACCCTGGTCCGGATGGCGTCCACCGACTGAAGCGACCGTCGCACCAGCCAATAGGTTGCCCCCGCCACCGCCCCGACGATCACCGGTGCGCTGCAGGCCAACAGGATCGCCAGAGTCCGCGCGGTCGCCTCGACCGCCTCGCTGCCTCCCCCCACCAGCACCGTGTACACACCGGACCGGGTTGCGACTTTTTGACCACTGACACGCATGTCGTCACCGGCCACCGCGTCGTCGGGCAGGCCGCGACGCAGGCTGAAGTCGAACTCGCTCGCGGCGACCAGCGGTGTTTTCGGCGCCGAGCCGGATCGCTTGACCACGTTGCCATCCGGACCGATCAATTGGGTTGCGACCACCCGCTGGTCGGTGTGCAGCACCGCGTTGTCGAGGTCGTCGAGCGAATCGGACTGCAGCGCCTTGGTGATGTCGCGGACCCTTTCGGCGGCCGCGTAGTCGACGCCCGCCAGCAACTTGCGGTACAAGACCGCGTCCAGCCCCGCGCCGGCCACGCCCAGCGCACACAGCACGACGATCGCCGACACGGCCGCCGAGCGGGCCGAGATGCCCAGGTGCGCGAGGTGCCACGAACGCCCTCGCCCGCTTCGCCGAGACGGCCAGACACCGGATATCCGCACGTCCTCGATTCTGCAGGCCCGTCGGCCCGGGTGAAAACATCGAGCTCAGCGCGTTCTCAGCGGCCTCTCAGCGGCCGCGTCCTACCCTCGTGGCGTCATGCTTGGTACTGCACGCCCTGTGCGTCGTAACGATCGTGCGATCACCCGAATACTGGTCGGCGCGGCGGTCGTGTTCGGCTGCGCTGCCCTGGGAGCGTCCCCGGCCGGTGCCGACCCAAGCCCGTTCAACACTCTCAGTTCGAGTTGCAACCAGACGGCTCCTGCGGGCAGGGACGCACTTCTTCAGGGGATCCGGCGAGGCATCGCCGACTGGTCGCCGGGCGCACCGCACACCTCTGCCCGCACCACGTGCGGCGCGAACCCGACTCCGACGACCGGTTGATCGCTCAGCTGTCGGCGACCGATGGCACGGCATCAGCAGCGTCGTCGCGTGCCCCGTTGGTTCCGGACGCGTCCGCGGGCAGCTCGAAATGCGCGGTCACCGAACCCACCGCCGCCATCGCGGCATTGCGTTGCGCTTCCATTCGGGCCAGCGCCGTCTCGGTGAAGACCGACAGCCCGAGATCGGGGTTGTAGCCGTGGATTTCTTTGACGTCGAGCTGGGCCAGGAAGTAGACGATCTCCTTGGAGACCACCTGGCCGGGCACCAGCACCGGGAATCCCGGTGGGTAGGGCACCACGAACGTGGTCGACACCAGGGTTTTGCCCTCGGCCAGCCGCCGTCCGGCGGTGCCGATCAGCACATGCTCGCGATCGGATTCTTCGTATCCTGCGTAGAAGGCCGAGCGCATGTCGCCGAACCTGCACTCATCGACAGGCTTGAAGGCGACGTCGAATTCACTGAAGTCGGGTAGATGCGGCAGATCCTCGGTGATCTCCTCTACATGACGCTCCTGCAACGCGCGGTCGGCGACGCTGGCCGCCTTCTCGATGCGGTCGAAATCGATTGCCACCCTTCGCAACACGTCGAGCAAATAGTGCACGCTCGACCATGTGACTCCGATCGTGAAGATCAGCAGCACGCTGTTGATCGACGTCTTGTTGATCTGGATGCCGAATCGCTCCATCAGGATCTTCTCGCGGAAGTCGTAGCCGTTCATTCCGGTCGTGCCGACAAAGAGCGTGACGCGCGTCGGATCCAGCACGAACTGGTCGGATCGCCACGCCTCGTTCCACTCGGCCAGGGCGCCCTGCCTGATCGAAGCGGTCGAGCTGACCGCGGACTCCCGAAACTCCTCAGGCACCAGGTCCGATTCGTCGAGGATCCGGAACCACTTGCTGATCAGCCGGTCTTTACGCACCCGGTGCCGGAAGACCAGCGCCATGTCGTAGACCTGCCGGACCAGTTGGAAGCCTTCGATGTCGACCTGGCGCCGGGCCAGGTCCAGGGACGCCAGCAACTGCTGGTTCGGTGACGTCGAGGTGTGGGTCAAAAACGCTTCCCCGAACGAATCGCGGGTGAGCGCGTTGAAATCCTGGTCGCGCACGTGGATCATCGACGCCTGCCGCAGCGCCGAGAGCGATTTGTGCGTGGAGTGCGTGGCATACACGCGCACCCGCGCGGTGGCCGGGTCGGGCATCAGCTTGCGCTCGATCCACTCCGACCGGTCCATCCCGTCCATGGACGCGGCCCATTTCCGGTATTCCTCAACGTATTCCGGCGATGCCAGCATCTGCTCGAGACGCTCGGCAGACACCATCGCTGTCCGCTGCCGGGCCCACGGCACGGCGGTGGCGAACGCGTACCACGCCTCGTCCCACAGGAAACAGATATCGGGCTTGATCGCCAGCACCTCCTGCATGACCTGCAGCGGGTTGCAGACGACCCCGTCGAAGGTGCAGTTGGTCAGCAGCAGCATGCGCACCCGGTGCAGCTGACCGGCCGCCTCCAGATCCAGCAGCGTCTGCTTGATGGTGCGCAGCGACACCGCGCCGTAGATCGCGAACTGCGGCAGCGGATACGCGTCCAGATACAGCGGGTAGGCACCGGCCAGCACCAGTCCGTAGTGGTGCGACTTGTGGCAGTTGCGGTCGATCAGCACGATGTCGCCGGGCCGGGTCAGCGACTGCACCACGATCTTGTTGGCGGTCGACGTCCCGTTGGTGACGAAGTAGGTGTGGTCGGCGTTCCACGTCTTCGCGGCCTTGTCCATCGCCTTTTTGATGTTGCCGTGCGGGTCCAGCAGCGAGTCGAGGCCACCGGAGGTGGTGGAGGTTTCGGCCATGAAGATGTTGCGGCCGTAGAACTCCCCCATGTCCTGCAGTGACCTGGAGTTGAAGATGCTGGCGCCGCGCGCGACGGGCAGGGCGTGGAATTGGCCGACCGGCGCCGCGGCATACGCACGCAATGCGTCGAAAAACGGTGTGGCGTAGCGGTTTCGCAGTCCGGCGAGCACCGTGCTGTGTAGGTCGGTGACGTCGTTGAGCCGGTAGAACGTCCGGTCGTAGACGTCGGGCTCGATGTCATCGCCGGCGGCGATCGACTCGTCGGTCAGCAGATACAGGTCGATGTGGGGCCGCAGCTCCCTGATCCACTCGCCGCACTCCACCCAATCGTTGGCGCGGTCCGGAATGACGTCTCCCGCATCCTCGTTGGGCCCGAGCAACGTGTTCATCAAGGGCAACCGGTCGCGGGACCGAAGCGGCAGGTCGTCGCGGATGATCGCGGCCTGAATCTCCCCGTTCAGCGCGACCGCGGTGATGGCGTCCTCGACGCTGGGAACCACCAGGATTTCGAACTGCACATCGTCGGACGGGTAGCGCAGCGCGCGCAAGCACTCGGCCAGGCTGTCCGGCGCCGTGCTCGGGGCGTCGTCGGCGAGCAGCACAGTGTAGAAGTGCTGCTGCTTGGCCTGGGCGACCAGCTCCTGGTCGTCCAGCGGCGCCGAGGTATCGAAAAGCCCTGCGCGGTCGCCGTATTCACTCAGCAACCGCACGGCCAAGGAAACCTCTTCGGTGAGCCGCACTGTGGACAGGCTCTCCAGGTGGGCGCGGAAGATCGCCAGATTCGCCGCACCGGGGTACAGCCAGTACCGCTCGTAGGCGGCGATGCGGTCCATGAGCCGTTTCACCCGCGCCACGTCGTGGGCCTTGTCCAGTCCGGCGAGGTCCACCTCGGCGAGATGGCGGCAGGCGTCATCGAGCAGGTTCCAGGTGTCGACCCGGGCGTATGACGGGTTGGCCACGGCCGCCAATGCGGACACCCGAAGTCGTCGCGGCTGGGTGCTGTATCGAATCATGACCTCACCTGTTCTTCTCGGATCGCCGCCGCTGACGTGCCGTTCGTATTGTGAACCCGCTGCGCCACCCAAGTGGTCATTTCACCCCAGCTTGATCAGTGGTCCGCCTCGTCGCCACTTTCCACGTCACCGTCGATGACGCGCCTGCCCCGGGCGCCGTCCGCCCACCGCAGCATGGGCAGCTCCCAGCGCCGGACCGGCAACTCGGTGACATCGGACAGCGACCGCACCACGCCCTGAGTCAGCGCCATGATCGCGGCCATCACCGGCAGCAGCGGCTGCAGCGGCTTGGCCGCCGAGCGCACCGTGCTGATGCGGCGTGCGACGGCCACCCGTTCGACGCAGTGATACAGCCAGGCGCCCACGCCGAGCGCGTAAATCGAAAGCACCGAGGCGACGATGGCCAGCCCGTAGGCGGCGCAGATCACCGCACCCAGCACCACCGTCGCGGCCAGGACGGCCGCCACGAGCAGACGCAGCTCCAACCGGGTCATGGCTGGGGTCCGTGGTCCTTCGGTGTGCCGGCGGTGTCGGAACCCAACGCACCCCGAACCGCCTGGGCGGCCGCCCTGATCTGCGGCGTCACCAGCATGACGTGGCCGAGGACCCCGTTGACGAAGCCCGGCGAGTCGTCGGTGGACAGCTCCTTGGCCAGCTGGACGGCCTCGTCGACGGCGACCGGCTCCGGCACGTCGTCGGCATACAACAGCTCCCAGACCGCGACCCGCAGGATGGCGCGGTCCACGGCGGGCAGCCGGTCTAGCGTCCAGCCCTGCAGATGCGAGCTGATCAGGTCGTCGATGTGCGCGGCGTGTTCGCCGACGCCCCGGGCCGCCGCGGCCGTATACGGCTGCAGGGGCGCGACTTCGGGGTTCGTTTCGGCAAGCCCGGTGCGGACGTCGACAACCTCCGCCGGGCTCAGCCCACGGGCCTCGGCTTCGAACAACAGGTCGACGGCACGTTTGCGGGCCTGATGGCGTCCCCTGACGGGTCTGCTCACGCGTTGACGCGCCCCAGATAGCTGCCGTCCCGCGTGTCGACCTTCAGCTTGTCTCCCGTGTTGATGAACAGCGGCACCTGGATCTCGGCCCCGGTCTCGACGGTCGCGGGCTTGGTGCCGGCACTGGACCGGTCGCCCTGCAGGCCCGGCTCCGTGTGCGTGACCACCATCTCGACCGACACGGGCAGCTCGAGGTACAACGGAGCCCCGTTGTGGAACGCCACCTGCACCGGCAGGCCCTCCAGCAGGAACCGGGCGCCGTCGCCGACCAACGACTCGGGCAGCGGGTGCTGCTCGTAGTCCTGGCTGTCCATGAACACGAAGTCCGAGCCGTCGCGGTACAGGTAGGTGCTGTCGCGCCGGTCGACGGTGGCGGTCTCCACCTTCACGCCGGCGTTGTACGTCTTGTCGACGACCTTGCCGGAGAGCACGTTCTTCAGCTTGGTCCGCACGAAGGCGGGGCCCTTGCCCGGTTTGACGTGCTGGAACTCGACGATCTGCCACAGCTGGCCGTCGATCACCAGCACCAGTCCATTCTTGAAATCGGCAGTGCTTGCCACGGTTCGGTATATCTCCTCGGACGTTGGACAGTCGTCTATCGGAACTGTCTGTGACTTGTCGGCCAGTTTAGAGCGCTCCGCGGCCGCGCCCCCGGGGCCCGGGTCGGACGGTGACTCGCGGGGGCAACCCCCGGCGAAGCCGTGCATCAGCGGCGCTACGTCAAAACAGTCAGCTCCTTGGGGAACTTGGTCAGCAGTTCCGGGGGCATGCCACGAGCCTCCTCCGGCACCACCAGCGTGTCCTCGATACGCACCCCGCCGCGACCGGGCAGGTAGACGCCGGGTTCCACGGTCACCACGGATTCGGCCAGCAACGTGCCGGTGGACGTGGCGCCGATGCCCGGCGCCTCGTGGATTTCCAGGCCCACGCCGTGGCCCAGACTGTGGCTGAACTGCTCGCCATAACCGGCGTCGGCGATCACCTGGCGGGCCGCGGCGTCCACCTCGCGCAGGTCGGCCCCGGCGTGCAGCGCCTCCCGGCCGGCCCGCTGCGAGTCGGCGACCAGCTGGTAGATCTCCAGCTGCCAGTCGGCGGCCATGCCGAGCACGAAGGTGCGGGTCATGTCGGAGTGATAACCGCCGACCAGCGCACCGAAGTCGATCTTGACGAAATCGCCGCCGGCGAGCACCGCGTCGGTGGGGCGGTGATGCGGGATCGCCGAATTCGGCCCCGCGGCCACGATGGTCTCGAACGAGATCGCGTCGGCGCCGTGGTCCACCATCAGGGCCTCCAGCTCGCGGCTGACCTCGCGTTCGGTCCGGCCGGGCCGCAGGCCGCCCCGCGCCACCAGATCGGTCAGTGCGGCGTCGGCCGCCTCACAGGCCAGCCGCAGCAGGGCGACCTCACCGGCGTCTTTGACCTCTCGCAATGCTTCGACGGTTCCGGCCGCCTTGACCAGCTCGGTGGCCGACTTCCGCTCGTCCAGCTCGCGGGTCAGGGCGTCGAATCCGTCGACGGTCACCACGTTGCTTTCAAAGCCCAGCTTCTGCGCACCCGCCTCGGCGGCCTGCGCCACCAGGTAGCGTCCCAGCGCCCGTTCGATCGCGACTTCGAGGTCCGGCGCCTGCTCGGCGGCCTGGGTTCGGTAGCGCCCATCGGTGGCCAGCACGGGGCCGCGATCGTCGGCGAACACCAGCAACGCGCCGTTGGACCCGGTAAAACCGGAGAGGTACCGGACGTTCACCAGGTCCGTGACCAGCAGCGCATCCAATCCGCTGGCCTCGAGTCGCGCTCTGAGCCTGTCCCGACGCTGTGAATGTGTCACGGGTCTTGACGGTACTCGCTACGCTTTTGGGCCATGAGTAACTGGATGTTGCGCGGATTGGTCTACGCCGCGGCGATGGTCGTCCTCCGATTGTTCCAAGGCGCACTGATCAACGCGTGGCAGACGCAGGCCGGGCTGATCAGTGCGGTGCTGCTGATTCTGTTCATCATCGGCGTGGCCGTATGGGGGGTTCTCGACGGCCGGGCCGACGCCCGCGCCAACCCGGACCCCGATCGCCGCGGCGACCTGGCGATGACCTGGCTGCTGGCCGGCCTGCTGGCCGGTGTGCTCAGTGGCGCCGTTACCTGGCTGCTCGCGCTCTTCTACAAGGGCCTGTACACCGGCGGGCTGCTCAACGAGCTGACGACCTTTGCGGCCTTCACCGCGCTGTGCGTCTTCGTGCCCGCAATCATCGGCGTGACCATCGGGCGCTGGCGGGTGGACCGGCAGTTCGAGAAGACTCCGGAGAAACACCACGGCCTTGACGAAAAACGAGAGCGCGACGGTGACACCGACGTGTTCTCCGCGGCGCGCGCCGACGACGCGCCCACCGGCGAGATTCCCGCGCAGACGTCCGGTGCCCACACCGAGGCGCGGACCGCGGCGGTCGCCACGGCCGAGCGCGAGGCGCCCACCGACAAGGTGGCCACCACCGAATCACCGACCGAAACGATCGCCAAGCCCGAGGACGACCCGAAGACCGAGGTGATCCGCACCGGCGACGAGCACACCAGGCACGGCAGGGAACACGACAAGGGCTAGCTTTGGGCGCCGGGCTCCCCGGCCAGATAGCGCAGGGCGAGCAGATAACCCTGCACTCCCAGCCCGACGATCACGCCGGTCGCGACCGGGCTGAGGTAGGAGTGTCGCCGAAACTCCTCGCGCGCATGGACATTGGAGATGTGCACCTCGATCAGAGGGCCACTCAACTCCGCGCACGCATCGCGCAGCGCCACCGATGTGTGGGTGAGCCCGCCGGCGTTGAGGATCACGGGTTCGCCCGCGTCGGCGGCCGAATGGATCCAGTCCAGCAGTTCTGCTTCGTTATCGCTTTGTCGCACAACGGCTTTGAGGCCGAGCGTGTCGGCTTCCCGTTCGATCAGCGCGGCCAGTCGATCGTGTGTCGTGTCGCCGTAAACGTCGGGCTCGCGCCGGCCCAGCCGGCCCAGGTTCGGGCCGTTGATGACGTTCACCGTCGTGGTCATGACACCTCCGCGAGTCCGGCATAGGCGGCCGCCAACAGCGACGGGTCGGGGCCGGCCATCCGGCCCGGCTTGCCCAGGCCGTCGAGGACCACGAACCGCAGCACCCCGGCGCGCGACTTCTTGTCTCCCGCCATGTATTCCAGCAACTCCGGCAACGCGTCGGCGTCGTAGCTGACCGGCAGGCCGAGCGCGGACAGGATGGTGCGGTGCCGCTGCGCGGTGGTGTCGTCGAGGCGGCCGGCCAGCCGGGCCAGCTCGGCGGCGAAGACCAAACCCACCGACACCGCGGCGCCGTGCCGCCATTGGTAGCGCTCGCGACGCTCGATCGCGTGGCCCAAAGTGTGTCCGTAGTTGAGGATTTCGCGCAGCTCCGACTCTTTCTCGTCGGCAGCGACAACCTCTGCCTTGACGGCGATCGCGCGACGGATCAGCTCCGCCAGCACGTTACCCGACGGGTCGACCGCGGCCTGCGGATCGGCCTCGATGAGGTCGAGAATCACCGGATCGGCGATGAATCCCGCCTTGACGATTTCGGCCATTCCCGCGACGAGTTCGTTGGCCGGCAACGTCTGCAGCGTCGACAGGTCGACCAGAACGGCGTGTGGCTGATGGAACGATCCGACCAGGTTTTTGCCCGCGTCGGTGTTGATCCCGGTCTTGCCACCGACGGCCGCGTCGACCATGCCGAGCAACGTGGTGGGCACGTGCACGATGTCGACGCCGCGCAGCCAGGTGGCCGCCGCGAACCCGGCGACGTCGGTGGCCGCTCCGCCACCGAGGCTGACCAATGCGTCTTTGCGCCCGATCCCGATTCGGCCCAAGACTTCCCACAAGAAGCCCACCACCGGGAGGTCCTTGCCCTCCTCGGCGTCCGGGATTTCGATGCGGTGCGCGTCAACACCCTTGTCCGCCAACCGGCTTCGGATCACCTCGGCGGTCTCCGTGAGCACCGGTTGATGCACGATGGCCACCTTGTGCCGGCCGCAGAGCAGTTCGTCCAGCTCGCCCAGCAAGCCGGTCCCGATGATCACCGGGTAGGGCGGGTCGACGGCGACCTTGATGGTCACCGGATCGCCGGGGCCGGTCATGTGGCGGCCCCGGCGGGAGCCTGCAACCGCGACACGATGTAGCGGACCACCGCGCCGGGGTTGCGCCGGTTGGTGTCGACGCGGATGGTCGCCGCCCGCCGGTACAGCGGGCTGCGTTCGGCCAGCAGCGCGCGGTACTTATCGGCGCGATCGGGCCCGGCCAGCAGCGGACGCACGGCGTTGCCGCCGGTGCGCCGCACGCCTTCGGTGGCGCTGATCTCCAGGTAGATAACGGTGTGGCCGGCGAGCGCCGCACGCACCCCTGGGCTGGTGACCGCGCCGCCCCCGAGTGACACCACGCCGTCGTGGTCGGCCAGCGCGGCGCGCACCACGCCTTCCTCGATGCGGCGGAATTCCGGCTCGCCGTCGGTGGCGAAGATGTCGGCGATGCGGCGCCCGGTCTGCTGCTCGATGGCCACATCGGTGTCCAGGAAATCGACACCGAGTGCCTTGGACAGCCGCCGGCCGATGGTGGACTTGCCCGACCCCGGCAGACCCACCAGGACCGCTTGGGGCGCCATTACGCGGTACCCCGGGCGGCCGGCGACTCCCGCTCGGCGATCGCCTGTCGGTAGGCCTCGGCGTTGCGGCGGGTTTCGGCCAACGAATCGCCGCCGAACTTCTGCAGCGCCGCCCGGGCCAGCACCAGCGCCACCATGGCCTCGACCACCACGCCGGCGGCCGGCACCGCGCACACGTCCGAGCGCTGGTGGATCGCGACGGCCTCGTCGCCGGTCGCCATGTCGACGGTGGCCAGCGCCCGCGGCACCGTGGAGATGGGCTTCATCGCGGCGCGCACCCGCAGCGGCTGGCCGTTCGTCATGCCGCCTTCCAGGCCGCCCGCGCGGTTGGTCGAGCGGACCACGCCGTCGGGGCCGGGGTACATCTCGTCGTGGGCGCGGCTGCCGCGGCGACGTGCCGTCTCGAAACCGTCGCCGATCTCGACGCCCTTGATCGCCTGGATGCCCATGACGGCCGCGGCGAGCTGGCTGTCCAGCCGGTTGTCGCCGCTGGTGAACGAGCCCAGCCCGACCGGCAGGCCCAAGGCCACCACTTCGACCACACCGCCGAGCGTGTCGCCGTCCTTCTTGGCGGCTTCGATTTCGGCGATCATCGCCTCCTCGGCCGCCTTGTCGAAGGCGCGCACCGGGCTGGCGTCGATCGCGGGCAGGTCGCCCGGGCCCGGCGGTGGGCCCTCGTAGGGCGCCGACGGGCCGATCGCGATCACGTGCGAGAGCACCTCGACGCCAAGCGCCTGACGCAGGAACGAGCGGGCGATCGTGGCCGCCGCTACGCGGGCCGCGGTCTCGCGGGCGCTCGCCCGCTCCAGTACCGGCCGGGCGTCGTCGAAGCCGTACTTCAGCATGCCTGCGTAGTCGGCGTGGCCGGGCCGCGGCCGGGTGAGCGGCGCATTGCGCGCGCTGTCCGCCAGCTCTCCCGGGTCGACCGGGTCGGCGGCCATCACGGTCTCCCACTTCGGCCATTCGGTATTGCCGATCTCGACGGCGATGGGTCCACCCAGCGTGACGCCGTGACGCACCCCGGACAGCACGCTCACCGCGTCACGCTCGAACGCCATCCGCGCGCCGCGACCGTAACCGAGGCGGCGCCGGGCCAGCTGTTCGCCAATGTCGAGGGAGGTGATCTCCACACCGGCGACCATGCCTTCGAGCACGGCCACCAGCGCGCGGCCATGCGACTCCCCAGCAGTGATCCAACGCAACACGAGTCCCATCTTCCCATGTCGAGATCCGAAAAGCCGATTCGCGCAGTCCGCGGCGGTAGTGGGTCCGCGCGCGGCACGGGTCAGAAGAAACTGCTCGCAGGCAGGTCCGCCTACGCGTCGACTTTCATCCGTGCTGATTCCTGCGCTGACCATGAGATAAGCCGCGAAGCCGGGCCACGCCATCGCGGTCATGTGCCACCATGTTGCCTGGTGGGTCAACTTCTCTGGTACATACCGAATACCGTCGAGCCGGGCCATCGAGGCGACGACACCGTCGACGGCTGGGGAAGTCTGGACTATTCGGTCGACCTGGCGCTGCGCGCCGAGCAACACGGCTGGGAAGGCGCGCTGATCGGCACCGGCTGGGGCCGGCCGGACACTTTCACCGTCGCGACCGCAATCGCCGCGCGCACCACCAACTTCGCCCCGCTGGTGGCGGTCCGCCCCGGTTACTGGCATCCGGCCCATTTCGCCAGCGCGGCGGCAACCCTGGATCGGCTCAACGACGGCCGGCTGTTGATCAACATCGTGAGCGGTGCCGATGACTCGGCCGCGTATGGCGACGCCGAAGTCGATAAAGCACGCCGCTACGACCGCACCCGCGAATTCATGCGGCTGGTTCGCCGGTTGTGGAGCGAGGACGACGTCACCTTCCGCGGCGAATTCTTCACCGTCGAACACTCGACGTTGCAGCCGCGCCCGCTCGGTGCGGCCGACGGCCGGTTCCCGAAGCTCTACTTCGGCGGAGCATCGGCGACCGCCGAGCAGGTCGCCGCCACCGACGCCGATGTTCAACTGTTCTGGGGCGAGTCACTGGAGGGCATCGCCGAACGCATCGACAGGCTGAAGTCGTTGTCCGACAAGCTCGGTCGCGAACACGCGCCACTGGAATTCGGCCTTCGGGTGACCACGCTGGTGCGCGACACGTCCGAGCAGGCCTGGCGCGACGCCGAGGCGAAGGTCGCCAAGCTGGCCGGCACGCCGACCATGTTGCTACTGCACGACCCAGCGGGGTCCGAGGGGCAGCGGCGGCTCAACGACCTTGCCGGGTGCTCAGAAGTGCTTGATTCCTGCCTGTATACGACGCCGAGCAAGTACGGCGGGGAGGGTGCCGGCACCACATGGCTGGTCGGCTCGGCCGTCGAAGTCGCCGCCGCATTGCGCAAATACGCCGACCTCGGCGTCAGCCATTTCGTGTTGTCGGACACCCCGTACAAATCCGAGACGGTCAGGCTGGGCGACCAATTGTTGCCGCTGCTGCGCACCACCGCCGCGCCGAACTGAGGGGCGTCACAGCAGCGCCAGCCCCACGCCCGCCGCACTGGCCAGACACATCGACGGCCCGTGCGGCACCGTGGCCGTGTCGTTGGCACCGCGGCGAACCCGGGCGAGCGCCCCAACCACCGCGGTCAGCAGCGGCGCGCCCAACGCCGCCAGAAACCAGGCGCCGACCCCGAAGCAACCGGTCAGCGCGCCCAGACCGAGAGCAAGCTTGACGTCACCGGCGCCCATTCCGCCCGGCGCCGCCCAGTGCACCACCAGGTAGATAGCGGTCAAGGCCACGGTTCCGGCCAGCGCCGGTGACCCGCGCCCGGCAACCGTCGCGACGGCAAGGACCGCCGCGGCCCCGCTCAGTGTCAGCGCGTTGGGCAGGCGTCGTTCGCGGATGTCATAGCAACTCAACGCGGCCAACCAGGCCAGCACCAGACACGCCGCCGCAATCCGCATGCGCGGCAGGCTAATCCGGTGCGGGCACCGCGCAAGTCATAGCCTCGCGCGGCGCGGGCAGCCCGGTGAACTGTTCCACCTGCGCGAAAGCCTGGTGCAGCAGCATCTGCAGACCGCTGACCACCCGGCCGCCCGCGGCGCTGACCGCGGCCGCCAGCGGCGTGGGCCACGGATCGTAGACGGCGTCCAGCAGCACACCGATGCGTTCGAAGGTGCCGATGTAGCGTTCGGCCACGTCCGCCGGGATGGTGCTGACCAGCACTTCGGCGCCCGCCACCTCGTCGACCAGCCCGTCGCCGTCCAGGTCGCAGAACCGGGTCGGCACACCCAGCCCGTTGCCCAGGTCCACCAACCGGGCCGCCTTGTCGGGATTGCGGGCCACCACGGTGATACCGGCGACGCCCAGTTGGGTCAGGCCGGCGACCGCGGCTGGCGCGGTGCCGCCCGATCCACAGACGAGCGCCCATCCAGAGGCACTGCCGAGCGCCCCGGCGACCCCGTCGATGTCGGTGTTGTCGGCCCGCCAGCCCGTCGGCGTGCGCACCAGGGTGTTGGCCGAGCCCACCCGCTGCGCACGGTCGGTGCGCTCGTCGGCGAACCGCAGGGCGGCGAACTTGCCGGGCATGGTCACCGACACCCCCACCCATTCGGGCCCGAATCCGCCGACGACGCCCGGCAGCTGCTCGGCGTCGCATTCGATGCGGTCGTAGGTCCAGTGGGCCAGACCGAGCGCGCGGTACGCGGCCAGGTGCAATTGCGGGGATTTCGAGTGGGCGATCGGCTTGCCGAGCACAGCCGCCCTGCGAGGGGCCGCGCTAGCGGGGGGTGCTGTCGAGGACACCGTTGTGCTTAGCCAGCTCGATGTTGGCCAGGTGTTGTTGATAGTCGCGGGTGAACAGCGTCGTGCCCTGAGCGTCGATGGTGACGAAGTACAGCCAGTCACCGGGCTGCGGGTGCTCGGCGGCGTTCAGCGCGTCGGTACCGGGCGAACAGATCGCGGTGGCCGGCAAACCCTGCGACACGTAGGTGTTCCACGGCGTCTTCTGGGCCCGGTCGGCGTCGCTGGTTGCCACCTCGCGGCGGTCCAGCGGGTAGTTGACCGTCGAGTCGAACTCGAGCGTGTGGTGGGCGTGCAGGCGGTTGTAGATGACCTGCGCGACCTTGGCGAAGTCCTGGGAGTTGGATTCCTGCTGCACCAGCGATGCCACCACCAGGATGTCGTACGGCGACAGGCCCATGGCCTGGGCGGTATCCACCAGCCCGGACTTCACGTACTCCTCGGCTCCGGCCCCGATCAGGGTGGTCAGGATGCTCTCTGGCGAAGCGGATGGGTCGACGTTGAACGTGCCGGGCGCGATCAGGCCCTCGATCCGGCGGTGGTCCCTGCCGAGCTCATTGACCGGCTCGAGCGCCCACGGCGGCACCGCCAGCGCCGCGGCGTTGCTGTTGGTCGCGGCCGCGCGCAGGTCCTGCACCGCAGCGCAGCGCGTGTCACCGTCGAGATCCACGCAGGTGGCGCGCGAGATCAGCGTCAGGATTCCTGGCGTCACCACGTTGGTCTTCATGTCGGTGGTGTCGTCGAGCTGACGTCCTTCCGGGATGACCAGCCGGCCCACCCGGCTGTTCGGGTCGGCCAGCCGCGCGACGGCGTTGGCCGCCGGGATTTCGGTGCGCATCCGGTAGAAGCCGGGCTGAATCGAATTGATGGCGCTGTTGCCGTGCGCGGCGTTGACGAAGGTCCGCACCGTCTTGATGACCTGCTGTTTCTGCAGTGTCTCGCCGATGTTGGTGGTCGAGTCGCCGGGCTGAACCTGAATCACCAGGTCCCGCTTGCCGCTACCGCTGTAGTCGTCACCGGGCCCGAATAGCGTGTGCCACAGCTTGCCGCCCAGTAACACGCCGGCGAGCACCACCACGACGAACAGTGCGAGCGCGATCTTGCCGGCGAAGCGCCGCCGCCGGCGGCCCCGCTCGGCTTGATTGCGGGCGACGCGGCTCGACCTGCGCCGGGACGGCGCGCCCACCGCCTCGGGCTCGGCTCGTTCCCGCCGTGCGCTGTCAACCATCGCTGAGCTCCCCCGCCACCGCCGCGCGCCGCTGATCCAGCCAACTCTGCAGGATCGCCACCGCCGCCGCCTGATCGATCACCGCACGCTGTTCCTGGGCCCGCCCCCCGGCCGCGCGCAGCGATCGCTGCGCGGCCACGGTGGTCAATCGCTCGTCGGCCAGCCGCACCGGGGTGGGCGCGATCCGCTGGGCCAACGCGTCGGCCACCTCGATCGCGTCGACCGCCGACGGCCCGGTGCGATCGGCCAGCGTGCGCGGCAGCCCGACGACCACCTCGACGGCCTCGAATTCGGCGGCCAGTGCGGCCAGCCGCCGCAAGTGTTTGCCGTTGCGGTCGCGGCGGACGGTTTCGACGGGGGTGGCCAGGATGGCATCGGGGTCGCTGCAGGCCACGCCGATGCGGACGCTGCCCACGTCGATGCCGAGCCGTCGTCCCCGTCCAGGGTCCTGGTGAGGATCGCCGGGCCGGTCAGGCACGCGGTGCTGTACTGAGACCACTCAGAGGCCCTGCGCTCTGACGATCTCTTCGCGGACCGCGTCAAGCGCCTCATCGATGGCGCTCGGATCCTTGCCGGAGCCCTGCGCCAGCTCTGCATTGCCTCCGCCGCGCCCATCGACGGCCTGCGAGAGTTGCTTGACAAGGTCGTTAGCGCGAAGCCCGAGATCTTGAGCGGCCTGATTGACAGCGACGGCGTAGGGGACGGCGTCGCCATCGTTTTCAGAGATGAGCACGACCACCGCGGGGTCGCTGGTTTGTTGGCGAATCTTGCCCACGACCAGGGAGCGTAGCTCGGATGCGGTCTGCCCAGACGTCCGATGCGGGAACACATTGACGTTGCCCTTGCGCTCAAGCTCGACCTTGGCCACGGTTGCGGAGAGCCCGCTTTTGCGGGCGCGTTCGAGTTCCTTCTCCGCCACCTTGAGCCGCTCCACCAGGTTGGCCACCCGGGCGGGCACCTCGTCGGATGGCACCTTCAGCGACGACGCCAGCCCCGCCATCAACGCGCGCTCCTTGGCCAGGTGCCGGAACGACTCCAGCCCGACATAGGCCTCCACCCGGCGCACCCCGGAGCCGACCGAGGATTCGCCCAGGATCGTCACCGGCCCGATCTGCGCCGAGTTGTGGACGTGGGTTCCACCGCAGAGCTCCAGCGAGAACGGGCCGCCGATCTCCACGACCCGGACCTCGTCGGGGTAGGCCTCGCCGAACATGGCCATCGCGCCCATCGCCTTGGCCTTCTCCAGCTCCTCGGTGAACGTATGCACCTCGAAGTCGGCCTGCACGGCCTGGTTCGTCACCTCTTCGACCTGGGTGCGCTGGTCCTCGGATAGCGGCCCCTGCCAGTTGAAGTCGAAGCGCAGGTAGCCCGGCCGGTTCAGCGATCCGGCCTGAACGGCGTTGGGGCCCAGCACCTCTCGCAGCGCCGCGTGCACCATGTGGGTGCCCGAGTGCCCCTGGGTGGCGCCCCGGCGCCACTGCGGGTCGACCGCCGCGACGACGGTGTCGCCCTCCACGAATTCACCGGACTCGACGTTAACCCGGTGCACCCACAGGGTTTTGGCAATCTTCTGCACATCGGTGACCGCGGCGCGGGCGCTCTGTCCGGCGCCCGTCCCGCTGATGGCGCCCTCGTCGGCGATCTGGCCGCCGGCCTCGGCGTACAGCGGGGTGCGGTCCAGCACGAGTTCGACCCGGTCGGCCCCTTCGGTGCCATGGGTGACCACCGGAACCCGCTTGCCGTCTACGAAGATACCCAGAATCTTTGCCTCGGAGGTCAATTCGTCGAATCCGGTGAACTCGGTGGGCCCGGCGTCGACCAGTTCCCGGTAGGCGGTCAGGTCGGCGTGCGCGTGCTTGCGCGCGGCGGCATCGGCCTTGGCGCGGCGGCGCTGCTCGGTCATCAATTCCCGGAAGCCGAGTTCGTCCACCTGCAGCCCGGCCTCGGACGCCATTTCCAGGGTGAGCTCGATCGGGAATCCGTAGGTGTCGTGCAGGGTGAAAGCTTCTGAACCCGAAATCGCTTTCACACCAGAGGATTTGGTAGCGCCGGCCACCTCGTCGAACAGCTTCGAGCCCGCCGCCAGCGTGCGATTGAACGCGGTTTCCTCGGCGACGGCGATGCGCCGGATGCGGTCGAAGTCGGCGACGAGTTCGGGATATGACGGGCCCATGGCGTCGCGCACGGTGGCCATCAGGTCACCGACGATGGGTCCTTCGATGCCGAGCAGCTTGGCCGAGCGGATCACCCGGCGCAGCAACCGGCGCAGCACGTAGCCCCGGCCGTCATTGCCGGGCGTGACGCCGTCACCGATCAGAATGGCCGCGGTGCGGCTGTGGTCGGCGATCACCCGGTAGCGCACGTCGTCGTCGTGGTTGCCGGCGTCGTACCCGCGCGGTGCCCGCGCGGCGGCGGTATCGATGACGGGCCGTAATAGGTCGGTCTCGTAGACGTTGTGCACGCCCTGCAGGATGAAGGCGACCCGCTCCACACCCATGCCGGTGTCAATGTTCTTGCGGGGCAACGGGCCCAGGATCTCGAAGTCGGCTTTGCCGGTGCCCTCGCCGCGTTCGTTCTGCATGAACACGAGATTCCAGATCTCGATGTAGCGGTCCTCGTTGGCGATCGGGCCGCCCTCGACGCCGAATTCCGGCCCGCGGTCGTAGTAGATCTCCGAGGACGGGCCGCACGGGCCAGGGATGCCCATCGACCAGTAATTGTCTTCCATGCCGCGGCGCTGGATGCGATCCTCCGGCAGCCCGGCGATCTCCTGCCACAGCTGCACGGCCTCGTCGTCGTCGAAAAAGACCGTCGTCCAAATGCGTTCAGGATCCAGGCCGTAACCGCCCTGCTCGACGCTGTTGGTCAACAGGGTCCAGGCCAGTTCGATGGCGCGACGCTTGAAGTAGTCGCCGAACGAGAAGTTGCCGGCCATCTGAAAGAACGTGTTGTGCCGGGTGGTGATACCGACCTCGTCGATATCGGGGGTGCGGATGCACTTCTGGATGCTGGTGGCGGTCGAGTATTCGGGGGTTCGCGCGCCCAAGAAGTAGGGCACGAACTGGACCATGCCCGCGTTGACGAACAGCAGGTTGGGGTCATCGAGGATCACCGATGCGCTCGGCACCTCGGTGTGGCCCGCCTTCACGAAATGATCAAGAAACCGCTTCCTGATCTCGTGTGTCTGCACTTTCCAGTCGCTTCTTCCTGTTACTTCGACGTCTGGCTCCCAGCCTATTCGCCGGTGCATGGGAAGCCTGTCTAACGACGCATTTCGACCGCTCACAGTACCTGCCCCGGCGCGACGGACACCGGGGCGCTAACCCTCCAGAAAGCTCAGCCGGACCGAGCGTTGCGGGTTGTCCCGGTTCAGGTCGACCAGGACGACGCTTTGCCACGTGCCCAGCATCGGCTCACCGGCCGACACCGGAACCGTCACCGACGGCGCGACGAGCGCCGGCATCACATGGTCGGCGCCGTGGCCAGCCGAGCCGTGCGAATGCCGGTAACGATCGTCGCGCGGCAACAGCCGCTCCAGCGTGTCGACCAGGTCGTCGTCGGAACCGGCGCCCGTCTCGATGATGGCCACCCCGGCCGTGGCGTGCGGGACGAACACGTTGCACAGGCCGTCCCCGCGCGACCAGCAGAACCCGCGCACCGCCTCGGTCAGATCGACGATTCGGCGGCGCGAGGTGTCCACGTCCAGCACATCGGTATGCACCCGGCCAAGCCTACGGCGCGAGCCTTGAGGCCAGCCAATCCATTGTGAGCGCTGACACAGCATCCAACGGCCGCCAGAAGCTTTCCGAAAGCATTGCGGCGAGTAACCGGCAGGAGGAAGGTAACGGGTGGGACCGGTGGCGCCACCGGGGTGCCGCCCCGACATAGGAGGGGTCAACCGTGTATGCACGCTCCACTACCATCCAGGCGCAACCCCTGTCGGTCGACATCGGTATTGCGCACGTTCGCGACGTCGTCATGCCCGCCCTCACCGAGATCGATGGGTGTGTGGGGCTATCGCTGTTGGTCGACCGGCAAGCCGGCACCTGCATCGCCACCAGCTCGTGGGAAACCATGGAAGCGATGCGCGGCAGCGCCGAGCGGGTGGCACCCATCCGGGACCGCGCCGCGCTGATGTTCGACGGCAGCGCGCGGGTCGAGGAATGGGACATCCCGTTGCTGCACCGCGACCATCCCTCCCGCCCCGGCGCGTGTGTGCGAGCCACCTGGCTCAAAGTGGTGCCGGATCAGCTCAGCCGGTCGCTGGACTTCTACCGGATGGCGGTGCTGCCCGAGCTGGCGGATCTCGACGGGTTCTGCAGCGCCAGCCTGATGGTCGACCACCCCGCCTGCCGCCGCGCCGTGACCTGCTCCACGTTCGACTCCATGGAGGCGATGGCCCGCAACCGCGACCGCGCCAGCGAACTTCGCAGCAGGCGGGTGCGCGACCTGGGCGCCGAGGTGATCGACGTCGCCGAGTTCGAGCTGGCGATCGCTCACCTGCGGGTGCCCGAGCTGGTCTAACCCCGCGTGCGGCGGATGATCGCGCGCAGCCGGTCCAGCCGGCCGGCCATCTCGCGTTCACCCCCGCGGCCGCTAGGCCGGTAGTAGTCGACCCCTACCAGCTCATCCGGTGGATATTGTTGTGCGACAACACCATCCGGGTGGTCGTGCGAGTACTTGTAGCCCTGCGCGTTGCCCAGTCCGGCCGCACCCGAATAGTGCCCGTCGCGAAGATGGGGCGGAACCAGACCGGCTTTGCCGGCCCTGATGTCGGCCATCGCCGCGGCCAGCGCCGAGGTGACCGCGTTCGACTTCGGCGCACTGGCCAGATAAATCGTGCAGTGCGCCAGGGTGAGCTGCGCCTCGGGCATGCCGATCAGCGCCACCGTCTGCGCGGCCGCAACCGCGACCTGCAGCGCGGCCGGGTCGGCCATGCCGATGTCCTCGCTGGCCAGGATCATCAGCCGGCGCGCGACAAACCGTGGGTCCTCACCGGCGACCAGCATGCGGGCCAGATAGTGCAGTGCGGCGTCAACGTCCGAGCCGCGGACGGACTTGATGAAGGCGCTGATGACGTCGTAGTGCTGGTCACCGTCGCGGTCGTAGCGCACCGCCGCCTCGTCCAGGGACTGCTCGACGGCCGCGACGGTCAACTCGCCGCGGGGCTCGACCGCCTCGGCGGCGACCTCCAGCGCGGTCAACGCGCGGCGGGCGTCACCGGCGGCCAACCGCACCAGCAGGTCGATGGCCTCGGGCGCGACCGCGATCTGCCCGCCCAGGCCGCGCGGGTCGTCGATCGCGCGCTGCACCACGGTGCGGATGTCCTCGGCGCTCAGCGGCCGCAACTGCAGGATCAGCGAGCGTGACAACAACGGCGCGACCACCGAGAAGCTGGGGTTCTCCGTGGTCGCCGCCACCAGCAGCACCACCCGGTTCTCCACCGCGGACAGCAGCGCGTCCTGCTGGGTCTTGGAGAATCGGTGCACCTCGTCGATGAACAGCACCGTCTGCTCCCCGGACAGCAGCGCCCGGCGCGCGGTGTCGATCACCGCCCGAACGTCTTTGACGCCGGCCGACAGGGCTGAGAGCGCCTCGAACCGGCGGCCGGTCGCCTGCGAGATGAGCGCGGCCAGCGTTGTCTTACCGCTGCCGGGCGGCCCGTACAGGATGGCCGACGCCACACCCGAGCCCTCGACCAGGCGGCGCAGCGGAGATCCGGGCGCCAAAAGATGGTCCTGTCCGACCACCTCGTCCAGCGATGCCGGACGCATCCGGACCGCCAGGGGTGCACCGCCCGACACGCCCAGTCCATGATCGCTTGACTGCGGCGGGCCGGGCAGGTCAAACAGACCGTCGGACACGGCATCAGGCATACCACGAAGCCGCGACACGGCGGCGACTCACATGGCGGGGTCTGCAAGGCCGTCGGATACTTGTTAAGTTCTGCGACGCATGCCCAGAACGTCGACGACGTAGGAGCGGTGATGAGCCAACCCCCGGAGTACCCCGGCAATCCGATCGGGCCGCGAGGTAATCCTGATCCCGCCGGCTACCCGCCTCCCGGTTACGGGCCGCCCGGTCCACCACCCGGCTATGGGCCGCCACCCGGCCACGGTCAACCCCCCGGCTATGGGCCACCACCCGGCTACGGTCCACCCCCCGGCTATGGCCCACCCCCCGGCTATGGGCCGCCCCAACAACCGGGCTACGGCACGCCGCCGCCCGGGTACGGGCCGGCGCAGCCCGGCTACCCGCCACCGGGCTACCCCGCAGGAGGCCCGCAGCGGTTCAGCATCGGTGAAGGCTTCTCGTGGGCGTGGAGCAAGTTCGGCAAGAACGCCGTCCCGCTGATTGTTGCGGTGCTGGTGTACGCCGTGGTCGGCCTGATCCTGTACGGCCTGGTATTCGTGCTGCTCGGCGGGGGTGACGCCGCGACGAGCAATGCCGACGGAAATTACGGCGCATCGTTTTCGGGAAACATGGGCGGCGTCGGCGCGATCGTCCTGCAGATCGTGATCTTCGTCTACACCATATTCGTCCAGGCGGCATTCCTGTCGGGTGCCCTTGACATAGCCGACGCCCGGCCGGTGACGGTCAGTTCCTTCTTCAAGCCGCGCCACTTCGGCAACGCGCTTCTGGCCGCCGCACTGCTCAGCGTGATCAGCGTGGCATTGGACGCGCTGTCGCTGATCCCCCCGACGATTGTGTTCAATTTGTTGGCGCTGTTGGCCGTTGCGGTCTTCAGCTTCTTCTCGCTGTT
Organism: Mycobacterium sp.; assembly: GCF_036273375.1. GTDB lineage: Bacteria > Actinomycetota > Actinomycetes > Mycobacteriales > Mycobacteriaceae > Mycobacterium. The sequence goes on along the minus strand of NZ_DASUHS010000161.1, from coordinate 62,758 downwards.
CACCATCGCCTTCGCGACGGATCGCGACCTGCCGCCGATCGAGGCGTTGAAAGCAAGTTTCACCACGGTCCGCTCCGACATCGGCAGCGCCCTGCTGTCATGGCTGGTGCAGTTCGCGATCGTGCTGGTCGGTTGCTTTCTGTGCTTCGTCGGGCTCGTCGTCGCCGCCCCGGTAGCGCTGTTGATCCAGGTCTACACCTACCGGCGTTTGTCCGGCGGCCAGGTCGCGCCGTGAGTCCGATGACCATCACCGTCGACTGAGGCGGCCCCGCTGCATCAGTCGGGTTACCAGGCGGGCCCCCAATGACATTCGGCACCGGTGCACCGTCAGGGGCCGGCACCGCGCGCTATGACGCGGATCGCCTGCTGGCCGAATACCGCGCCGCGCGGGCCCAGGAAGCGCTCTTCGATCTGCGGCACGGTCCGGCAAGCGGCTATGACGAATTCGTCGACCGGGACGGCGACGTCCGACCGGCGTGGGCCGAGCTGGCCGACGCCATCGCTGAGCGCGGCCGCGCCGGGCTCGACCGGCTGCGCTCGGTGGTGCACGACCTCATCGACAACGACGGCATCACCTACACCGACGTCGAGCCCGGCGGTCGCGGCCAGGAGCCCAGGCCCTGGCAGCTGGACACCCTGCCGATCGTGCTGTCCGCGGCTGACTGGGAGGTGCTCGAGACCGGCCTGCTGCAACGGTCGCGGGTGCTCGACGCCGTGCTGGCCGACCTGTACGGGCCGCGCAGCCTGCTCACCGAAGGCGTCCTGCCCCCCGAGCTGCTGTTCGGCTATCCCGGGTACGTACGCGCGGCCAATGGAATCGAAATCCCCGGGCGCCACCAGCTTTTCATGCATGCCTGCGATGTCAGCCGGCAACCGGACGGCACGTTCGTCGTCAACGGTGACAGCACCCAGGCGCCCTCGGGCGCCGGGTATGCGTTGGCCGACCGGCGCGTCGTCGCGCACTCGATTCCCGACCTCTACGAACGAGTCGCCCCGCGGCCGACGACACCGTTTGCCCAGGCGCTACGGCTGGCGCTGATCGACGCCGCACCCGATGACGCCCAGGACCCCGTGGTGGTGGTGCTGTCCCCGGGTATCTACTCCGAGACCGCGTTCGACCAGGCCTACCTGGCCACATTGCTGGGTTTCCCGATGGTGGAAAGCGCCGACCTGGTGGTGCGCGACGGCATGTTGTGGATGCGCTCGCTGGGCACCTTGAAACGCGTCGACGTCGTGCTGCGCCGGGTCGACGCCGACTACACGGACCCGCTGGATCTGCGTGCCGACTCCCGGCTCGGGGTGGCCGGCCTGGTGGAGGCCCAGCACCGCGGGACGGTGACCGTGGTCAACACGCTGGGCAGCGGAATTCTGGAAAACCCTGGGCTGCTGCGTTTCCTGCCCGCGATGGCCGAGCACCTGCTGTCGGAAACGCTGCGGTTGCCCACCGCCGGAGTCTATTGGGGCGGCATCGGCAGTGAACGCTCACACCTGCTGGCGAATCTGTCGTCGTTGTTGGTGAAGTCCACCATCGGCGAGAAAACCCTTGTCGGGCCGACACTTTCGTCTCAACAACTGACGCAGTTGGCGGCCCGCATCGAGCAGATGCCGTGGCAGTGGATCGGCCAGGAGCTGCCGCAATTCTCGTCCGTGCCGACCGACCACACCGGCGTGCTGTCGTCGGCGGGCGTCGGCATCCGTTTGTTCACCGTTGCCCAGCGCGGCGGCTACGCGCCGATGATCGGCGGCATCGGTTACGTGCTGGCCCCCGGACCCGCCGCATACACGCTGAAAACCATTGCGGCAAAAGATGTCTGGGTCCGACCCACCGAGCGGGCGCGCGCCGAGGCGATCAGCCTTCTAACGCCGGAGGCGCCGGCGAAGACGGCCGCGGGTACCTGGGGCGTCAGCTCCCCGCGCGTGCTGTCCGACCTGTTCTGGATCGGGCGCTACGGTGAGCGCGCGGAAAGCATGGCGCGGCTGCTGATCGTCGCCCGCGACCGGTTCCACGTCTACCGCCACCACCAGCACAGCGAGGAAAGCGAATGCGTGCCGGTGCTGATGACCGCGCTGGGCCGAATCACCGGAACCGACATCGCGGCCGACAGCGACGGCGACCACGCCGAGCTGATCGCCACAGCCCCCTCCACCCTGTGGTCACTCACCGTCGATCCGAACCGGTCCGGCTCACTGGTGCAATCGGTGGAGGGTTTGGCCCTGGCCGCGCGGGCGGTGCGCGATCAGATGTCCAACGACACCTGGATGGTGCTGGCTGCGGTGGAGCGGGCGCTGGCGCTGAAAAGCGACCCGCCGGACTCACTTTCCGAGGCCGACGCCTTGCTGACCGGAGCTCAGGCCCAGACGCTGGCCGGCATGCTGACCCTGTCGGGGGTGGCCAACGAGTCGATGGTGCGCGACGTGGGCTGGACGATGATGGACATCGGCAAACGGATCGAACGCGGGCTGTGGCTGACGGCGTTGCTGCAGGCCACACTCACCGTCGGCCGCGGCGCCGCGGCCGAACAGACCGTCATCGAGTCCACCCTGGTGGCGTGCGAGTCCTCGGTCATCTACCGGCGCCGCACGGTGGGCAAGATCAGCGTGGCCGCCATGGCCGAGCTGATGCTGTACGACGCGCAGAACCCGCGGTCGCTGCTGTACCAGCTGGAGCGGCTGCGGATCAATCTCAAGGACCTGCCCGGCTCGTCCGGGTCGTCGCGGCCGGAACGGTTGGTGGACGAGATCGGCACGATGTTGCGGCGGTCCCACCCCGCCGCGCTCGAACGGGTCAGCCACGACGGCCGGCGTGCCGAGTTGGCGCAGCTGCTCGCGTCGGTGCACGTCGAGCTGCGCAACCTGGCCGAGGTCATCACCACTACCCAGCTGGCGTTGCCCGGTGGTATGCAACCGATTTGGGGTCCCGACGAACGACGGGTAATGCCAGCCTAGTTTCGTTGTCTCCCCACACCTTTCACGCGTTCGATGTCGCCCGATCCGCGGCGAGGCCCTGGTAGCGGTGCGCATCGGGCAGTCGCCGACGCCGCACCATGTGCACCAGCGCCAGAACCGACAGCGCGGCGGCGTAGATGCACCAAAGTGACGCGAAGGCGTTCACATAAAGGACGGCAACCACGATCAGCCCCACCAGGTTGGCCACCCCGAACACCACGATGGAGCGATAGCCCGACAGCAATGCCGGCCCGATGACAGCGATGACGTAGAGCACCACCCACACGTAGCCGTCGTGGACGCCGGTCTGGTATTGCAGCGCATGGGGGCCCTTCGTCACTTCGACTGGTTCGGTGAGCACGACGACAGCCAGATAGGCCGACACGACGGTGCCGAGTACCGCGAATGGCGCCACCCGCAGCCGGGCGCCGCGCGGTTCCAGCATCAGGATCGCCCACGGGACCAGCGCGGGAAGCAGCGGCAGCGCGACGAAGACATATGCGCGTATCGCCAAGTGGACCAGTCCGGGCGAGAAGACGCCGTCGGGCCACACGGCCGCCTCGATGAACTGGTGGACTGCGAACACCGTCGGCAACAACGCGAATGGCACTTCGCGCCAGTGCTTGACCTCGCGCAGGGTCGCCACGGCGACCGGGACGAGGGCGGTGCCTACCACCAGATCCGCTGTGATCGAAAAGCACATCGCCGCAGAGTTCCCCTTTATACCGCTGCGAATCGGGCTTCGGCCCCGGGCGCGACTCAGCCGGCCACCGAGGCGGGGCCGCGGGACTCCGAGGTCACCTCGTCGACCACGGTGTGGATGAACCTCATCTTCTCCAGCACCGCGACCGGGAGCACGAACGGGTACAGGTCGTCGCGGCCCATCGACCGGTTCACCATGTTCAGCGACCACGACAACGGCAGCCACATGTCGATGATCGTCTGAAAAGCACTGGGGCCCAAGGCGGGCCGGTCGAAAGTGGCCGACGCCGGGGCCAGTCCGCACCAGGCCGAGGTGTCCAGCGTGTCACGGATGTGCAGGTAGTGGGCGAACGTCTCGGCCCAGTCCTCGGCGGGATGCATGGTGGCATAGGACGATACGAAGTCCTTTTGCCAGCCCTCGGGAGCGCCCTCGCTGTAGTGGCGGTCGAGCGCCTCGGAGTAGTCGGATTCGTGGTCGCCGAACAGTTCGTTGAACCGCTCCACATAATCGGCGAACGGTGCGATCAGCCGGTAGTAGTAGTAATGCCCGATCTCGTGGCGGAAGTGGCCCAGCAGGGTCCGGTACGGCTCGTCCATCTCGACGCGCAATTGCTCGCGGTGCGCGTCGTCGCCCTCGGCCAAATCGATGGTGATGACCCCGTTCTCGTGCCCGGTCATCACCTGCTCGTGCGCGCTGGACAGCAGCCGGAAGGCCAGCCCGTAGTTGGGATCCCTGTCCCGCCCGACGATCGGCAACTTCAGCTCGTGCAGCTCGGCGATCAGCCTGCGTTTGGACGCCTCGGCCCGGGCGAACTCGGCCATCCCCACGGTGTCGGCGTCGTTGGGCCGTTCGATCGTCAGCGCGCACGAGGGGCACAGCAGCCGGGGGGTGTTGACGGGAACCAGCCAATTGCACTCGGCGAGAAGTAGATTGGCGCACAGCTGATACTCGCTCGCGCGTACGACGCCGGCGTGCTCGGGGGCGTCGTCCTCCGAAAGTACCAGCAGCGCCATCTGGTCGAGCGAAAACCCTAGTGCGCTACCGCAATTGAGACAGGTGGAGTTCTCGAAGGTCAGCCGCTGGCCGCAGTTGGGGCAGGTGAAGTCACGCATACAGCACATCGCCTTCGAAGGGCACCACGTCGACTGCGACGTCGATCACGCTGTGTTCCGAATTGGTGTAGATGATCCCCCGCAGCGGCGGGACGTCCGCATAGTCACGGCCCCGGCCCACGACGATATAGCGCTCGTCGACCATCTGGTCGTTGGTGGGATCAAGCCCCAGCCACTCGAATTGGCGCGCCTGCTGCGGAGTCCACACCGCTGCCCAGGCGTGGGTGGCGTCGATGCCGATCATCCGATCCTTTCCGGGTGGCGGGTCGGTGGCCAGGTATCCGGATACGTAACTGGCCGCCAACCCATTGGCTCGCAGGCAGGCAATCGCCAGCCTGGCAAAGTCTTGACATACCCCTTCGCGGGCGGCCAGAACCTCGTTGACTCCGGTGGAAATCGTCGTCGACCCCGACCGGTAGGCGAAGTCGGTGAAGATGCGCGACGTCAGGTCGCGCAGCACATCGATCAGCGGACGTCCGGGTGTGAAGCTGGGCGCCGCGTAGTCGCGGATGTCGTCGGTGATCTCCGGTGGATTCAGGTCCAGCGTGAACTCCGTCGCCAGCGCTGCGCTGGGTCCGATGGGCCGGGCCGCCTCCCACGGCTGGGCCGCGGAGACGTGGGAATCGGGGCCGGGCGGATAGGCGTCGACGATGGAATCGCTGGTCACCTTGAGGGCGCGGTGCGGCTCGGTCACGTGGAAATAGGAGCTGGTGTTGCCGTAGCTGTCCGTGCTGGTAGAGCTGTCGGCGGGGGTTGGCTCGATGATCAGCCGATGCGCGACACAGCGCTGCCGCAGCGAGTCGCGCGGGGTGAGAAATCCGCGACCGTAGGAGCTGGTCACGATGTCGGAGTAGCGGTACTCGGTGCGGTGGGTCACCCGATGTCGACGGGCGACCCCGGCTCCTGGTTCGCCTAATTCTGCTGGCAAGCGCTTTCTCCTCCTCACCGCTGATCTCATCACATGCCGGCCCCGTGCGTAGGGCCCGCGGAACGCACCGTCGCCCACCGTTTGCCAATCCGACGGCACTCGCGCCAAAACGGGAGCACAATCGTGTGGTGGCCACCTGGGGCGAGGTCGCCCGCATCGTCGGTGAGCTGGCACTCACCTCCGAGCCGTCACCGCACGACTGGCGGGTCGGCAAGAAATTGCTGGCCTGGGAGCGGCCGCTGCGTCCCTCCGAGCGCGAGGCGCTGGAGCGCGACGGCCCGCGACCACCACAGGGCGACATCCTCGGGGTCCGGGTGTCCGACGAGGGCGTCAAGTTCGCGCTGATCGACGACGAGCCCGGGACTTACTTCACCACCCCGCATTTCGATGGCTATCCCGCGGTGTTGGTCAACCTGGCCGAGATCTCGGTGCGCGACCTCGAGGACCTGATCACCGAGGCGTGGCTGACGCAGGCGCCGCGGAAATTGGTTCAGGAGTTCCTGGCCGACTCGCGCTGACTCGCTCAGACGTGTCGAAGGTCGATGACGCGCTGCAGGTCGTCGATGCAGGCGCTGACGACGTCGGCGAGGATCCCTTGCGCCTTCTCGTGCGCCCCCGACTGCAATTCCGCGGCGTGATTGCGCGCCGACGCCGTGTAAGCGCAGGCGCCGGCGGGATCGGAGTCGGCGAGAGCGGTCGCGGCCGCCAGCACCACCAGCACGGTGGGCACGGGATGCGGAAGGCGTTCGCGGCCGCCATCGGAGATGGGATCGGGGCCCGGCGAGACGGCGCGGGCCAGTTGCAGCACCGAGCCGGCCAGCAGGGCCACGTGCACGGCCTGGTGATCGGCGGCCTCGATCGTGGTCCGCAGGCCCCATCGTCGCGGTGCGATGGTGACGACGTGGCGAGCCGTCGTGCGCGCCTCGAGTAGCCCGCTGAGCTGTTCGTGCACCCGGTCTACAGCAGTCAGCGGCCAATCCGGCGGAGGGGCTTTGCGTCCGGCGGCGACGTCCGCGGCGCGCGACAGGACGTCGTGCAGCACCCCGAGCACGCCGACGCGGGCATTGCGCAGCACCGTCAGCGGGTCGGCGGGAAACAGCAAGACGGCGAAGACGATGGCCACCGCACCGCCGATCAGCGCGTCGAAGATGCGTTCCAGCCCGACGCCGCCGCGGTAGAGGGCCAGCACCAGGATCGCCGACACCACGGTCTGGTTGGCGAACATCATCCCGTGCCCGATGAAGCCGCCCCCGATGAACACCGCGGCGCCCAGCGCCACCAGGGCGGCGACCGCAATGGGCACGTCACCGGGCCCGAGCAGGCCCTGCACCAGCGAGCCCACCCCGATGCCCAGGGTCACCCCGATCATCATCTGGACGGCGCGTTGCGCGCGCAGCACGTTGCTGGTCGACAACGACACCGCGGCGGCGATCGGCGCGAAGAACGGCTGCGGGTGATCCAGCACGTCGTGGGCCAGGTACCAGGACAGGCCCGCGGCCACCGCGGTCTGCACCAGGTTGAACCACACCACCCGCAAGCGTTTGCCGCCCGCGCGCGCGGCGGCGAGAACCAGCGATGGCACCGCTCGCCGCGAACCGCCCACCGGCTAGGTCCGGCTTAACTCGAACAGCGGAATCACCCGGGTGGTCTTGGCCTGGTACTCGGCGAAGCCGGGCGCGACGGCGGTGATTTCGTCGAAGAGCGCGGCCCGCTCCCCGGCGGGAAGCTCGTGGGCGGCGACGTCGAACGCTTGCACTCCCTGCGGGGCGCCGATCTCGACGCGCGCCTGCGGGTTGGCCCGCAGGTTGTGCACCCACGCCGGGCTGACCGGGGCGCCGGCGAAGGAGCCGATGATGATGAGCTTGCCGTCGATGCGGAAATAGGCCAGCGGAGACACCCGCGGCTGACCGGACTTGGCGCCGGTCGTGTGGAGCAACAGCAGGTTGGCGTTGGCGAACTGGCCGCCGACCTTGCCGTCGTTGGCACGGAACTCCGCGATGATGTTCTCGTTGAAATCATTGACGAATTCGGGGTCCGGAGTTTGTTGAGTCATGCCCTGTCAACCTTCTCGGGCTTGGCGTCTATTCCGGACTCCTTGCGCTGCTGCGCGGTGATCGGCGCCGGCGCTTCGGTCAGCGGGTCGACGCCGCCGCCGGTCTTCGGAAAGGCGATAACCTCACGGATGGAGTCGACCCCGGACAGCAGCGCGTTGATCCGGTCCCAGCCGAACGCGATCCCGCCGTGCGGGGGCGCGCCAAAGGTGAACGCCTCCAACAGGAATCCGAATTTCTCCTGGGCCTCAGCGTGGTCCAGGCCCATCACCGCGAACACCCGCTCCTGGATGTCGCGACGGTGGATACGTATCGATCCGCCGCCGATCTCGTTGCCGTTGCAGACGATGTCGTAGGCGTCGGCGAGCACGTTGCCGGTATCGCTCTCGATTGCATCCTCATGCCCGGACTTGGGTGAGGTGAACGCGTGGTGCACGGCGGTCCACGCCCCCGACCCGACGGCGACGTCCCCGGCGGCGGTCGCGTCGTCGGCGGGCTCGAACAGCGGCGGGTCCACCACCCAGACGAACGCCCAGGCGTCGGGGTCGATCAGTTCAAGCCGGTGGGCGATCTCACCGCGGGCGGCCCCCAGCAGGGCCCGCGAGGGCTTGGCCGGGCCCGCCGAGAAGAAGACGCAGTCGCCCGGCTTCGCCCCGACCTGCGCGGCCAGCCCATCGCGTTCGGCATCGGACAGGTTCTTGGCGACCGGACCGCCCAGCGTGCCGTCGTCGGCGATCAACACGTAGGCCAGTCCGCGGTGGCCGCGCTGTTTGGCCCACTCCTGCCAGCCGTCCAGCGTGCGCCGCGGCTGCGAGGCCCCACCGGGCATGACCACGGCACCGACGTACGGTGCCTGGAAGACACGAAATGTGGTGTCTTTGAAGAACTCTGTGCAGTCGACGAGCTCGAGGGAGAAGCGCATGTCGGGCTTGTCGGAGCCGAATCGTCGCATCGCGTCGGCGTAGCTGATCCGCGGGATGGGCGTCGGAATTTGGCAGCCGATCAACGCCCACAACGCGGACAGGATCTCCTCGGAGATGGCGATGATGTCCTCGGCGTCGACGAAGCTCATCTCCATGTCGAGCTGGGTGAACTCGGGCTGGCGGTCGGCGCGGAAATCCTCGTCGCGATAGCAGCGGGCGATCTGGTAGTAGCGCTCCATGCCGGCGACCATGAGCAGCTGCTTGAACAGCTGCGGGCTCTGCGGCAGGGCGTAGAACGAGCCTGGATGCAGTCGGGACGGCACCAGGAAGTCGCGGGCCCCTTCCGGGGTCGAGCGGGTAATGGTCGGGGTTTCGATCTCGACGAAGTCATGTTGCGCGAGCACCGAACGCGCCGCGGCATTCACGTTGGAGCGCAGGCGGATTGCCGCGGCCGGACCGTCACGGCGCAGGTCCAGGTAGCGATACTTCAGCCGCAGCTCCTCGCCGGCGGGTTCGTCGAGCTGGAACGGCAGCGGGGCGCTCTCCCCCAGCACGGTCAGCGAGGTGGCGTTGACCTCGATGTCGCCCGTGGCGATCTCGGGGTTGGCGTTGCCCTCCGGGCGGATCTCGACCACGCCGGTGACGGCGACGCAGAACTCGGCGCGCAGCCGGTGCGCCTGGGCCAGCACTTGCCCCACCTCGAGGCCCTCCCGGAACACCACCTGGGCGATCCCGGAGGCGTCGCGCAGGTCGATGAAGATGACGCCGCCGTGGTCGCGGCGGCGGGCCACCCAGCCCGCTAGCGTCACCTGCTGCCCGGCGTCGCTACTGTCCAGCGAACCCGCGGCGTGACTGCGCAGCACAAAACACTCCCTTTCACCTGGCTTGAACGAGTGACCAGTCTAAAGGAGGTAATTTCGGTGGCATCGCCACAGACGCTGCTACCAACATCGCCCTGGTCGGTCCCGGAGCCGTCGGTACGACGGCCGCCGCGCTGCTGTACCGGGCGGGCCATTCGGTCATGGTGTGCGGTCGCACCCCGCGCGACGCCATCGAACTGCGGCCCGATGGAGCGGACCCGATCGTCGTTCCCGGGCCGGTGCACACCGATCCCGCCGAGGTGACCGGGCCGGTGGACATGGTGCTGCTGGCCGTCAAGGCCACCCAGAACGACGCGGCGGCCGGCTGGCTGGCCCGGCTGTGCGACGTCCACACCATCGTCGTGGTGCTGCAAAACGGCGTGGAGCAGGTCGAGCAGGTGCAGCCGCACTGCCCGCTGTCCCCCGTCATCCCCGGCATCGTGTGGTACTCGGCCGAGACCCAGCCCGACGGCTGGGTGCGATTGCGTAGCGAGGCGGCCCTGGTCCTGCCCAGCGGGCCCTCCGCCGAGACCGTCGCCGAACTGCTGCGCGGCGCCGGCTGCCGGGTGGACTGCGACCCCGACATCATCAGCGCGGCCTGGCACAAGCTGCTCACCAACGCACTGGCCGGGTTCATGGCGCTGGCGCACAGGCGGTCCGGGATGTTCCGCCGCGACGACGTCGCCGCGCTGTCGCGGCGCTACGTCGCCGAGTGCCTGGCCGTCGCCCGTGCCGAGGGTGCGCGGCTGGCCGACGGGGTGGCCGACGAGTTGGTCGACATGTTCCGCAACGTTGCCGAAGACATGAGCACGTCGATCCTGACCGACGCAGAACACCAGCGGCGGATGGAATGGGACATCCGCAACGGCGTAATCATTCGCAAGGGCCGGGCGCACGGCCTGGCCACGCCGATCAGCGACGTCATAGTGCCCTTACTGGCCGCGGCCAGCGACGGCCCCGGCTAAGTTGATCTCATGTTCCCCTGCGAGCGCGTGGATACGAGCTTCACCGACACCGCACCGTTCCGGTTCAGCAACAGCGTCGAGCTGGCCATCACCCCCGAGCAGCTTTTCGAGGTGCTTTCCGATGCCCAGTCCTGGCCGCGCTGGGCGAAGGTGATCACGAAGGTGACCTGGACCAGTCCCGAGCCGCGTGGTGTGGGCACCACCCGCGTCGTCGAGATGCGCGGCGGCATCGTCGGCAACGAGGAATTCCTCGCCTGGGAACCGTTCACCCACATGGCATTTCGGTTCAACGAATGCTCGACCCGATCCGTGGCGGCCTTCGCCGAGGATTACCGGGTCGAGCGCATCCCGGGTGGCTGCCGGCTGACGTGGACCATGGCCCAGAAACCGGCCGGCCCGGCGAAGCTGGCGATGGTCGTGGTGGGACCGCTGCTGAACCTGGCTCTGCGCCGTTATCTGCGAAACCTGCGCAGCTACACCGACTCCCTTGCGACCCGGCAACGTTAGGAGAACGTCATGACCTTCAACGAGGGCATGCAGATCGACACCAGCACCGCGTCCTCGTCCGGTGGGGGCGGGATGGGAATGGCCGTCGGGGGTGGCGGCCTCGGACTGCTCATTCTCATCGGGGCGCTGTTTTTCGGCGTCGATCCCGGCCGCGTCATGAACCAGCAGCCGACGAATACCGGCGGCTACTCGGCGCCCGGCTTCGACCTGAGCCAGTGCAAGACCGGCGCCGACGCCAACAAGTACGTGCAATGCCGCGTGGTCGCCACCGGCAACTCGGTGGACGCGGTGTGGCACCAGCTGCTGCCGGGTTACACCCGCCCCCACGTCCGGCTGTTCACGGGCCGGGTGAGCACCGGCTGCGGGGCGGCCACCACCGCGGTCGGCCCGTTCTACTGCCCGGTCGACCAGACGGCGTACTTCGACACCGACTTCTTCCAGGAGCTGGTCGATCGATTCGGTTCCAGCGGTGGGCCGTTCGCCCAGGAGTATGTGGTCGCCCACGAATACGGCCACCACGTGCAGCAGCTGCAGGGGCTGCTGGGACGCTCGCAGCAGGGTGCGCAGGGCGCCGGCGGCAACGGCGTGCGCACCGAGTTACAGGCCGACTGCTACGCCGGGATCTGGGCGCACTACGCCTCCACGGTCAAGCAGGAGAGCACGGGTGTGCCCTACCTGGAACCGTTGAGCGACAAGGACATTTCCGATGCCCTCTCCGCCGCGGCGTCGGTGGGCGATGACCGCATCCAGAAGGAATCCACCGGGCGGGTCAGTCCCGAGTCCTGGACGCACGGTTCGTCGGAACAGCGGCAGAAGTGGTTCACCACCGGATACCAGACCGGTGACCCGAAGAAGTGTGACACCTTCTCGGCGCCCGAATTGGGTTAGGCCCTAGGCCAGTAGACCCCGCAACGGCGCCGAACGCGCCGAAGTCGTCGTCGTCGCGCACGCCGAACCCGGGAGTGCACCGGCTTGAGCCCGACCGAACTGTTGTTCCCCTACGGCACGCTGCAGCAGCCCGACGCGCACGTGGACGGGCCAGTGTTCGCCATCAGCGAAATCGACTGGCGGCCGCCGGGGTGTACGTCTTCGCCGGCTGATTACCCGGGCTGGGCCGCGCAGGTAACGGTGGTGGTCGCATCCTGCTGCGCGATCACCTGGCCGTCCACGGCGATCTCGCAGTGGAACGAGGCCGGTCCATTGCCCGAATCCGGCCAGTGCAGCATGCCGCTGGCGCTGATCCTCGCCGACTGGTTCGGGTTCGCCAAGGTGGCGGTGTAGGTGACCGGCGTTCCCGCGCTGAGCGGGGCCTGCGCGCTGGTCATGAACTTCGACGGGTCCGCGTTGTAGGCGGCCTGGCTGGGCGGATCGGCATTCACGTAGTTGACCGTGGCGGTCAGATTGTTGGGGCTCGTCACGGTGTAGGTCACCTGATGGCCGGCCGGATCCGCATAGCTGGTCGCGGGCGTGAGCACCGCCCCTGCCGCCATTGCCAGCATTACCGCTGAGATCGCGCTCGCTGTCCTGTGCACGTTCGTCATATCGAAAACGCTACCGGATTCGTTAGCGGCGGTTCGCTGTTTACCGGCAGCTGTGCCCGCCGTTGCCCGGCTCCGGTATGAAGCAAGCATGAGCGATGAGTCGCAATCGGCACCGAAACCGGCCGATATCGCCGTCGCGCCGGTGACCCGCCGCCGGTTGCTGACGACCGCGGCGGTCTCGGCCGCCCTCGGGGTGGGCATCGGGGGCGGTGCCGTGCTGCTGTGGCCACGCCCGCGAGGCCCGATGGCCTGGCTGCAGCCCGACCGCGATGGCGCACCACCGGTTGGCGGGCTGCATCTGCAGTTCGGGAAGAACGCCGGCGCCGAGGTGGTGGTGTCCTGGCACACCACCGACGCGGTCCGCAATCCGCGCGTCCTGCTCGGGACGCCGACATCCGGCTTCGGCCGCACCGTCGCCGCGGAAACCCGCACCTATCGGGACGCGAAGTCCAACACCGAAGTTCGCGTCAACCACGCCCGGCTGACCAACCTCACCCCGGACACCGACTACGTGTACGCCGCGCTGCACGACGGCGCCCAACCCGAGCAGGGCATCGTGCGCACGGCGCCCGTGGGACGAAAACCACTCCTGTTCACCAGTTTCGGAGACCAGTCCACACCGGCACTGGCCAAGATGCCGAACGGCAGCTACACCACCGACAACATCGGCTCACCGGCCGCCGCCGACACCACCATGGCGATCGAACGGATGGGGCCGCTGTTCAACCTGATCAATGGCGACCTGTGCTACGCCAACCTGGCCCAAGACCGGGTGCGCACCTGGTCGAACTGGTTCGAGAACAACACCCGCTCGGCGCGGTACCGGCCCTGGATGCCGGCGGCCGGTAATCACGAGAACGAATTGGGTAACGGGCCAATCGGTTACGGCGCCTACCAGGCCTACTTCGCGGTACCCGACTCCGGGTCGGGCCCGGAGACCCGCGGCATGTGGTATTCGTTCACCGCCGGTTCGGTGCGGGTGATCAGCCTGAGCAACGACGACGTCGCCTTCCAGGACGGCGGCAACTTCTATGTACACGGCTATTCCGGTGGTGAGCAAAAGCGCTGGCTTGCAAATGAACTCGCTACGGCCCGGCGCGATCCGGGCATCGACTGGGTCGTGGTATGCATGCACCAGACGGCGATCTCCACCGCCGACAAGACCAACGGCGCCGACCTGGGCATCCGCCAGGAATGGCTGCCGCTGTTCGACCAGTACCAGGTCGATTTGGTGGTGTGCGGTCACGAACACCACTACGAGCGCTCGCATCCGCTGCGCGGCACGCTGGGGACCGACACCCGCACGCCGATACCCGTCGACACCCGAAACGATCTCATCGACGCCACACGGGGAACGGTGCACCTCGTCATCGGCGGGGGCGGCACGTCGGCACCGAGCAACGCGATGTTCTTCCCCGAGCCGAGGTGCCGGGTGGTGACCGGTGTGGGCGCCTTCGATCCCGGGCTAAGACGCAAGGCCCCCGTCTACGTCCTCGAGGACGCACCATGGTCCGCGTTTCGCGACCGCGACAACCCTTATGGTTTCGCGGCTTTCGACGTCGATCCGGGCCAACCGGGCGGTGATACCACCATCAAGGCGACGCACTACGCGCTGCGGGGTCCGTTCGGTGAAGTCGCCGTCATCGACGAATTCACGCTCACCAAACCGCGGGCCGACAAGCCCGGCTAGCTCAAAACAACGTCGGCTGAATGGGTTCCGGTGCCGGCGCGACCGACACCGCTTGCGAGAACGGGCGGTGGTCACCCGCCAGTCGATGCTTGGCGATCAGCGGCACGGCCCGCTGCCGCAACATGGCGCGATAATCCTGCGGCAAGTAGGCGCCGCGCCGAAACAGCTCGCGATAGCGGCCGACCAGCTCTGGATGCGAGCGCGCCAGCCAGCCCATAAACCATCCTCGGGTCGAGCTGCGCAGATGCAAGCCGAAAACCGTGACGCTGCTGGCACCGGCCGCCGCGATCTGGCCGAGCAGCCCGTCGAGGTGCTCGGCGGAATCGGTGAGATGCGGCAACACCGGCGCAACCATCACATGACAGTCCAGGCCGGCGGCCCGGATCGCGCTGATCAGGCCCAACCGGGCCTGTGGTGTGGGCGTGCCGGGCTCGACGTCCTTGTGCAGCTCTGGATCGCCGACGGCCAGCGACACCGCGACCGAGACCGGAACCTGCGCCGCCGCATCCGTGATCAGCGGCAGGTCGCGGCGCAGCAGCGTGCCCTTCGTCAGGATCGACAGTGGCGTGCCCGATTCGGCCAGGGCGCAGATGATGCCGGGCATCAGGGCGTAGCGCCCCTCGGCCCGCTGGTACGGATCGGTGTTGGTACCCAGGGCGACGGTCTCGCGCTGCCAGGACGGCCGCCGCAGCTCGCGGCGCAGCACCTCGACGACATTGGTCTTGACGACAACCTGAGTGTCAAAGTCATTGCCGCAGTTCAGCTCCAGGTATTCGTGGGTGGGCCGGGCGAAGCAGTACCGGCAGGCGTGCGAGCAGCCGCGGTAGCCGTTGACGGTGTAGCGGAACGGCAACGCCGCCGCGTTCGGAACCTTGTTCAGCGCGGACTTGCACACCACCTCGTGGAAGGTGATCCCGTCGAACTGAGGCGAGCGCACGCTGCGCAGGAAGCCGATGCGTTGTAGCCCCGGCAGCGCCCCGTCCTCGACCGGCTTCCCGTTGACCGCGACAGCCTGATTTGCCCACCGCATACGGTCTATTCGAACATTAGTTCGAGAGCCAGTCAAGCACCATGCCGCGGACCGCGGCGCGCGGGGCTCAATAGCGTGCCCGGCAAGAGGCGTCCGTTCGCCGTCGCCTTTGCGTAAATGGTTGTCCGTCAATCAGAATGGCGGTGGATCATCGTCGCCGTCGGCCGGTGGTGCGGGACCGAAGTAGGCGGCCTCGCGTTCTCGGCGTTTCGCTTGCCGGGCTTGCTGGTTTTGCCTGCGTTCGGTGGCGACGCGATGGGCGCGGTTTTGAGCGCGGGTGCGGCGGCGTTTGGGCATCATGGCGGCGCGCTCGGCGCAGTATTCGACGGGCGGGCCGGCTTCGATGGCCGGGATATCGCCGGTGGAGCGGCACAGACTGGGAAACAGCAGCGAACTGCCGGGGTGGGTGACATAGGTGTGCCCTGCCGGTGAGGTGAGGATCAGCGACCCGTCGGGCAGTTGTTTCTCCTGCCAGCCCCAAAACGTCTTGATCAAATGATGCGTACGGCAGTAACACTTGAGGTTCGACGCGTGGGTGGGCCCACCATCGCTGTAGGGAATCGTATGGTCCACATCGCAGTCGGTGGCCGGACAGTCACACCCGGGCCAGCGGCAGGTCAAATCCCGGCACCGCACGAAATCAGCCAGCGCCTTCGATGGCGCATAGTGCGGCTCGGGCACGGAGTCGACCGGGTGGACCAGCGGCACCAGCTTCGCCGAGATGGCCAGCTCGGCTATCAGCTCCGGCGGGATCAGCCCCTCAGCACCCACCTCCACGGCCGGCGCCTGGCCGCCACCCAGCGTGGAATGCTCTGCGATCACATGGATTACCACCGGTCCTGCGGCGCGCCGTTTCCCCGCGGCGCAACCCGGGGACCCGCACCGGCACCCCAACCGGTCCGCACCGGCAGCCAGCGCGCCCAACGCATCAGCGCGGCGTTGGTCGCGGCTGCGCGGGTCCTTCTCGCATACCGTGGCCGCCAGCGCATCCAACCGCTGATCCAGCGCGTGCGCATCCGGGCTCAACAGGCTGCCTTCAAGGTGCGCCAGGCCGCCCTCCATATCGACGATCCAAACCTGTCGGTCGGCCCGGCGCTCAGTGCGCCGGCGCACCGCATCGGCATCATTCCTGGCCACAATCTTGTCCACTTGCGCGACCAGCCGCCCCTGCGTCAACGACGGCCAGCGTGCCACCTTGATCGCCAGCTCGGCGTCCACCGCCGCCAATACGTCAGGGTCGGTGATCAGATCGGTGCGGTAAACGATCGTGGCGAACAACCGAAAATCCAGGCCACCGGCCCGAAAGACCGCACCGACCTCAGGCAGCCGTTCGCGCATCGCGCGGGCATACCGTACGCGGCTCGCGGCCAGTCCCTGACTGATCCGCAACTCCGCGGCCACTTCCGCGCTGACCGCCGCTTCGGTGTCGACCGCCCACTCCTCGCACTCCGAACACCGCGAAAGCCGGTACGAAAACAAGTCTCCGATCGCCGTCAACTGCTCAGCCGCCGCACGATTTTCGACCCGCGAAAACGCGCCGATCCGCTCCAGCAGCGCGGCGGACTCCGGCGTTGTGGACGGGTGGTGCCGCTCGAACAGCTCGTCGAACCGAGCGATCACGTCTTCGAACATAAGTTCGATTATGGCAGCCGGGTACGACACCGGCGCGCCACATCAAAGCCTGGTGTCAAGGTCCGGCCGCGGCGAACGAGGGTCGGAAACGGGGCTAAGCTGCGGATCGTATCGCCCCTACCCGGCTGCGAGGACCTATGACCGACCGCATCGAGACTTCCCGCACCATCGCCGCGCCGGCGCCGGCCGTCTTCGCCGTGCTGTGCGACCCTCAGGGCCACGTCGCAATCGACTCCTCCGGGATGCTGCAGGCAGCCGACGGTGATCCGGTACGCGGCGTGGGTGACCAATTCGTCGTTCACATGGACCGCGAATCATTGAACGATTTCCCGGAATTGGGCAGATACGACGTCACCGTTGACATCAAGGAGTTCGAGCAGGATCGCCTGATTGCGTGGACGGTTCTCGGCCAGATCCAGCCGCCGCTCGGCCATGTCTACGGCTATGCGCTCGCGCCGTCCGAAGACGGTTCGGCCACCGTGGTCACGTCGTTCTACGACTGGTCGAACATTGATCCGAAGTGGCGGGAAGCCGGAATTTTCCCGATCCTGTCCGAGGGCGCCCTGCGGGCCACTCTGGGAATTCTGGACCGTACCGTGCGGCGTGGTTATCCGGCCGGATAATTTCGAGCCCACCGCCGCCACACGCGGTGTTGCTCATCGGGTTTCGAACGAGTGGGTTAATGGAGACGCGGTTTCACGTCGCATGTCTTCGGGTATTATTCCGAGGCCCCTCACGAAAGGACCTGTCATGTTGCACTCGGTGATTTTGGCGAGTTCGGACCCCGTCGCGGCCGGCTTTATCCTCCGCGGCATCAAGGGGATTTTCGTCGCTATCGGCAGCATTATCGCGGCCATAATCTGCGGAGTGATCGCAATGATGAAGGGCCGCAACCCGCTGGGATGGGGAATTCTCGGGCTGTTTTTCTCGATCCTCACATTGATCGTCGTCATCATCATTCCCAGCAAGAAAAGCTAAAGGGACGCCCCCGAACGGTGACGTAGGCGTGCCCGCCGGACACCGGCGAAATTTTTCAAGCGCCGTTTCGTTGGTCAAACAATGTAAACGCGGGATAATGCCCGCATGCGTTTCATCTGTGCCGCTGCGGCGGTCGGCATACCCATCGCCGTGCTGATGGGGGCGTGGTCAGCTCACGCTGATACTGGCGTCAACGGTTACGTTCACTGCATAGGGGGCGACGCGAAGCCCCCGCCGCCGGGGGTAAGCGCGGAAAATTGGTTTCCCAGCCTGCACGTGATCGATAACGACATCGGTTCTGGCATACCTTCGGAGCAAGTAGTCCAGAGACTAGTAACCATGGGAGTAGCCCCGAACGACGCCGCTACCCGAGTGCGGTGCTATCTGGCCAACTTGCCGCATTAGCCAGCTAGCCGCGAAACCACCTCGGCGACAACCGAATCGAGCGCGACGGGGAGCTGCTCCCCCGTCGTCAGATCCTTCATAGCGACGGTGCCGGACTCGATGTCGCGGTCACCCAGGACCAGCGCAAGCCGGGCGCCGGAGCGGTCGGCGGCGCGCATCGCGCCCTTGAGCCCGCGGTCGCCGTAGGCCAGGTCGACGCGCACACCGCCGGCGCGCAGCTGTGCCGCCAGCACCGCCAGCCGCAACTTGGCCTGCTCGCTCAACGGCACGCCGAACACGTCGCAGCGCGCGCTCTCCCCCACACTCTTGGCCTCGGCTCGCAGCGCCAGCAGCGTGCGGTCCACACCGAGCCCAAAACCGATGCCGGACAGATCTTGTCCGCCGAGCTGACGCATCAGGCCGTCGTAGCGACCGCCGCCTCCGATGCCGGACTGCGCGCCCAGGCCGTCGTGGACGAATTCGAACGTGGTCTTGGTGTAGTAATCCAACCCGCGCACCATACGGGGGTTCAGGACGTAGGGCACCGCCATCGCATCCAGGTGGGCCAGCACGGTATCGAAGTGCTGCTTGGCCGCATCGGACAAGTGATCGAGCAGCACCGGAGCATCGGCCGTCATGGCGCGCACCTCGGGTCGCTTGTCGTCGAGCACCCGCAGCGGATTGATCTGCGCCCGTCGCCGCGTTTCCTCGTCCAGGTCGAGCGCAAAAAGGAAGTTCTGCAACAGTTCCCGGTATTGCGGGCGGCAGTTGTCATCGCCCAGCGAAGTGATTTCCAGGCGGAATCCGTCGAGCCCGAGCGAGCGAAAGCCGGCGTCGGCGATCGCGATCACCTCGGCATCCAGAGCAGGGTCGTCGACGCCGATCGCCTCCACGCCGACCTGCTGCAGCTGGCGATAGCGGCCCGCCTGCGGACGCTCATAGCGGAAAAACGGCCCCGCGTAACAGAGTTTGACCGGCAACGCGCCGCGGTCCAAGCCGTGTTCGATGACCGCGCGCACCACGCCCGCGGTGCCCTCGGGCCGCAGCGTCACGGAACGATCGCCTCGGTCGGCGAACGTGTACATCTCTTTGGACACCACGTCGGTGGATTCGCCGACGCCGCGGGCGAACAAGGCGGTGTCTTCGAAGATCGGCAGCTCGATATCGCCGTAGCCGGCCCGGCGGGCGGCCCCGAGCAGGCCGTCGCGCACGGCGACGAACTGCGCCGAGTCCGGCGGGACGTAGTCCGGCACCCCTTTGGGCGCGGAGAGGGCTGAGAATTCCGGCACGGGCTACAGGCCTTCGAGGAACGGGTTGAGGCGCCGCTCGGCGCCGATGGTGGTGGAGTTACCGTGTCCGGGCAGCACCACGGTCGCGTCGTCGAGGGCCAGGAGTTTGTCGACGATCGAGGTCAGCAGGTCGCGGCCGCTGCCACCGAACAGGTCCGTGCGGCCGACGGATCGCTCGAACAGCGTGTCGCCGGAAAAGACCACGTCTGTCCCGTCCGTGCTCGCCTCGAGGACCCGGAACACCACCGACCCACGAGTGTGCCCGGGGGCGTGATCGACGTTGACGGTCACACTGCCCAGATCCAACTTGTCGCCGTCGCGGTCCAGCTCGACGACCTGCTTGGGCTCCCGCCAGAAAGCGCCCGCCACCATCTGCGCCAGGCGCGGGCCCAGGCCGTAGATCGGGTCTGTGAGCATGAATCTGTCCTCGGGATGGATGTAGGTCGGGCAACCGTAGGTGTCGGACACCTTCTGCGCCGACCACATGTGGTCGATGTGGCCGTGGGTCAGCAACACCGCGGCCGGCGTCAGCCGGTGCTTGTCCAGGATGTTTCGCAACGGACCCATCGCCCGCTGCCCCGGATCCACGATGACGGCGTCCGTTCCTGGCCGCTGCGCCAGCACGTAGCAGTTGCACTGCAACATGCCGGCGGGAAATCCGGTGATCAACACGATGCCCAGTTTCCCACGGGCCCCACTTGACACGAGTCGCGGCGCCCACATTAGCCTGAGCTGGCACCTCACCGGTTCAGAGAAGTTCCGACTCACCAACCATGGAGGCAGAGCGGCCGTGCCGACCAACGAACAGCGACGTGCCAACGCCAAACGCAAGCTCGAACGGCAGCTGGAGCGGCGCGCGAAGCAAGCCAAGACACGCCGGATCGTGCTGATCGTGGCCGGCTCGATCATTGCCGTGGCCGTGATCGTGGCGGTGGTGATCACGATCGTCAACACCAAGCATGACCACAAGAGCAGCACCGCGGCGTCGACGACCACCAGCAGCAGCTCGCCTGCGGAGTCCACCACTCCCGCCGGACCGACGCCGTCCGCCGCACCGCTGCCGCCGTTCAAGCCGTCGGCCGACGTGGGCGCCAACTGTCAGTACCCGGCCTCGCCCGAGCCGGCGGCCAAGCAGGTCAAGCCGCCGCGGACCGGCAAGGTTCCGACCGATCCGGCCCAGGTGAGCGCCAGCATGGTGACCAACCAGGGCCACATCGGCCTGATGCTGGCGAACAACGAATCACCCTGCACGGTCAATAGTTTCGCGAGCCTGGCCGGCCAGAAATACTTCGACAACACCAAATGCCACCGGCTGACCACCTCACAGGGCCTGGGCGTCCTGCAATGCGGCGACCCGAAGGGCGAGGGCACGGGCGGTCCGGGCTATCAATTCGCCAACGAGTACCCGACCGACCAGTATCCGCCCAATGATCCCAAGGCGCAGGAGCCCGTCCTCTATCCGCGCGGCACCCTGGCCATGGCCAATGCCGGGCCCGGCACCAACGGCAGCCAATTTTTCTTGGTGTACAAGGACTCTCAGTTGCCGCCGCAATACACCGTATTCGGCACCATTCAGCCCGACGGGTTGGCCACCCTCGACAAGATCGCCAAGGCCGGCGTCGCCGGCGGCGGTGAGGACGGGGCACCCGCCACCGAGGTGACCATCACCTCGGTGCTGCTCGACTGAATCCACAGCGGCGCAACGCAGGCGGAGATTCGCGAGAATCACGCGGGGGCCGCGACCGACGGCTTATTGTCGTTGCGTGGCGGGAGAGTCGTTCGGGCAATATCAATTGCTGGAAGTCTTGGGGCGCGGTGGCATGGGACAGGTCTACCGCGCTTTTGACGCCACCACCGATCGGGTCGTAGCGCTGAAGGTGCTGCCCGCAGACCTGGCCGAGGACCTCGAGTTTCAGCAGCGGTTCCGGCGCGAGGCACGCATTGCTGCAAGCCTGAACGATCCGCATGTGGTGCCCATCCACAGTTACGGCGAAATCGACGGGCGGCTCTACGTCGACATGCGGCTGATCGAGGGACGCGATCTGGTCGACTACATGGCCGAGAACGGCGGGCGGCTGAGCCCCGAGCGCGCTGTCGCGGTGGTCGAACAGGTTGCCGCGGCGCTGGATAGCGCGCATGCGGCGGGATTGATCCACCGCGACATCAAGCCGAAGAACATCTTGGTCACCACGGCACGGGATTTCGTCTACCTGATCGACTTCGGCATCGCCCGCAGCACCGCCGACACGGCCCTGACGCAAACCGGACACACGATGGGCACGGTCGCCTATATGGCGCCAGAACGTTTCAGGGGCACAACGGATCACCGCGCCGATGTCTACTCGTTGGCCTGCGTCCTGCAGGAGTGCCTGACCGGGAAGCGTCCCTTCCCCGGTGAGAGCCTCGAAGAGCAGCTCAATGCGCACTTGACCATTCCGCCGCCGCAACCGTCGGCCAGCGTGCCCGGAGTGCCCCCGCAACTGGACGCGGTGGTCGCGCGCGGCATGGCCAAGGACCTCGAACACCGCTACCAGTCGGTGATGGAGCTCGCCGAGGCCGCCCGTGCCGCACTGGCCGGTCCGGCAACCGGACCGATCGGGACCGCATCGACGGCACCGCCACCGCCCGGTGCGTCGCCGCCGGTACCCGCGGCTTTCCCGCCGGACAGCAAATCCAATGCGCGGCTACAGCATCACCGCCCAACGCATTCGCGGCGTTTGCTGATCGGCATCGTCGGCGCATCGGCGCTGGCGCTGACCGCGGTGGCGGCGTTGGTCATCGCGTTGGTGACCCAGAGCCACGGTTCCGCCGACAGCGCGGGAGCCTCCACCCAGGCCCGGGTCCGGGTTCCCGGCCGGACCGGATCCAACCCCGGCACGAGCGGCCCGGCGGCAGCGACGGTGCCGCCGTTGCCGGCGTTCGCACCGCCGCCCGACCTGGGCGCCCACTGCCAATATCGATCGGTGCCGGACCCGGTCACCCGGCCGGTGAACCCGCCGCAGTCGGGCGGGGTGTCCACCACTCCCCCGCAGATTGGTGCCGCCATCTCCACCAACTTCGGTGACATCGCCATCCAACTGGCCAATTCCGAGTCCCCGTGCGCGGTGAACAGCTTCGTCAGCCTGGTCAAGCAGCAGTTCTTCGACGCCACGCAGTGCGCCCGATTGATCAGCTCCCAAGACGGCGGATCGCTGTTGTGCGGCGGTCCCGAGGTAGACGGATCGGGTGGTCCCGGTTACGAATTCGCCGACGAGTACCCGGCCGACCAATACAAGCCCGACGACCCCGCGCTGCGCGCGACGGTGGTGTACCCGCGCGGCACCATCGTCATGGCCACCGAGGGACCCAACACCAACGGCAGCCAATTCGCCTTGATCTTCAAGGATTCCGAGATGGAACCGCAGAGCACGGTGCTGGGCACCATCGACCAGGCCGGGCTCGAGACCCTGGACAAGATCGCGCGGGCCGGCATCGCCGGCAATCGTCAAAGCGGTGCGCCCGCCGACCCGGTGAAGATCACGTCGGTGCGGCTGAGTTAAGGCCAGGCGGGCGTCACGCCGCGGACGTCACGCGGTAGACGTCGTAGACGCCTTCGACGTTGCGCACGACGTTGAGCAGGTAACCGAGATGCTTGGGATCGCCCATCTCAAAGGTGAAGCGGCTGATGGCAACCCGGTCACCGGAGGTGGTGACCGACGCGGACAGGATGTTGACCTTCTCGTCGGCCAACACGCGGGTGACGTCCGACAACAGCCGGTGCCGGTCGAGCGCCTCGACCTGGATGGCCACCAGAAACACCGACGACGGCGACGGCGCCCAATGCACTTCGATGATGCGCTCGGACTGCTGCTGCAGCGAGGCCGCGTTGGTGCAGTCGGTGCGGTGCACGCTCACTCCGCCGCCGCGGGTGACGAACCCCATGATCTGGTCGCCGGGGACCGGGGTGCAGCATTTCGCCAGCTTGGTCAGCACGCCGGGGGCACCGGGGACCGAGACGCCGACGTCGTCGCTGCTGCGTGGGCGGCGCAACATGGTTGTCGGCGTGGACCTTTCGGCGAGGTCCTCTTCGGCCTGGTCGATACCACCGAGTTCGGCCAGCAGTCGCTGCACGACGTGCCGGGCCGACACGTGCCCCTCACCGATCGCGGTGTAGAGCGCGGATACGTCGGTGTAGTGCAGCTCGCGGGCCACCGTCGCCAGCGTTTCACCATTGACCAAGCGCTGCAACGGAAGTCCGCCGCGACGCACCTCGCGGGCCATGGCGTCCTTGCCGGATTCGAGCGCCTCCTCCCGGCGCTCCTTGGCGAACCACTGCCGGATCTTGGCCTTGGCGCGTGGTGAGACCACGAACTGCTGCCAGTCTCGCGACGGCCCGGCGTTGGCCGCCTTGGAGGTGAAAACCTCGACGACTTCCCCGTTTTCCAGCTTGCGTTCCAGCGCGACCAGCCGCCCGTTGACGCGGGCGCCGATGCAGCGGTGGCCGACCTCGGTGTGCACCGCGTAGGCGAAGTCCACCGGCGTGGAACCGTTGGGCAGGGTGATGACATCCCCCTTGGGGGTGAACACGAAGATCTCTTGTACCGCAAGGTCATAGCGCAAGGACTCGAGGAATTCGCCCGGGTCCGCGGCCTCCCGTTGCCAATCGAGCAGCTGGCGCATCCAGGCCATGTCGTCGATCTCGGCGGCGGCGTGCAGATGCGGAACGCCGTTGCGCCCCTTGGCTTCTTTGTATCGCCAGTGCGCGGCGATGCCGTATTCGGCGGTGCGGTGCATGTCGCGGGTCCGGATCTGCACCTCCAGCGGCTTGCCTTCCGGGCCCACGACGGTGGTGTGCAGCGACTGGTAGACGCCGTAGCGCGGCTGGGCGATGTAATCCTTGAATCGCCCCGCCATCGGCTGCCACAGCGAATGCACCACACCGACGGCCGCATAGCAGTCCCGGATCTCGTCGCACAGGATGCGGATGCCGACCAGGTCGTGGATGTCGTCGAAGTCGCGGCCCTTGACGATCATCTTCTGGTAAATCGACCAGTAATGCTTGGGGCGGCCCTCCACCGTCGCCTTGATCTTGGACGCGCCCAGGGTGTTGACGATCTCGGCGCGGACCTTGGCCAGGTAGGTGTCCCGCGACGGCGCGCGCCCGGCGACCAGCCGGACGATCTCCTCGTACTTCTTGGGATGCAAGATCGCGAACGACAAGTCTTCCAATTCCCACTTGACGCTGGCCATACCCAGTCGATGCGCAAGGGGCGCAATGACTTCCAGCGTCTCGCGGGCCTTGCGCGCCTGCTTCTCCGGCGGCAGGAACCGCATGGTGCGCATGTTGTGCAGCCGGTCGGCGACCTTGATCACCAGTACGCGCGGATCGCGCGCCATCGCAGTGATCATCTTGCGGATGGTCTCGCCCTCGGCAGCGCTGCCCAGCACCACCCGGTCCAGTTTGGTGACGCCATCGACCAGATGGCCCACCTCTTCACCGAATTCCTCGCTCAAAGCTTCCAGGGTGTACCCGGTGTCCTCGACGGTGTCGTGCAACAGCGCGGCCACCAAAGTGGTGGTGTCCATGCCCAATTCGGCCAGGATGGTGGCGACGGCCAGCGGGTGGGTGATGTAGGGGTCGCCGGAATGGCGTAACTGGCTGGCGTGCCGCTGGTCAGCGACCTCGAAGGCGCGCTGCAGCAGCGATACGTTCGCCTTCGGGTAGATCTCCCGGTGCACGGCCACCAGCGGTTCCAGGACCGGATTGAGCGTGCTGCGCTGGGCGGTCATCCGGCGGGCCAGCCTGGCCCGGACCCGCCGCGACGCGCTGCTGGATGTCTTGAGGGATTCGGTCGGTGGCTCCGGAGCCTCCATCGGCTGCGTGATGGCCGGTGACTCCGCGGGCGCGTCAAGCGCTTGCGCCGCGCTCTTTTCCTCCGCCACGTTGGTCACCTCCGAAATCGAGGATATCTCCTCTCGATCCGATTGCCCGGCTCCTTCTCACGCCGCTCCGCGGCGCGCATCGTCGCCGGAGGCTAGAGCGCTACTCGCAAGTCAGGCTGTGCACTGCCAACGGTGCGACCACTTCCCGGCCGCGCAGCGCGCCGAGTTCGAACACCACCGCCGCCGCCATCACATTGGCCCCGGCGCGCTCGAGCAGCCTGGCCGCAGCGGCCAGGGTACCGCCGCTGGCCAGCACATCGTCGATGATCGCGATGTTGCGCCCGCGCAGATCCATGCCGTCCGCGGGAATTTCCAGCGTCGCGCTGCCGTATTCCAGGTCGTACCGCTCGGCGTGTACCGGCGGCGGCAGTTTCCCGGCCTTGCGAACGGCCAGCACGCCGGTCTGCAGCCGATCGGCGACGGCCGCGGCCAGCAGGAATCCCCGGGCCTCGATGCCGGCCACCAGATCCGCGCCGGACGCGATTTCGGCCAACGCACCCGTGATCGCCGTCATCGCGGTCGCGTCCGCGAACACCGGGGTGAGGTCCTTGAACTGGACCCCCGGCTTGGGAAAATCGGCCACCTTGCGCGTCAGCGACGCGATCAGCTCGGCCACCGGCGTCAGGCCGCCGGCGTTCGTCATTGGAGCCTCACTGTATGAGGGCCCATCGGTCCATGTTCCAGCCCGCGCCCCACCGCGTCGGGTTCTTGCTCACCGCGTACATCTTCTTCGAGGTCAGCAGCGTGCGCTGCTGCCGGTACAGCGGCAGGGTGGGCATGTCGCCCCACAGTACCGGGGCGGTTTCGGTCAGCAGCCGGGCTCGTTCGGCGGCGTCGGCCGAGACGGCCAGCGCGCTGATGGCGTTGTCGACCTGGGGATTCGTGTACCCGGACAGGTTGTTGCCGTTGCCACTGTGCAGGGCGTAGGCATCGAGCGCCGACGACCCCGTCGACCCGCTGCCGGTGGCCCCGCCGGTGCTGGCCAGCAACGCGTCGATCTTGCCGTCCCGCAACGCCTGCGGACCCGGGCCGTCCAGGATGACGCCGGCGACGGTGATGCCGGCCGCGGCGCACGCCTTGGTGATGACGCCGACGTTGACCGCGAGTCGCGCGTTGGGCCCCTGATACCCGATCCGCACCGTCAGCGGCGCACCGCCCAGCGCGCTGCGCGCGGCGACCGGATCGGCCTTGCTGAACGGGCCGGCCTCGGCGGCCCCATCGCCGGCCGACACCGCATCATCGGTGGCCGGGTCCAGGCGCGAGTTGGCGATCGGCGTCCCCGCGTCCTTGGCCAGCGAATCGCGCGGCGTGCACAGCGCCACCGCGCGCCGGGCCTTGGGCGCCGCCAGCGGACCCTGCGGGGCGAAGATCAGCTGCTCGACGCCGTTCGACGGTCCATCGGCGCGCTCGTAGTTGTCCGGCGTGGTCAGCGCCCCCGAGGAGCCCGAGGCGACGTCGACCACGTCGACGCTGCGGCTGTTGACCCGATCCTGGATGTCGGGTCCCTGCGGCCAGACGGTCACCCGCTTGGTGATGGCCCTGGGCCCCCACCACCGGTCGTTGGCGACTAGCACCACCGCGCCGCGATCCAGGACGGATTCAATCTTGTACGGCCCCGACGACGGGAAACGCTTGAGGTCGACCCCGGGCTTGAGGTCCCAGGTGGTGTTCCACAGCTTCGCGATCTGCTGCACCAGGGGTCCGTTGTTGCTGAGCAGGGCCGCGGTCACGTCGACGTTGAGTTGGTCGGCGATGACGTGCGACGGCATCAGCGAGGTCGCGGTGAACAGCTGGTTGTAGTCGACCACGCCGCGGTCCGGAATGAAGGACACCCGCGCCTTCTTCTGCCCGGGCATGCATTCGACGTTGGCGATGTCGAGGTAGCCGGCCTGGGTGGCGGCGTGGAAGTCGGGAAACCTGCCGGACTGTGCCGCCCAGGCGAGCACGATGTCGTCGCAGGTCACCGGCTTGCCGTCGGAGTAGACGGCATTGTCGGCGACTTGGTAGTCCAGCACCAGCGGCGTGCCGCCGACCACCGACACGGTGCCGAAGTCGCGGTCGGCGACGGTTTGCCCGTCGGGACCGTGATAGCTGAAGCCGGTGAGCGTGCGGGCGAACGCCTGCGCTCCGGCGGATGCGGCGCCGGCGACGGTGTTGGTGTTGTAGGTGGACAGCGGGCCATCGACCACATAGTCGATCTGGGACGCGGCGCTACCCGCGCAGGCGGTCAGCGTGAAACCCGCCGCCAGCACAACCGCCAGTCCGGTGCCGATCCATCCGGCTAAGGCCCGACGGCCGATGAGCCCGCCACGATCGGCCCCAGTTCCGGGGTACCTGGTGGCCATGGGCCTACCGCCGGCCGACGTTCCGCTTGCCGGTGGGACGCCGGGTCCCGGTCGGCCGCACGGGACGGGCGCCCGGTGCCGGCTTGCTCGGCGCGGGCTTGGCCGGCTCGGCCGCGGCCGCCGCTTCGTCCGCTTCATCGGCGGTCTCGGTGTCACCATCACCGGTGGCGGTCTCCGCCGCCGGGCGCGAGCGGGGGCTGCGGCGCCGCATCACGCGTCGGGTGTGGGTGCGCACCAGCTCGGTGCGCTCGCGCAGCGTGACCAGCAGCGGCGTGGCGAAGAAGATCGACGAGTAGGTGCCGACCAGGATGCCGACCAGCTGCACCAGCGCCAGATCCTTCAGCGTGCCGACGCCCAGCAGCCACACCGCAACGACCATCAGCGCCAGCACGGGCAGCACGCTGATCAGGCTGGTGTTGATGGAGCGCATGAACGTCTGGTTGATCGCCAGGTTGGCCTGCTCGGCGAAGGTGCGCCGGGTGGTGTGCTGGAAGCCGTGGGTGTTCTCCTCGACCTTGTCGAACACGATGACGGTGTCGTAGAGGGAGAAACCGAGAATCGTCAGCAAGCCGATGACGGTGGCCGGCGTGACCTCGAAGCCGACCAGCGAGTACACCCCCGCGGTGACGCTCAGGTCGAAAACCATGGTGGTCAGCGCGGAGATGGCCATGTACCGCTCGTAGCGGACCATGATGTAGACGCCGACCAGCACCAGGAAGACGGCGAGCGCGATCAGCGCCTTGTCGGTGATTTGATCGCCCCAGGTCTCGGACACCGCGGCGTCGCTGATGGCCTGCTTGCTCGGCTTACCGTCGGCGCCCTTGGGTCCGAAGGCGTCAAACAGGGCGTTGCGCAGCTTCGTGGTCTGGTCGTTGGTCAGCGTTTCCGAACGGACTTGCACGGTCGCGCCCGCGCCGTTGCCGACGATGACCACCGACTCCGGATCCTTACCGAGGGCCTTGCGGAACACCTCTGAGACCTGCGAGGACTGCACTGTGCCGGTGGCCCCGGCGGCGGGCATCGACACCGTCGTGCCGCCGTTGAAGTCGATGCCGAAAGTAAAGCCCCGCAACAGGATGCTCAGGATGGCGACGGCGACGATCGCGCCGCTGATGCCGAACCAGAACCGGCGCCGTCCGACCACCTCGAAGGCGCCGGTGCCGGTGTAGAGCCGCGACAGGAAGCCATGACGCGGCAGGCCGGCGGCGCTGCTGTCGGTCAACTCCGTCGCGCCCTCGGAGGCTTCGGTGATCTCGGTTGCGTCTTTGGAGGCTTTGGAGGGAGTCATGCGCTATCCCCGTCCCGTCTTGACCTGCGCCGAAGCCCGCCGTTCGCGGGCGACCTGCTGAACGGCACCCAGGCCGTTGTAGGCCGGCTTTGCCAGCGTCGGAGACTTGGACGCCAGGTACACCAGCGGCCAGGTCACCAGGAACACCACCACGATGTCGAGGACGGTGGTGAGGCCCAACGTGAAGGCGAATCCCCTCACCTGGCCGATGGCCAGGGCGTACAGCACCGCGGCGGCCAGGAAGGTGACGGCGTTACCCGACACGATCGTCTTGCGGGCGCGCACCCAGCCTCGTGGCACCGCCGATCGGAACGAACGGCCCTCGCGAATCTCGTCTTTGATGCGTTCGAAGAAGACTACGAACGAGTCGGCGGTGGTACCGATACCGATGATCAGACCCGCGATTCCCGCCAGATCCAGGGTGTAGTTGATCTGACGGCCCAAGATCACCAGGATCGCGAAAATCATTGCGCCGGAAGCACCTAGCGACAGGGCGGTGAGCAATCCCAGCACCCGGTAGTAGAGCAGCGAATACAGCAACACCAGGATCAAGCCGATCGTGCCCGCGACCAGCCCCGCTCGCAGCGAGGTCAATCCCAGTGTCGCCGAGACGGTTTGGGCCTCCGAAGACTCAAAGGACAGCGGCAGCGAGCCGTATTTGAGGACGTTGGCCAGCTGCCTGGCGGTCGAGGCGGTGAACGGCGGATCGCCACCGCTGATCTGGGTCCGGCCGCCCGGTATGGCTTCCTGGATCATCGGCGCGCTGACCACCTGCGAGTCCAGGGTGAAGGCAGTCTGGGTACCGATGTGGGCGGCGGTGAAGTCGGCCCAGATGTTGGCCGCGGCGGACTTGAACTGGAGGTCGACGATGTAGCCGATGCCGCGCTGGTTCTGGCTCGCGCTGGCGTCCTGGATCTGATCACCACTGATGATCGACGGGCCCAGCAAATAGGCGACCTTGTGGTCGGTCGAGCAGGTGACCAACGGCTGGGCCGGATCGTCGTTGCCGGCCAGAATGTCTTCTTTGTCGCAGCGCGTCGCCTGGAACTGCAGCGCGAGGTACTGAATGCCCTGACGCGTGCTCTGTCGCCACTTCTTCTCGTCGGCGATGCGGTCGGCGAGTTCCTTGCGCGGATCAGGCGGCGCGGGCTGTTCTCCCGGCGGCGCCTCCGCTGCCGGCCCTGCAGGTGCCGGCGCCGGCGCGTTCGAGCCGGGCGCCGGAGGCGCCGGGCTGGGCGGCGGCGGGTCCTGGGGATACGGCCGGGGCTGGGCACCCGGGTGAGCGGGAGCCGGTTGCCCGGGCGCGGGCTGACCGGGAGCCGGTTGACCGGGTGCCGGCTGACCGGAAGCGGGCTGACCTGGCGCCGGCTGGCCACCCGCGGGCTGGCGCGCCGGCGGCTTCGGCTCGGCGCTCTGGGCCGGCATCGAGTTGAGCACGGGCCGGATGTAGAGGCGGGCGGTCTGACCCAGGTTGCGGGCCTGGTTGCCGTCGTTACCGGGGACCGTGATGATCAGGTTGTCGCCGTCGACGACGACCTCCGAACCGGAGACGCCGAGCCCGTTGACCCGGGCGCCGATGATCTGCTGGGCCTGCGCCAACGCCTCACGGCTGGGTTTCGAGCCGTCCGGGGTGCGCGCGGTCAACGTGACGCGGGTGCCGCCCTGAAGGTCGATGCCGAGCTTGGGTGCGGCTCGCTTGTCCCCGGTGAGAAACACCAGCAGATAGACGCCGACGAGCAATAACAAGAAGACCGACAGGTAGCGGGCAGGGTGCACCGGCGCCGAAGACGATGCCACGTTCCTTCTATCTCCTTGAAATCGGTTACTTACCCCGGACAGAGCCTACGTGGCCCCCACTTGCCCGTCGTGCAAGCGGTCCGCCGGTTGCTGCGATCGGTGGGGATCCCCGTCAGGAATCGTTGGTGATCGAGCCCTCGTCGGCGGAGTCGTCGCCGTCGGCCAGGTCTTCGTCGTCGTCGGGCAGGATCCGGTCGCGGATCGCCAGCTTCATCCAGGTGGTCACCACGCCGGGTGCGATCTCGAGGTCGACGGTGTCATCGGTGATCTCGACGACGGTGGCCTGAAGGCCCGACGTGGTGTGCACCCGGTCGCCCGGATGCAACGACTCGTGCAGGTCGATGGTGGCCTGCATCGCACGCTTCTGACGGCGCGATGCCAAGTACATGAACCCGCCCATGATGAGCAGGAACGGCAGGAACAGGATCAAGCTCTGCATGGACGCGCCTGTCTTTCGTCGTAACTATCGGGACCTACGGTGCCGGTACGACTCGAGCGTCGCGCACCTTGTAACGGTCCAGTGTGCCCGTTCAGTCTGGCAGGCCACGGGTCGTGACCGACCGCCACCGTGCACCGAGTGCCCGCCGGCGTCAAGCTCGATAGGCTTTTGATGCGACGTGACACGCGCGCCGCGAGAGGAGTTATGTGGTGGCCAGCCTCGAGCAGACTCGCCAGCTGGTCACCGAGATCCCCGGTCCGGCATCGCTGGAACTGACCAAGCGCCGGGCGGCGGCGGTGTCGCACGCGGTGAACGTGTCGGTGCCGGTATTCGTGGCGCGCGCCGGCGGCGGCATCATCGAGGACGTCGACGGCAACCGGCTGATCGACCTCGGATCCGGGATCGCGGTGACGACGATCGGCAACTCGTCACCCCGGGTGGTCGAAGCGGTGCGCGCGCAGGTGGCCGAGTTCACCCACACCTGCTTCATGGTGACGCCCTATGAGTCCTACGTCGCCGTCGCAGAGACGCTGAACCGAATCACTCCGGGCTCCGGTGAGAAGCGCTCGGTGCTGTTCAACTCCGGCGCGGAGGCGGTCGAGAACGCCGTCAAGGTCGCACGCGCGTACACGCGCAAGCCCGCCGTCGTGGCGTTCAACCACGCCTACCACGGCCGCACCAACCTGACCATGGCGCTGACCGCCAAGTCGATGCCCTACAAGGGCGGCTTCGGCCCGTTCGCGCCGGAGGTTTACCGCGCGCCGCTGTCCTACCCGTATCGCGACGGCCTGGTCGACAAGGAACTGGCCACCGACGGGGAGAAGGCCGCCGCGCGCACCATCAGCGTCATCGACAGCCAGATCGGTGCCGACAGCCTGGCCGCCCTCATCATCGAGCCGATCCAGGGTGAGGGCGGGTTCATCGTTCCGGCCGAGGGATTTTTGCCCACCCTGCTGGACTGGTGCCACAAGAACGACGTGGTGTTCATCGCCGACGAGGTGCAAACGGGATTCGCGCGCTCCGGCGCCATGTTCGCGTGCGAGCACGAGGGCATCGAGCCCGACCTGATCTGCACCGCGAAGGCCATCGCCGACGGACTGCCGCTTTCGGCGGTCACCGGTCGGGCACAGATCATGGACGCACCGCATGTCGGCGGTTTGGGCGGCACCTTCGGCGGAAACCCGCTGGCTTGCGCGGCAGCGTTGGCCACCATCGAGACGATCGAGAACGACGGATTGATCGAGCGGGCCCAGCAATTGGAACGCCTGATCACCGAACCACTGCTGCGCCTGCAGGTCGGCGACGACCGGATCGGCGACGTGCGTGGTCGGGGCGCCATGATCGCCATCGAATTGGTGAAGTCGGGAACCGCCGACCCCGACAAGGAATTTGCCCAGAAGCTGTCCGTCGCGGCGGCCGCGGCCGGAGTGATCGTTTTGACCTGCGGCATGTACGGCAACATCATCCGGCTGCTGCCCCCGCTGACCATCAGCGACGAGCTGCTGGCCGAGGGCATCGACGTCCTCGGCGCACTGCTGCGCGACCTATAGACCTGGGGAAGCTTCGGGCCTGCGTGGGCAATCTCACAAACACCACCAGGCCAGATCATTGGTGGAATACCGTTACTTTAGCTAACGTTCTATAGGTCAGCGCGAACAGCGCAAATTGACTCGCTAACTCTTATTTGCAAGGGATCTGTTTATGTCGACTGCTATTCATGACGAACAACTCGACCGTCGCGTCGAGGAACTCATTGCCAACGACCCTCAGTTCGCCGCCGCCCGACCGGACCCGGCGATCACCGCGGCCCTCGAACAGCCCGGGCTGCGGCTGCCCCAGATCATTCGGACCGTGCTGGACGGTTACGCCGACCGGCCGGCGCTGGCGCAGCGCGCTGTCGAGTTCGTCAAGGACGGCACGATCGGACGCACGTCGGCCGAGCTGCTCCCCCGCTTCGAGACCATCACGTATGGCGAACTGGGCGAACGGGTTTCGGCCCTCGGCCGGGCGTGGCTGCGTGACTCCGTGAGTCCCGGCGACCGCGTCTGCGTCCTGGGCTTCAACAGTGTCGATTACGCCACCATCGACATGGCGCTGGGCACAATCGGAGCCGTGTCGGTGCCGCTGCAGACCAGCGCGGCGATCACATCGCTGCAGCCGATTGTGGCCGAGACGCAGCCCAGCCTGATCGCGTCGAGCGTCGACCAGCTGACCGACGCCGTGGAGCTGATCCTGCGCGGCGACCACCTGCCCGGCAAGCTCGTCGTGTTCGACTACCAGCCCGAGGTCGACGACCAGCGCGAGGCCGTGGACGGCGCCGTGGCGCGGCTGGCCGAGACCGAGGTGGTTGTCGAGGCGCTCGCCGCCGTGCTGCAGCGCGGCAAGGACCTGCAGGCAGTTGCCGAGCAGGAGACCGACGAGGACTCGCTGGCCCTGCTGATCTACACCTCCGGTAGCACCGGCGCGCCCAAGGGCGCGATGTACCCGCAGAGCAACGTCGGCAAGATGTGGCGCCGCGGCAGCAAGAACTGGTTCGGTGAGAGCGCCGCGTCGATCACCCTCAACTTCATGCCGATGAGTCACGTCATGGGACGCGGAATCCTCTACGGCACCTTGGGCAACGGCGGCACCGCCTACTTCGCGGCCCGCAGCGACCTGTCCACCCTGCTCGAGGACCTCGAGTTGGTGCGGCCCACCGAGATGAACTTCGTCCCGCGCATCTGGGAGACGCTGTTCGGTGAATTCCAGCGCCAGGTCGAGCGTCGTCTGGCCGACGGTGATGCGGACCGCGAAGCGGTCGAGGCCGCGGTTTTGGACGAACAGCGCCAGTACCTGCTGGGCGGCCGGTTCATCTTCGCGATGACGGGCTCCGCACCCACGTCACCAGAATTGAAGAAGTGGGCCGAGTCGCTGCTCCAGATGCACCTGCTGGACGGCTACGGCTCGACCGAGGCCGGAATGGTGTTGTTCGACGGGGAGATTCAGCGCCCGCCGGTGATCGACTACAAGCTGGTCGACGTTCCGGATCTTGGTTACTTCAGCACCGACCGACCGCATCCGCGCGGTGAGCTGTTGCTGCGGACCGAGAACATGTTCCCCGGCTACTACAAGCGGGCCGAGACCACGGCCAACGTTTTCGACGACGAAGGGTACTACCGGACCGGTGACGTGTTCGCCGAGATGGCTCCGGGCCGGCTGGTGTACGTCGACCGTCGCAACAACGTGCTGAAGCTCGCGCAGGGCGAGTTCGTGACGCTGGCCAAGCTGGAGGCGATGTTCGGCAACAGCCCGTTGATCCGCCAGATCTACGTCTACGGCAACAGTTCTCAGCCTTACCTGCTGGCCGTTGTGGTGCCGACCGAAGAGGCTCTGGGCCAAAACGCCGAAACAGGGCTAGAGTCGCTCAAGCCGAAGATCGCCGACTCACTGCAGAAGGTCGCCAAAGAGACCAACCTGCAGTCCTACGAGGTGCCGCGCGACTTCATCATGGAGACCACCCCGTTCACGCTGGAAAACGGTCTGCTGACCGGGATCCGGAAGCTGGCATGGCCGAAGCTGAAGCAGCACTACGGCGAACGGCTCGAGCAGATCTACGCCGACCTGGCCGCAGGACAGGCCAACGAGCTGGCCGAACTGCGCCGCAGCGGCGCCGAGGCGCCGGTGCTGCAGACCGTGAGCCGGGCCGCGGCCGCCATGCTGGGGGCCGCCACCAGCGACCTGTCGCCGGACGCCCACTTCACCGATCTGGGTGGCGACTCGTTGTCGGCGTTGACATTCGGCAACCTGCTGCGCGAGATCTTCGACATCGATGTGCCGGTGGGTGTCATCGTCAGCCCGGCCAACGACCTGGCTGCCATCGCCACCTACATCGAGGCCGAGCGGCAGGGTTCCAAGCGGCCGACATTCGCCGCTGTGCACGGGCGCGGCGCCACCACGGTGCACGCCGGCGACCTCACGCTGGACAAGTTCCTCGACGAGGCCGTCCTGGCCGCCGCGCCGAGCCTGAAGCAGCCGGCGACCGAGGTGCGCACCGTGCTGTTGACCGGCGCGACCGGATTCCTGGGCCGCTACCTGGCATTGGACTGGCTCGAGCGGATGGACATGGTCGACGGCAAGGTCATCGCCCTGGTGCGGGCCAAGTCCGACGAGGAGGCGCGCGCGCGGCTTGACAAGACCTTCGACAGCGGCGACCCGAAACTGCTGGCGCACTATCAGAAGCTGGCCGGCGACCACCTCGAGGTCATCGCGGGAGACAAGGGCGAGGCCAACCTCGGCCTGGACCAGCAGACCTGGCAGCGACTGGCCGACACGGTCGACGTCATCGTCGACCCGGCGGCGCTGGTCAACCACGTGCTGCCGTACAGCGAGCTGTTCGGGCCCAATGCCGTGGGCACCGCGGAGCTGATCCGGATTGCGTTGACGTCCAAGCAAAAGCCGTACATGTACGTGTCGACGATCGGTGTGGGCGACCAGATCCAGCCGGGCACGTTCGTCGAGAACGCCGACATCCGGCAGATCAGCGCCACCCGCGAGATCAACGACAACTACGCCAACGGCTATGGCAACAGCAAGTGGGCCGGCGAGGTGCTACTGCGTGAGGCACATGACCTGTGCGGCCTGCCCGTCACGGTGTTCCGTTGCGACATGATCCTGGCCGACACCACCTACGCCGGACAGCTCAACTTGCCGGACATGTTCACCCGGTTGATGCTGAGTCTGGTAGCCACCGGTATCGCGCCCGGTTCGTTCTACGAGCTCGATGCCGACGGCAACCGGCGGCGGGCACATTACGACGGTCTGCCGGTCGAGTTCATCGCCGCGGCGATCTCGACGCTGGGAACGCAGATCACCGACAGCGACACCGGGTTCCAGACGTATCACGTGATGAACCCGTACGACGACGGCATCGGTCTCGACGAGTACATCGATTGGCTGGTCGAGGCCGGGTATTCGATCGAGCGCATCGCCGATTACGCCGAATGGCTGCGGCGGTTCGAGACCTCGCTGCGGGCCCTGCCGGATCGCCAGCGTCAGTACTCGCTGCTGCCGCTGTTGCACAACTACCAGAAGCCGGAAAAGCCGATCAACGGCTCGATGGCACCCACCGATGTATTCCGTGGGGCGGTGCAGGAAGCGAAGATTGGCCCCGACAAAGACATTCCGCACGTGTCGGCGCCGGTCATCGTCAAGTACGTCACCAACCTGCATTTGCTTGGACTCCTCTGAGGTAGGCCAAACAGTAAGTCGCCCAGTCCTTTTGGGGCTGGGCGACTTGTCTGTGTTTGAGCCTACCGCTGCGGGTGCGGCCAACGCAGATACGCTGCGTTTCCCCCGGCCCCCGCAGCCGCTCGGTTGCGACGCCATCCCCGCTTGGGCCCGGCGGCCGCCGCGGATCGCGGCTTGGTCAGCGCGCCCGAGGAGACCTCGGCCGGTTCGTCGTAAGTCGAATCCCGGTAGGGCTCAATGGCCGGCGCCGACGCGGCAGACCCGGCCGCCACCGGATGCACGTCGCGGGCCAGGCGCACGGCGGTGCGGGCCAGCGCAACGCCACCCAGGAAGACGATCAGCGCGCCAAGGCCCGAGAAGTACGTGACCTCGAGGACCGCACGCTTGCGATCGGTTGCGGCGATCGGGTCGCCGGCGGAGCCGATTCCCAACAGAGGGGCGACCTGATTGCCCACGACGAACCAGGCACCCGCCAGCACGGCCAGCCAACCGC
The DNA here is from genome assembly GCF_036273375.1 of Mycobacterium sp. GTDB lineage: Bacteria > Actinomycetota > Actinomycetes > Mycobacteriales > Mycobacteriaceae > Mycobacterium. The sequence goes on along the minus strand of NZ_DASUHS010000161.1, from coordinate 25,709 downwards.
CCAGCATGGCGGCGGCACGGTTCCCGGCGAGGATCAGCAACAGGCCACCCAGAACGGCCGCCGCGCCTGGCGCCACCTCCAGCCAGCCCCGGGCCGTGCTCCATGCCCAGTCCCGGTCCGGTGTGTAGGCGAAATTGAAGTGCGGACCAACAAACGGTATTAACGCTCCCCAAGCCCCCAAAATGACCAGGAGCAATCCACTGACCGCGCCGCGCGAGCGCGGCATTCTCAGTCCGCGGGTTTGGCCGTCTTCTGCGTATTTCATGACATCCCCTCGTTGAATACCGGGTCGGCTTCCGGCTTGGGCTGGTTACCCAGCGCCTTCCACTACTAACCGACGAGGCGGGCGAAAGCCACCGCTAGCCGTGGCTTTTGAGGCTGGTGAGACTGGTGTTACTACTGAAGGCCGAGCAGCAGGAGCACGATTGCGATCGCCGGGAAGGTGCCCTGCGTCGCGGCGGCGCGCGCCTTGTCGCGGTCCGACGCGACCAGAACCGCCGCGGCCGCGGCCATCGATCCGACGCCCGCGAAGACGAGCGACGCTCCAACGCTTGTGTGCCCCAAGGCAACTGCGATGATGCCGACACCGGTGACGACGGCCAGGAACAGGTTGTAGAACCCTTGGTTGAAGGCGAGCAGCTTGGTGGTTTCGGCTTCGGCCTCGGTGGTGCCGAAGGTGGCACGGGTGCGCGGCGAGGTCCAAGTCAACGATTCCATCACAAAGATGTAGACGTGCAGCAACGCCGCCAGTGCTGCGAACACCAACGCGGTGGTGATCATCGCTCTCCCTCGTTGGTCGGGACCTGCGCTGCGGCAGATTTCGCTTGGCTCGGCGCCGGTGAACATTACCGACCGGCGGTTACCCGGGCCAGCCTGACGCGAAAAGGCACCGGTAGCCCAGGGCTACCGGTGCCTCCCGCCGTTGGAATTGCCGCGCTAGGCGCCGGCGTGGTGGTGCCGGTGGAACAGGCCGCCCTCGCCGGTGCGCCGACGGAACAGGCCGCCGCCGCGCTTGCGGGGCGCCCGCTCGGCCGTCGTGGCATCCGGCGCCCTCTCGGCCGCCATGGTGTCGGCCCGCGCTCCTGCCGGGACGCGACCGTGGTCGAGCATGGCCGGTTCCGCCACCGGGGCGGCCTCGCCCGCCACCGGCGCCGGTTCCCTCGCCACGACGTCTCGTGCGTGGCGAACGGCAAGGCGCGCCACCGCGGCCCCGCCCAGAAACACGATCAAAGCGCCTAGGCCGGTGAAGTAGGTGACCTCGAGCAGGGCTCGTTTCAGGTCCGTCGACGCCGTCGGTTGACCGATGTCGCCGATGCCGAGCGTTGAGGCGAACGCACGGCCGACCACGAACCAGGCGCCGCCGGCGACCGCCAGCCAGCCGCCGAACACCGCGGTGGCGCGGTTACCGGACATGAGCACCAGCAAGCCCCCCACCGCGGCGGCTGCCCCGGGGAGCACCTCCAGCCAGCCTTTGGCGGTGGTCCACGTCCATGCCGGATCGGCCATGTACGCCCAATCGATGTTGGGCCCGAAGCAGGGCACCAATGCACCCCACGCACCCAGAAGAATCAGGAACAACCCGGTTAGCGCGCCGCGGGTACGTGGCATGTACAGCGCGCGAGGGCGGTCGTAGTCGTGGCTCGTGGTCCTCATCGGAACCCTCCTTCAGACAGGTATGACTGCTGTGGGGCTGGTTACCCGACGGTGCCGGGGTGTAACCGGTCACGCGGTGCGCAAGTGTTTGCTGGGGTCGCTGGGGTTAGTGCGGCCGCCGTGGCCGAGGTCGTGCGATCGCGGTGTGGGCGCGTCTGAGCTGGCCGGAGGCCGCGTAGGACGAACGTACGGGCCCGGTCTCGGCGCAAAGGTCACGATTTGGCCGCGAATTGCCCGGACCGTCGATGGCGGCGACCCGCTTCGCCCGGCACCGCCGCGCTCGCGATCGCCGTCAGTCGAACAGACCGGCCCGGCCGAAGCCGGTGACCCCGGCCGGCGGGGTCATGCCGAGGTGTGTCCAGGCCTGGGCGGTGGCCACCCGGCCCCGGGGCGTCCGCGCGATCATGCCGGCACGGACCAGGAATGGCTCGCATACCTCCTCGACGGTGGCGGCCTCCTCGCCCACCGCCACCGCCAGCGTCGACACCCCAACCGGTCCGCCGCCGAAGCTGCGGGTGAGCGCCGAGAGCACCGCGCGGTCCAGCCGGTCCAGGCCCAGCTCGTCGACGTCGTAGACGGCCAGCGCGGCCTTGGCGACGTCGCGGGTGATCACGCCGTCGGCGCGCACCTCGGCGAAGTCGCGAACCCGGCGCAACAACCGGTTGGCGATCCGCGGTGTCCCGCGCGAGCGCCGGGCGATCTCCTCGGCCGCGTCCCCGCCGAGTTCGATGCCCAGGATCCCGGCGGAGCGGGCCAGCACCCGCTCCAGCTCGGAGGGCTCGTAGAAGTCCATATGCGCGGTGAAACCGAACCGGTCCCGCAGCGGGCCGGTCAGCGCGCCGGACCGGGTGGTCGCGCCGACCAGGGTGAACGGCGCCACCTCCAGCGGAATCGACGTCGCCCCGGGACCCTTGCCGACCACCACGTCAACCCGGAAGTCCTCCATGGCCAGGTACAGCATCTCCTCGGCGGACCGGGCGATGCGGTGGATCTCGTCGATGAACAGCACGTCATGCTCGACCAGGTTGGACAGCATCGCCGCCAGGTCACCGGCGCGTTCGAGTGCGGGCCCTGACGTCATCCGAAGCGAGGATCCGAGCTCGGCCGCGATGATCATCGCCAGCGACGTCTTGCCCAGCCCCGGCGGACCGGACAACAGGATGTGATCTGGTGTGCCGCCGCGGTTTTTGGCGCCTTCGAGGACGAGCTGCAGTTGCTCGCGGACCCGCGGCTGGCCGATGAACTCGCGGAGCGAGCGCGGACGCAGGCTGACGTCAATGTCGCCCTCGCCCGACGCCAGCGTGCCGGACACCTCCCGATCGGCGTAGTCGTCAGCGAAGTCATCCGTCATCGGGACTTACCCAGCATCGACAGCGCGGCGCGCAGGGCGGCCGTCGTGGTGGCGTCGTGATCGGTGGCCAGCACCTTGTCGGTGGCTTCCTCGGCCTGCTTGACGGCGAAACCGAGCCCCACCAGCGCCTCCACCACCGGCCCGCGAATCGCGTGGCCGTTGAGGGCCGCACCCGGCGACGCTCCCCCGGCCGCGACGCCGGCACCGACCTTGTCGCGCAATTCCAAGACCATCCGTTCGGCGCTGCGCTTGCCGATCCCGGGCACCCGGGTCAGCGCGGTGACGTCGCTGTCGTGCAGCGCCTGTCGCAGCGCTCCGGCGTCGTGCACGGCCAGGGTCGCCATCGCGAGCCGCGGCCCGACCCCTGATACCGACAGCAGCGTCGAGAACAGGTCGCGGGTATCGGCGTCGGTGAAGCCGTACAACGTCATCGAGTCCTCGCGGACGATCATCGCGGTGATCAGCCGCGCGTCGGTCCCGGTCCGCAGCGTGGACAGCGTCGACGGGGTCGCGTTGACCCGGTAGCCGACGCCGGCTGCCTCGATCACCACATGATCGAGCGCCACCTCGAGGACCTCGCCGCGCACCGAGGCGATCATCGGGTGGCCTTCAGCTTGGCTTTCAACGTGGTCTTGTATTTTCGTCGCTGCTCGGCGGCCATCGCCTCGGCCGCGGCCATCCGGGCGATCATCGGCGCCCGCCAGCAATGACAAATCGCCAACGCCAGCGCGTCGGCGGCGTCGGCCGGTGTCGGTTTGGTTTGCAGCGCAAGGATTCTGGTGACCATCGCGGTGACCTGCGCCTTATCGGCCGCACCGTTGCCGGTGACCGCGGCCTTGACCTCGCTGGGGGTGTGGAAGTGCACATCGATGCCACTCTTGGCCGCCGCCAACGCGACCACGCCACCGGCCTGGGCGGTGCCCATCACCGTCGACACGTTGAGTTGAGAGAACACCCGCTCGATGGCCATGACGTCCGGCTGGTGGGTGGCCAGCCAATGCTCGACGGCATCACTGATAGTCAGCAACCGCTCGGCGAGGGGCGCGTCCGAGGGCGTGCGCACCACGTCGACGTCGAGCGCGACGACCGTGCGCCCGCGCCCGCTTTCGACGACCGACAGCCCGCACCGGGTCAGGCCGGGGTCGACGCCCATCACCCGCATTCCCGCTCCCAACTAGTAGAACAGCTGTTCGATACCCTAGCGGTCGGCACGGACGCGTCCGGGTAGGACACGCGGCGGTGCCGCCGATTCCCGGGGTGACGTTACGGCGCCGAACCCCGCCAAAAGCTGTTAGCTTTAGCCCACGTTCGCTCGAGCAACGTGGCAACTAAGGGGTTGGCGTGGGATCTCTGCTGGTCATGATCGCCGTGGTGCTCTTCATCGCATCCGTCGTAGTGCTGGTGGTGGCTTTGCGACGACCCAAGCAGCCGGCCCAGCGGGGCGGGCGCCAGGATCCGCTCTCCTCCGACGCGATGCCGCAGTTCGGGCCGCGCCAGCTCGGGCCGGGCGCCATCGTCAGCTACGGCGGCATCGACTACATCGTGCGCGGTTCGGTCACCTTCCGCGAAGGTCCCTTCGTGTGGTGGGAGCACTTGCTGGAGGGCGGCGACCAGCCGCTCTGGTTCAGCGTCGAGGAGGACGACGGACGCCTGGAACTGGCGATGTGGGTCACCCGCAAGGACGTGTCACTGCGACCCGGCGACCAATATGTCGTCGACGGCGTGACGTTCCACGAGTCCGAACGCGGCCGCGCCTCCTACACGACCGAAGGCACCACCGGACTGCCGGCCGGCGGCGAGATGGAGTTCGTCGACTGCGCCAACGCCGACGAGTCGGCGCTGCTCTCGTTCGAGCGCTGGGCCCCTGACATGCCCTGGGAGGTATCGACGGGCAAGTCCGTCTCGCCAGGCGAAATCACCGTGTATTCGGCGCCCCCACCCAGCTCGGCGTAGGGCAAGAGGTCAGGCCGGTGCCCCTTCATCAACTCGCCGTGACTCCGGCCGACGTATCCGGGGAAAGGCTGGGACTCGCGCTCAACGCGCCCGTGCCCGCGTCGCTGGCCAGCTGCCGCCTGGACCACCCGGCCGGTGGCGCCACGCTCCTGCTCGGCGTGCTCGGCGCGTCACATGTCATCGCGGTCGAGCACGCCGCGGGCCGGTTTTCCGAGGAAATCTCTTGCACGGCACGCAATCTCGGCGACGTCCTGCCCGAGCGCACCGACGCGCCCGGCTACAGCCTGCAGTCGCGTACCGACACCCACGACGAGGCGAGCTTTCGCCGCCTCGCGCGCGATCTGCGCGGCCGTTGCGCCCGTCGGGCGGCCTGGCTCGGCGGCACGTTCCCCGGCGATGACGCCGCGCTGACCGTGCTGGCCGCCGAACCCGACGGCGCCGGCTGGCGCTGGCAGACCTGGCACCTCTATCCGGGCCATCCCGGCGGCGGCGGAACGGTGGTTCACACGGCCAGCCGGTGGCGTCCGTGAGTCGCAACCGCCTGTTCGTGATCGCCGGTGTGCTGGGCGCGGCCGGCGTGGCGTGCCTGATCTTCGGAATCATCCTGCTGCAGAAGAACATTGCGTCATACGTGGCCGGCCACTATCACGAGTATGCCCGCGACGTGAACGGGACTCGCTACCAGTGCACCGGTTCGCCCGAACAGGTGGCCGACGCGCTCGCCGACTATGCCGAACCCAACGCGCGGGCCGCCAACGGCAAGACCGAGTACCTGCGCTACAGCAACAACATCGTGATCGTCGGCCCCGACGGCGGCTACCCGTGCAGCATCCGCGTCGAACCGCTGAGCGCCGGATACAGCCACGGCGCCTTCGTCTTCCTGGGCCCCGGATTTTTCCCTGGATCCCCGTCGGGCGGCGCCGGGGGCACCCCCGGCGGCCCCGGCGGAACCAAGTGACGGCACCATCGCAAAGGAGAGCACCATGTACCTCGCCGTCGAGATCGGCACCGTCGACCTCAATCCCGTGCTGAAAGGCGCGGTCGCGACGATCCTGTACTTCGTCGTCGGCATGGCCGTGCTTCTCATCGGGTTCTACGCGGTCGACGTGCTGACCCCGGGGAAGTTGCGCCAGTTGGTGTTCATCGACCGCCGCCCCAACGCCGTGGTGGTCGCGGGCGCGATGTACATCGCCCTGACCGTCGTCATCATCACGGCCATCGCCAACAGCTATAGCCAGCTGGGCCAGGGACTCCTCGGCGTGGCGGTGTACGGGTTGATGGGCGTGATCCTGCTAGGGATAGCGCTGCTGACGATGCATCTGCTGATACCGGGCAGCTTCCACCAGCACATCGACGAGGCGGAGTTGCATCCGGGATCGTTCGCCGTGGCGCTGATACTGCTCGCCGTGGGAGGGGTGACCGCGGCGGCGGTGTCATGAGCGCTGTCGATGTGCGGCCGCCCGAGGCGGCGCCGTCCGCGGGGCCCACGGGTCGATGGCGGGCGCTGCTGCTGGCCGCCGTGGCGGCGTGCGCGGCCTGCGGCATCATCTACGAACTCGCGCTGCTGACGCTGTCGGCCAGTCTCGACGGCGGCGGGATCGTCGCCACCTCCCTGATCGTCGCGGGCTACATCGCCGCGCTGGGCGTGGGCGCCCTGCTGGTCAAGCCGCTGTTGGCGCACGCCGCGATCACCTTCATCGCCGTCGAGGCGCTGCTGGGCATCATCGGTGGCCTGTCGGCGACGGCGCTATACGTGGTGTTCGCGTTCGTGGATGGGTCGACGTGGGTACTTGCGTTGAGCACCGCGCTGATCGGTGGCCTGGTGGGTGCCGAGGTGCCGCTGCTGATGACGCTGCTGCAGAGTGGCCGGACAGCGGGTGCGGCCGACGCCGGGCGGACGCTGGCCAACCTCAACGCCGCCGACTACCTGGGCGCGTTGCTGGGCGGACTGGTCTGGCCGTTCCTGTTGCTGCCGCAGTTGGGGATGATTCGCGGTGCGGCGGCCACCGGCATGATTAACCTGGTGGCCGCCGCCGTCGTCGCGATTTTCCTGTTGCGCCAAGTGGTTTCGACGCGCCAGCTGGTGCTGGCGCTGTGCGCGCTGGCCGCCGCCGTGGGGCTGCTCGCCACCCTGCTGGTGCGTTCGGCCGACATCGAAACAACAAGCAGGCAAAGGCTTTACGCCGACCCGATCATCGCCTACCGGCACACGGCCTATCAGGAGATCGTGGTGACCCGCCGCGGCAACGACACCCGGCTGTATCTCGATGGGGGGCTGCAGTTCTCCACCCGAGACGAATACCGCTACACCGAAAGCCTCGTCTATCCCGCCCTCGGCAATGGCGCCCATTCGGTGCTGGTGCTCGGCGGCGGAGACGGCCTGGCGGCGCGCGAATTGCTCCGCCAGCCAGGCATTTCCAAGATCGTGCAGGTCGAGCTCGACCCCGCGGTGATCGACATCGCGCGCACCACGCTGCGCGCAGCCAATGGCGGCTCGCTGGACAACGCGCGGGTGACCGTCCTGACCGGGGACGCAATGAACTGGTTGCGCGGACCGAACGTGGACCGCTTCGACGCGGTCATCGTCGACCTTCCCGACCCCGACACACCCGTGCTGGGCCGGCTGTACTCCACGGAGTTCTACGCGCTGGTCGCCCGCGCGCTGGCTCCCGGTGGGCTGATGGTGGTGCAGGCGGGCAGTCCCTTCTCCACCCCGACCGCGTATTGGCGCACGGTATCGACGATCCGGGCCGCCGGCTACGCGGTCAGGCCGTATCACGTGCACGTGCCCACCTTCGGTGACTGGGGATTCGCGCTGGCGCAGCGCGCCGAGGTCGCACCCGCACCAACGGTGCCCCCCAATGCGCCCCCGCTGCGTTACCTCAACCAACAGGTGCTCGACGCCGCCGGCGTCTTCTCCGGCGACATCGGGCCGCGCCCGGTGGAGCCGTCGACTCTGGACAATCCGCGCATCGTCGAGGACATGCGGCACGGGTACGACTAGTTCTGATGGCGCCGACCCGCTTCGCCCGGCGCTGGCCGCCGCGCTTGCGATCGACGACTAACGCCGACGGTGTCGGCTACTCCTCGTCGAGGGCGGCGAGCACCTCGTCGGACAGGTCGACGTTGGTCCAGACGTTCTGCACGTCGTCGCTGTCCTCCAGCGCGTCAACCAGCTTGAATACCTTCCGCGCGCCGTCGACGTCGACCGGCACGCTGACGGACGGCTGGAAGCTGGCCTCGGCCGATTCGTAGTCGATGCCGGCGTCTTGCAGCGCGGTACGCACCGCCACGAGGTCGGTCGGTTCGGAGATGACCTCGAAGCTCTCCCCGAGGTCGTTGACGTCCTCGGCGCCGGCATCCAGCACGGCGGTCAGCACATCGTCTTCGGTGAGCCCGTCCTTTTCCAGCATGACGACGCCCTTGCGGGTGAACAGGTAGGACACCGATCCGGGATCGGCCATGTTGCCGCCGTTGCGGGTCACCGCCACCCGGACCTCGCCGGCCGCGCGGTTGCGGTTGTCGGTGAGGCACTCGATCAGCACCGCCACGCCGTTGGGCCCGTAACCCTCGTACATGATGGTCTGGTATTCGGCGCCGCCGGCTTCCTCGCCCGCGCCTCGCTTGCGGGCGCGCTCGATGTTGTCGTTGGGCACCGACGTCTTCTTCGCCTTCTGGATGGCGTCGTAGAGCGTCGGGTTGCCCCCCGGGTCACCACCGCCGGTACGGGCGGCGACCTCAATGTTCTTGATCAGCCGGGCAAATTCCTTGCCACGGCGCGCATCTTTGACGGCCTTCTGGTGCTTGGTGGTGGCCCACTTGGAATGGCCGCTCATCGCTGTCCTATCTGAAAGTCCTCTTGTTTTTGTGGCCAGACGAGTCTACGTGGGCGATCGGGGTGGGCTGCCCGGCCACTGCCTGTCGCCTCAGCGGCCCCAGGAGTCACAGCACGGCGGGGATCTGTACGTTCCGCGTGACTGACAGTTTCGGCTGTGCGCTGACGGCGGGAATTCCAGGAAATCGTCGCCCTGGATGCACACTGAAAGCCCACGATGCACACTCGACGCCACGGTGTGCAAACTGGCCGGATCGTCAGCCGGTGACGAGGTCGACGAACAGGTGGTGGATGCGCCGGTCGCCGGTCATCTCGGGGTGAAACGCCGTGGCCAGCTTGCGGCCTTGCTTCACCGCGACGACGTGGCCGGCCGCGCTGGCCAGCGCCTCGACGTCGTCACCGGCGCGCTCGACCCAGGGGGCACGGATGAATACCGCGCGCACCGGATCGCTCAGCCCCGCGAACGGGATGTCGCCTTCAAACGAATCGACCTGCCGCCCAAAAGCGTTGCGCCGTACCGTCATATCGATCGCGCGCAGCGGCAGCGCCTCGCGCCCGCCCGCGCCGGCGTCGAGGATCTCGCTGGCCAGCAGAATCATCCCGGCGCACGCACCGTAGGCGGGCAGCCCGTCGGCCAACAGGCCCCGCAACGGCTCCAGCAGCCCGAGATCAAGAAGCAGATGGCTCATCGTGGTCGATTCCCCACCGGGGATGACCAGCCCGTCCACCGTCTCCAGCTCGCTGCGCCGGCGCACCGGCATCGACTCGGCTCCCGCCTCGCGCAGGGCCGCCAGATGCTCGCGAGTGTCGCCCTGCAGCGCCAGGACTCCGATCCGCGGCGCGCTCACTGGTTGGTCGGCTGGTACCCGCGCTTGAAGCGGGTCAGCCCCTCCTGCATGACAGCCGCGACCATCTCGCCGGACTGCGTGAAGATCTTGCCCTGGCACAGCGAACGGCCGCCGCTGGCCGACGGCGAACTCTGGTCGTACAGCAGCCACTCGTCGGCCCGGAACGCCCGCATGAACCACATCGCATGATCCAACGACGCCACCTGTAGGTGCTCCCGCACGTCGAGATGGGTGACCTGCGCCGACCCCAGCAGCGTCAGGTCGCTCATGTAGGCCAGCGCGCAGATGTGCAGCACCGGATCGTCCGGCAACGGATCACGGTGGCGGAACCACACCTGCTGCTGGGAGACCTTGCCCGGCAACAGCTGCAGGCGCTCGCGCGGCACGATGCAGACGTCCCACTCCTCGAACTGCTTGAACCCGGCGTCATCGAAGACCTTGATCGAGTCCAGCCCCGGCAGGCCGTCCGGCGGCGGCGCGGCCGGCATGGGGTCCTGGTGATTAATGCCTTCCTGATCGGTATGGAAGGAGGCGCCCATGCTGAAGATGATTTCCCCGTGCTGGATGGCGTTCACCCGCCGGGTGGCGAAAGAGCCGCCGTCGCGGGAGCGCTCGACGATGAAAACCGTGCGCTCCATGGCGTCCCCGGGCCGCAGAAAATACCCGTGCAGCGAGTGCACCTGATACTGCGGGTCGACGGTGCGCACCGCCGACACCAGCGACTGGCCGGCTACATGGCCCCCGAAGGTGCGCTGCAGGAATCCCGACTCTGGGCTGAAGACGCTGCCACGGTAGATGTTGACCTCGAGTTGTTCGAGATCAAGGATCTCTTCGATCGCCACGGACTGTTTTTACCAGCCGCGTTGGGCCAGCCGATGGGGCTCCGCGATCTGCTCGACGTTGATGCCGACCATCGCCTCGCCCAGCCCGCGCGACACCTTGGCCAGCACGTCGGGGTCGTCGCAAAAGGTGGTGGCCTTGACGATCGCGGCCGCGCGCGCAGCGGGATCGCCGGACTTGAAGATGCCCGAGCCCACGAATACGCCCTCGGCGCCGAGCTGCATCATCATCGCCGCATCGGCCGGGGTGGCGATGCCGCCCGCGGTGAACAGCGTGACCGGCAGCTTGCCGGCCCGGGCGACCTCGACGACGAGGTCGTAGGGCGCCTGCAATTCCTTTGCGGCAACGTACAACTCGTCTTCCGACAACGACGTCAGGCGGCGGATCTCGCCACCGATCGCCCGCATGTGCGTGGTCGCATTGGAGACGTCACCGGTGCCGGCTTCGCCCTTGGAGCGGATCATGGCCGCGCCCTCGCTGATGCGGCGCAGCGCCTCACCGAGGTTGGTCGCCCCGCACACGAACGGCACGGTGAACTTCCACTTGTCGATGTGATGGGTGTAGTCGGCGGGGGTGAGTACCTCGGACTCGTCGACGTAGTCCACGCCGAGGCTCTGCAGGATCTGTGCCTCGACGAAATGGCCGATGCGGGCCTTGGCCATCACCGGGATGGTCACCGCGGCGATGATGCCCTCGATCATGTCGGGGTCGCTCATCCGCGACACTCCGCCCTGAGCGCGGATGTCGGCGGGCACCCGCTCCAGCGCCATGACGGCGACGGCGCCGGCGGCCTCGGCGATCTTGGCCTGCTCGGGGGTGACGACATCCATGATGACGCCGCCCTTGAGCATCTCGGCCATGCCGCGTTTAACGCGCGCCGTTCCGGTTCGCCCGTTGCCGTTCGGTGGGTGGGCGGTATTCACTGCTTGATCTCCTTCAACCGTTGTCGACCCAGTCTAATGAGGCGCTTTGGCCCGCGTTGACCGACGGAGTCAGCGGATGGAAAGCAGCGGCCCGGGGGTGCGCCCGCCGGCGAGCGCGGCCGCGTCGGTGAGCAGTCCGGATAGTTGCATGGGATACACCGTCTCCCCCGCCGCGACCAGGGCAGCGATGTCAGCAGCGTCACACCAGCGATGGCCGTGGATGTAGCTGCGTTCCAGCTCGGTTCGTCCGGTGCGCGACGGCTCGAAGCGGTGGGTGCGGTAGACGAAGTAGAACTCCTCGCTGTCGATCAGCGAGCCGTTGAACTCGAAGACCTCGTCGCGCCGCCACACCGGCCCGACCATCTCGGCCGGCGGGATCCGCAGACCGGTTTCTTCGGCCAGCTCCCGCGCGGCGGCCTCGGCCAGCCGCTCCCCTTGCTGCACTTCGCCGCCCACGGTGAACCACCACTTCGGCGCGTGGCGGGCAGCGAGCGCGGGATCGGACCCGCACAGCAGCAGCACGGCGCCGGTGTCGTCGAGCAGCACGATGCGCGCCGAGGTGCGGTGGTTGAGGACGCCTTCAAAGCCCAGGGCGCCGTGGGCCAGCGCGTGCGGCCGTTCGACGATCTCGAAATAGCTGGGCTGCGCGGCGGTCCCGCCGAGGTGGAACAGCCGCACCAGGGGCCGTTCGGCCAGGGCCAGGGTGTCCCGGACCGCATCGTTGTGGAAGCGACGGGCCAGCACCACCCGGGCCTCGGCATCGGCCAGCTCGGCGATCAGACCGGCCGGCAGCGATGCCGGATCGACGACGGCCAGCGCGGCCGACAGCTCGTTCTCGGCGTGTTCCCGCGCGGGCCGCGGCGCCCCCTCGGCGGCGTCGGCCAGCGCCGCCAGCCGCCGCCCTTCGGACGCACCGCCGTAGGCGTCGATGGCGACGGCGCGCGACACCACCGCGCGCCGAGCCAGTGCACCGTCGAGCGCCTGCCACGACAGGTCGTAGCGGACGTGCAGCCGGTCCAGCCGGTTGGCCGTCCTAAAAGCCCAGGCGCCGAAGACCGCCAGCACCGCGACGAACACCGCGATGGCGACAATCAGCCATGTCATCAACTGGCCACCTCAACCTTGGCGCCTGACGCGGCGACCGTCTCGTAAACCCGCATGATCTGGCTGGCCACCACCGACCAGTCGTAGCGCTGGACAGCTGCCGAACCGGCCGTCACATAACGTTCCCGCAGCACATCATCCTCCAGCACCGCGATCAACGCGGCGGCAAGCGCGTCGCCGTCGCCGACGGGCACCAGGCATCCCACGTCACCGCCGGCCAGCACGCGACGGAACGCGTCCAGATCGCTCGCCGCCACCGGGGTGCCGGCGGCCAGCGCCTCGACCAGGACGATGCCGAAACTCTCACCGCCGAGGTTGGGCGCGCAGTACACGTCGGCGCTGCGCATGGCCGACGCCTTCCCGGCGTCGTCGACCTGGCCGAGCAAACGGACGTGGTCCACCAATTCGCCTGCCTGGTCGCGCAATTGGTCCTCGTCGCCGCGCCCGACGACGAGTAGCTGCACGTCGGGAAAACGCTCGACCAACCCTGGCAGCGCATTGAGCAGCACCGACATGCCTTTACGCGGCTCGTCGTAGCGGCCCAGAAACAGCACCGTCTTGCCGGAGCGCGGATAGCCGTCCAGGTGCGGGGCTGAGGCGAACGAGGCGACGTCGACGCCGTTGGGGATCTCCACCGCGTCGGTGCCCAGCGCCTCCATCTGCCAGCGCCGGGCCAGATCGGAGACCGCGATCCGGCCGACGATCTTCTCGTGCATCGGGCGCAGGATGCCCTGGAACACCGTCAGCGTCAGCGATTTGGTGGTGGATGTGTGAAACGTGGCGACGATCGGACCCTCGGCGATGTTGAGGGCCAACATGGACAGGCTCGGCGCGTTGGGCTCGTGCAGGTGCAGCACGTCGAAATCGCCTTCGGCGAGCCACTTTTTCACTTTGCGGTGGGTGGCCGGCCCGAACCGCAGCCGGGCCACCGACCCGTTGTAGGGAATCGGGACCGCCTTGCCCGCCGAGACGACGTAGTCGGGAAGCGCGGCATGCGGCGAGGACGGCGCGAGCACGCTGACGTCATGCCCGCGGGCGCGCATCACCTCGGCCAGCTGCAGGACGTGCGACTGGACCCCGCCCGGAACGTCGAACGAGTAGGGACAGACCATCCCGATCCGCATCAGGTTTCCTTCAGCCGGGCCTGCTTGGCTTCGGGGAGGTCGGCCAGCCACTGCGGCTGCATCATGTGCCAGTCCTCGGGACGGGCGGCGATGTTCTTCTCGAACTGATCGGCCATCGCCTGGGTGATGGCGCCGACGTCGCCGCTGGTGCAATCCAGGGGCGGCTGTATCCAGACGCCCCAGCCCCGGTCCTGGAACCAGCAGTGCGCCGGCAGCAGGGCCGCCCCGGTCGCGATCGCGAGCTTCGCCGGCCCGGCGGGCAGCCGCGTGGGCTCGCCGAAGAAGTCGACCTGCACACCGGTGCGGGTGAGGTCACGCTCGGCCATCAGGCACACCACCCGGTTGTCCCGCAGCCGATCGCACAACACGTCGAACGGTGGCCGTTCTCCCCCGGACAGGGGCACCACCTCGAAGCCCAAGTGTTCGCGGTAGGCAATGAAGCGGCGGTACAGCGATTCAGGCTTGAGGCGCTCGGCGACGGTGGTGAATGTGCCGTGCGTCTGGGCCAGCCATACCCCGGCCATGTCCCAGTTGCCGCTGTGCGGCAACGCGATCACTGCGCCGCGGCCGCTGGACAGCGCCGCCTCGATATTGTCTCGCCCCAGGACGGAGTCGTGCAGCTCGCGGCCCAGCACGCCCAGGTCCATGCCCGGCAGGCGGAACGCCTCGCGCCAGTAACGGGCGTAGGAGGCCAGCGATGCCCGCATCAGCGAGTCCGGCACGTCCTCGGGCGGCACGCGCAAGACGCGGGCCAGGTTCTTGCGCAGCTGGTCGGGGCCGCCCCCGCGCGCGGCGTAACGCGCCCCGGCCTCAAAGGCGTTGCGCGCGACGAACTCGGGCATCGCGCGCACGGCCATCCAGCCCGACGCGTACGCCCAGTCGGCGCTCACGCCGCCCGCGACACGGCCCACCATGCGGCTGGCCAGCTGGCGGGCCATGCGGGGTTGTGCCCCAATCATTTTCATGCCTGGCGGAGTGGGAATCACGGCTCGTTCACCAGCCGGTCGGTCGCGCCCGGGGAGGTGCGCACCGCGTGCAACCGCTGCGCGCAGGTGACCAGGCTGGCCACCGCCAGCACCCACATCGCGACCGGCAGTGCGGGCCGCCACGCGATGAACGGAAAGTCGGACACGAATGCGCCAAGGAGCACGATGATCAGTCGTTCCGGCCGTTCGATCAGGCCGCCGTCGCCGCGCAGCCCGCTGGCTTCGGCGCGGGCCTTGATGTAGGAGATCACCTGCGAGCTGACCAGGCAGATCAGCGTGGCGACCGCCAGCAGCTTGTCGTGCAGGCCGAAGACGATCCACCACAGCAGCCCGCAGAACACGGCGCCGTCGCTGACCCGGTCGCAGGTGGCGTCCAGCACCGCGCCGAACCGGGTGCCGCCGCGTTCCCGGGCCATCGCCCCGTCGAGCATGTCGAAGAGGACGAAGAACGAGACGACGAGCGCGCCGGCGAACAACTTGCCCATCGGGAACAGGGTCAGCGCTCCGGCTACCGCGACGATGGTGCCCAAGATCGTGACGACGTCGGGGGTCAATCCGAGCCGCAGGCATGCCCTGGCGGTCGGAGTGGTCAGTCGCGCGAACGCCGCCCGCGACAGGAACGGCACCTTGCTCATGGTTGTTTCGTCCACTCCGTGGCCAGCAGCTGGCGCGTCTCGCGCAGCAATTGCGGGATCACCTTCGCCCCGCCGACGATGGTGATGAAGTTCGCGTCGCCGCCCCAGCGTGGCACCACGTGCACGTGCAGGTGTTCGGCCAGCGACCCGCCGGCCGATGTCCCCAGGTTCAGGCCGACGTTGAAACCGTGCGGCCGCGAGACGTTCTTGATGACGCGAATTGCCTTCTGAACGAAGGACATCAGCTCCGCGCTTTCCGGGTCGGTCAGGTCCTCGAGCTCAGAGACGCGCCGGTAGGGCACCACCATCAGGTGTCCGGGGTTGTAGGGGTAGAGGTTGAGCACGGCGTACACCAGCTCCCCGCGGGCGACCACCAAACCGTCTTCGTCGGCGAGGTGTGGAATGTCGGTGAACGGCTGCTCGGTTTTGCCGTTGTCGCGCTTCGTCGGTGCTTCGGCCAGGTAGGTCATCCGGTACGGCGTCCACAACCGCTGCAGGTGGTCTTGCTCGCCGACACCCCTGTCCAAGATGGTGTCGTCGGCACGGTCGGCGTTGTCGTGCTCACTCACCGCCGGCTACCTTCACCAGTTCTCTTGTGGGCGTGGCATTCTCGCGGTCGGCGATCCATTTCACGATCGCATCGACCGCACTGTCGCGGGGCACGCCGTTGATCTGCGTGCGGTCACCGAAGCGGAAGCTGACCGCGCCGGCCTGCACGTCGCGGTCACCGGCCAGCAACATGAACGGCACCCGCTGGGCGGTGTGGTGGACGATCTTTTTGGCCATCCGGTCATCACTGGCATCGACCTCGACCCGCACTCCGTGCGACTTCAGCTGTGCGGCAATGCTTTCCAGATACTCGACGTGCTCGTCGGCGACCGGGATGCCCACCGCCTGCACCGGCGCCAGCCACGCCGGGAACGCCCCCGCGTAGTGCTCGGTGAGGATGCCGAAGAACCGTTCGATCGACCCGAAGAGCGCTCGGTGAATCAGCACCGGCCGCTGCCGCGACCCGTCGGACGCGGTGTATTCCAGCTCGAATCGGTCCGGCATGTTGAAGTCGAGCTGAATGGTCGACATCTGCCAGCTGCGGCCCAACGCGTCCTTGACCTGCACCGAGATCTTCGGCCCGTAGAACGCCGCGCCGCCGGGGTCGGGGACGAAGTGCAACCCGGAAGCCTCGGCGACCTCCCGCAGGACTTCGGTGGCCTCGTCCCACACCTCGTCGGAGCCCGAGTACTTCTCCGGGTCCTTCGTGGACAGCTCCAGGTAGAAGTCGTCGAGCCCGTAGTCGGCCAGCAGATCGAGCACGAAGCGCAGCAGCGAGGTCAGCTCGTCGCGCATCTGCTCTCGCGTGCAGTAGATGTGGGCGTCGTCCTGAGTCATGCCGCGCACCCGGGTCAGCCCATGCACCACGCCCGACTTCTCGTAGCGGTACACGCTGCCGAACTCGAAGAGCCGCAACGGAAGCTCGCGATACGAGCGACCGCGTGACCGATAGATCAGGTGGTGCATCGGGCAGTTCATCGGCTTGAGGTAGTAGTCCTGCCCGGGCTTGCGCACCGTCCCGTCCGCGTTGAACTCCGCGTCGAGGTGCATCGGCGGGTACATGCCGTCGGCGTACCACTCGAGGTGGCCCGACGTGATGTACAGCTGCTCCTTGGTGATGTGCGGGGTGTTGACGAACTCGTACCCGGCCTCGATGTGCTTGCGCCGCGAGTACTCCTCCAGCTCGCGACGGATGACGCCGCCCTTGGGATGGAAAACCGCTAGGCCGGAACCGATTTCGTCAGGGAAGCTGAACAGGTCCAGCTCGCTGCCCAGCTTGCGATGGTCGCGGCGCTGCGCCTCCTCGATCAGCTTAAGGTAGGCATCCAGCGCCTCCTGCGACTCCCAGGCGGTGCCGTAGATGCGTTGCAGGCTGGCGTTGCTCTGGTCGCCGCGCCAGTAGGCGGCCGAGCTGCGGGTGAGCTTGAACGCCGGGATGTGCTTGGTGGTCGGGATGTGCGGCCCGCGGCACAGGTCGCCCCAGACCCGTTGTCGGGTGCGGGGATTGAGGTTGTCGTAGGCCGTGAGCTCGTCGCCGCCGACCTCCATTATTTCGGCCATGTGCTCGGTCCCGACGGACTTGTCGTCGACGAGTTCGAGCTTGTACGGCTCGTTGGCCAGTTCGGTGCGCGCCTGCTCTTTGGACTCATACACGCGCCGCTCGAACAGCTGGCCCTCTTTGACGATCTGGCGCATCCGCTTTTCCAGCGCCGCCAGGTCTTCGGGCGTGAACGGCTCCGCCACGTCGAAGTCGTAGTAGAAGCCATCGGTGATGGGCGGGCCGATGCCCAGCTTGGCTTGGGGGAACAGCTCCTGGACGGCCTGGGCCAACACGTGTGCGGCCGAATGCCGGATGACGCTGCGGCCCTCGTCGGTGTTGGCGGCCACGGGGACGACGTCGGCGTCGCCGTCGGGCGTCCAACTCAGGTCGCGCAGCTTTCCCGAATCGTCGCGCACCACCACGACGGCGTCCGGCGTGCCCCGCCTCGGCAGCCCGGCCTCCCCGACCGCGGCGGCCGCGGTAGTCCCAGCGGGCACCCGGATCGGGGCTTGCGGCGATCGCGAGCCCGGCGGGGCCGGGCGCTGCGGGTCGCCGCCATTGGCTCCCGGGGTGGGCTGTGGGGCGGCGCTCATCGGGCTGGGTCTCCAAGGGGTGGGTTGAACAGGCATGGCTGCGCGATCGTGATTGGTCGTAGCCATGCTATCGGGGCCGACCGCGCTCAGGGCTGACCAGGTTTGAGCCGCACGAACAGCGCGTCGGCTTCGGTCAGCACCTGATCGCCGTCGGTCAACCGGCCCGACACGAAGATCTTGCGTCCGTCCACCCGGTCGATGCCCGCGTCGAACTGCAGTTCCGTTTCCACCGGAACGATGTGGCGGTAGTCGATCTTGAGATACGCGGTGCGCTGTCGCGGGTTGCCGGTAAGCACCGAGGCCGACAACCCGAGGATGGAGTCGAACAGCATGCCCAGCGCACCGCCGTGCACGGCGCCATTGCGGCCCAGATGGAACCGGGCGAAACGGGCCTGGCCATGGATCCGGCCGTCCTCGCCTTTGTGTGCCGACATCGGGATCGTCAGGATGTTGCCGCGCATCGGCAGGTCCATCCGCCGGCCCGACGGCGACGCCCATTCGTCGGCGTCGAACGGCGCCAGCAGCACCGACACCTTCTCCAGCAGGTCAGCTGCCTCGGTGATCACCTCGTCGGGCGCGTCGGCGGCCCGGGCGTGGTCCTGCAACGAGCGCACGGCGTCGATGAACCTGCCGTAGTCGGGGCCGCCCTTGGTCGTCGGCTCCGGCGGGTTGAATCCGCCGCCGGGGTGTCGCTGGTGTTCGGCCACCACCACACCGTATTGCCCGGCGGACGGGCTTTCGCGCGGTGGTCAGACCGGCTA
Organism: Mycobacterium sp.; assembly: GCF_036273375.1. GTDB lineage: Bacteria > Actinomycetota > Actinomycetes > Mycobacteriales > Mycobacteriaceae > Mycobacterium. The sequence continues at coordinate 7,014 of NZ_DASUHS010000161.1, read as the reverse complement.
CTGCGCCCCGGCGGCCGACAACGTTTCGAACTCGTCGTCGGACAGCTCGATCTGAGCCGCGGCAACGTTCTCCTCCAGGTGCGCAACCTTGGACGTACCGGGGATCGGCACCATCACCGGCGAGCGTTTCAGCAACCACGCCAACGCCAACTGTGAGGGCGAAGCGTCGTGGTCGGCGGCGATCCGCTGCAGCGGGCCGTCGGGAGCGGCCAGCGGCCCGGCGGCCAACGGGAACCACGGGATGAACCCGATGCCCTGTTTGGTTGCGGCGTCCAGCAGCGGATCGGCGGCGCGGGACGTCAGGTTGTACATGTTCTGCACCGACACGATCTCGGTGACACGCAGGGCGGCGTTCAGCTGGTCGACGTCGATTTCGGACAGGCCGATGTGGCGGATCTTGCCTTCGTTCTTCAGGCCGAGCAGCTCGCCCACCTGATCCTCGAGCGGGAAGTTCGAATCGATGCGGTGCAGCTGGAACAGATCGATGGTGTCCACGCCAAGCCGACGCAAACTCATCTCGCACTCCTGACGCAGGTAGCTCGGATTGCCCAAGGGAATCCAGACATCCGGGCCGGTGCGCAGCAGCCCGGCCTTGGTCGCGATCACCAGACCGTCGTAGGGATGCAGCGCCTCGCGAATGATCTTCTCGGACACGTAGGGGCCGTAGGAGTCGGCGGTGTCGATGAAGTTCACTCCCAGTTCGACGGCCCGCCGCAGCACCCGGACGCATTCGTCGCGGTCGTCGGGCGGGCCCCACACGCCCTTTGCCGTCAGGCGCATGGCGCCGAAGCCGAGCCGGTTGACGGTCAGGTCGCCACCGAAGGTGAATGGTCCGGACGCCCCTGCAACAGTTTTCGCGTTTTCTGCGGTCACACCTACAGACCGTACGCGCCGAATGCGGCGGTGCATCTCGGCGTGGCAAGCTGGGCGCGTGGACCTGCGAGCGCTCGAGGAACTCCCCCTGACCTACGCCGAGGTGGGGGCGACGGCTTCCGGCGAACTGCCCGCCGGATACGACCATCAACATGCCGAGCGCCAAATCGGCACGGGCCAGCAGCGTTTCGAGCAAGCCGCGGCCGCCGTCATGCGTTGGGGCATGCAGCGCGGATCCGGGCTGCGGGTGCAGGCCAGCTCCGAGATCGCCGTCGTCGACGCGGTGGTGGTGGTGAAGATGGGCTTTCTGCCGGCCCCTTGTCGCGTCGTCTACGTCGTCGACGAGCCCGACATCCGTGGCTTCGGCTACGGCACCCTGCCGGGCCATCCGGAGTCCGGCGAGGAACGCTTCGTGGTGCGCCGCGACCCGGTCACCTCGGCGGTGTACGCGGAGGTGTCGGCCTTCTCCCGGCCCGCGACCTGGTGGAGCAAGGCCGGCGGGCCGGTGGTGAAGGTGGGCCAGCGCCTCATCGCCAGGCGCTACCTGCGCGCGGTGTGACCGCTACCGCGCCGCGACGCCGACTCCGACGGTGCCGCTGTGCACGCCCTGCGCCAGCCGGGCCAGCGCCACGGCGCCGACGAGCAATCCGAAGTCGCGCAGCGCGACGTCGTAGAAGCCGGGCCCGGTGACCAGGTCGATGATGATGCCGACCAGCCATGCCGCGACCACCCAGGCGCCCAACCGCGGGGCCACCGCCACCAGCACCCCCGCCACGATCTCGATGATGCCCACCAGGTACATGCACTGGTCGGCCGTCCCGGGCACCAGATCATTGATCCATCCGGCCAGATACATGCTCCAGTGATGCGGGTGGGTGAGCAGGTTGAAGAACTTGTCCAGCCCGAAAACGATGGGCGCGATGGTGAACACGGTGCGCAGCGCGAAGTACGCCGAGTAGGCCGGATCCCTCAGCCGATCGGCCAGGGCGGGAGTTGCGGTGACTTGTTTGGTGCTCATGGCTGCCTCCATTTCTAACGGATAATAATTTGAACGTTAGATTGGGTAGACTGTAGCGTCAAGCATTTTGTCTGTTAGAAACGGCGGTCGAATGGACGACGCGGACGCATTAGAGCGCGACGCCGCCGGCATCGGCGCGCTCGCCGATCCCGTGCGCCGACAGCTCTACCAGTTCGTGTGCGCCCAGTCGGGATGGGTGAGCCGTGACCAGGCGGCCGACGCCGTCGGAATTGCCCACCACCAGGCCAAGTTCCACCTGGATCGGCTCACCGCCGAGGGCCTGCTGGAGTCCGATTACGCGCGCCTGACGGGCCGCTCCGGCCCCGGCGCCGGACGTACCTCCAAGCTGTATCGCAGAGCGCGCCGTGATATCGCGGTCAGCCTTCCCCAGCGGGAGTACGAGTTGGCCGGGCGCTTGATGGCGGCGGCCATCGCGCGCTCGGCCGGTACCGGAGAGCCGGTTGCCGAGATCCTGAACCGGGTCGCCCGCGACTACGGCCACGAGATCGGCGCCACCGAGTTTTTGGGGCCTACGCCCCATGCGCCCCCGAAAGATGCCGCCGCCGCGCTGCAGCGCGCGGTCCGGGTGCTGCGCCGATACGGCTACGAGCCGCGTTTCTCCGACGGTGAGGTCGAGCTCGCCAACTGCCCGTTCCACGCGCTGGCACAGGAGCAGACGGAACTGGCCTGCAACATGAACCACGCGCTGATCACCGGTGTCGCCGATGCGCTCGCACCGCACAGTCCCGACGCCCGACTCTGCCCCGGCCGGGACCGGTGTTGCGTCGTGCTCACAGCCGGCGGCCAGTAGGGTCGTCGAGCGTCACGCCAGCGGGCCTACGTCTCCCAGCGGGACAGCAATTCCACGGCGCCCGTGCACATCTCGTCGATGACGTCGGCCACCGATGCGTCGTTGTGGATCATCCCGACGCCCTGACCGGCATCGACGGGCGCGATGCGGCAGTCGCCGGCGGCGATCGCGGCGGCCAGCTCGTCGCAGGCCCCCGCGTCCAGCGCCTCCTCGTGACCGGTCCAGTGCTCGACGAAGTCGTTGGCCAACACCCGCGACGGGAACCGCGCCGGCCAGGGCAGCCCCTTGGCGACGTCGAAGACCCGGGTGACGGCGGTGTCGGTCTCGGTAGCCGTGACCAGGGCCCGACGGCCGGTGTCGCCGGTCAGCGCTTCCGGACATGCCGACAATCGGGTGCCCACCCACGCTCCGCTGGCCCCGGCGGCCAGTACCGCGGCCAGGCTGCGCGCCGAGGCGACCCCGCCGCCGGCCAGCACCGGCACCGAGACGGCGTCCAAAACGGCGTCCAGCAGCGGCAACAGCCCCAGCTTGTCCTCGCCGTGCCCGCCGCCCTCGGACCCGCGCGCGACCAGGATGTCGACGCCCGCGTCGACGGCTCGCCGCGCCCCGGTGCTGTCGTAAACCTGTGTGACGGTGGGGATTCCGGCGTCATGAGCCTTGGCGATCCACGACCATTCGGTGCCGAAGCTGACCGACAACAGGGCGGGTCGTGCGGCCAGCGCGTCTTCGAGCAGTCCGGACTCGTTGCGCATCACCCAGTCGACCATGCCGATGCCGAACCGCCCGTCGACGTGCTGTAGCTGCTCGGCGAGTAGCTCCCTGGTCGCGACGCTGCCCATGCCGACCATGCCGAGACCACCGGCCGCCGTGACCGCCGCGGCCAGGCGGCCGCCGGCGACCCCGCCCATCGGCGCATTGAGGATGGGGACCCGCAGACCGAAACTCGTAGACCAGGGCGTCGACAACATCGGCGGCTAGTGCGCCGAGGGAAGGGTCTTCAGCACGGTCAGCAGGACCACGGAGTCCTCGACCGCGTGCAGGGCGTGCCGTTCGGCGGGAATCGCGACGTATTGACCGGCCTTGCCGTCCCAGGCGTCGCCGCCGGTCGTCAGGCGCACGTGGCCCTGCAGCACCTGCAGCGTCGCCTCACCGGGGCTGTCGTGTTCGGACAGATCGTGACCGGCCAGCAGCGCCAGCACGGTCTGGCGGAGCTCGTGGGTGTGACCGCCGTGAATGGTGTGGGCGGCCCGTCCGCTGTGCGATTGCTTGGCCTCGGCGATCTTTTCGGACGAGAGGTCGGTCAGCGAGATGGAATCCATAGTGGGTCCTTCGAAGTTGCAAGGCCCGCACGGGCCCTGAGGGTGGCTGTTAACCGCTCAGTAGCAGTATCCCCGCCACGATCAGGCCGATGACTTTGACCGTCTCCAGCCCGACGTAGGCGTAGTGCGCGCGCGAGCGCGGTCCATCCGACCCCGCGAGCACCTTGTCGGCACGACGGGTCAGCGCGGGACGCACCGCGACCAGCTGGATGGCCAGTGCGGCCACCGCGATGGCGATCGCCACCGCGACGCCGGCCCGGGCCGGACCGGAAACCACGATGGCCCCGATGACGAGGGCGAAAGCCACCTCGACGGTGTTGAGCGCGCGAAAGACCAGCCGCCCGATGCCGAGCCCGATCTGCAACGTCACGTCTGGGGCCCGGAATTTCAATGGGGCTTCCAGGAAGGAGATGGCCAGCACCATGCCGAGCCAGATGAAGGTCAGTGCAACGGCAATCGCTGTGCCGGTGCTCATTTGGCCGCCAGTGTCAGGTGAGCCAGGCACAGGTCCGGCTCGACGAACGGGTCGAGCCGGTCCACCGAGACGGGCGCTCCCCAGGTCTCCATGGCTCCTTGCATGAGGCCTAAATGCACCGGACAGACAAGACTCGAGGAGTTTTCGGCCAATTCCAGAAAGGGGCAGTGCCGCAAGCCGACCTGCTGCTCTCCGTCGCTGACCCGGCGCTCGGGGGCGAAGCCGAGTTCGTCGAGCACATCGATCAGGTGGGCGATGGCCTCTTCGGCGCTGTCGGCGTCCTTGGGCAGCGGGTGCAATTCGGCATCCATCTTCTGCCCCCAGGCGCGGCCCGCGGCCAGGGCTTTGGGCCCGGGATCGCGCTCCGTGGCGAAGGCCATGGCCAGGATCTCGGCCAGCAGCCGGTAGTGCCGCGTTCCGCCGCGATCCATCTGCCGGACCGCGCGGAACATCAGCGGCGGGCGCCCCGGCCCCTTCCGATCCAGCTCGACATGTTCCACCTGGCCGTCAGCGACCAGGCTGTCGAGGTGGAAGCGGACGGTGTTGGGGTGCACGCCCAGCACGTCGGCGATTCCGGCGATGCTCATCGGATCGGGCGCGGCCCGTAGCAACCGCATCACGGCGCGGCGCCGGCCGGCCGATTCCCCGGTCGACGAGTCCTGAGACTTCTGGGAATTCTCGGATTTCACAGGGCCCCTCCCGCTCGTTGTCCTTCACGCCCCGTCTGAATGGGTGGCACTGGGTTGGCCCGCCACCAGAGGTGTGTCGACACCGAGCGGACCGACCTTGCCCGCCCCACCCGGGGACCCCAACGGGGCGTCGCGACCCGGGAGCGTTTCAGCGAAGAATGCCTCATTGTCGGCCAAGTAGGGTTTGAGGTCCTCAGGCAGGTCATCTTCGTAGTAAATCGCTTCCACCGGACAAACCGGTTCACACGCGCCGCAATCGACACATTCGTCGGGATGAATGTAAAGCGCCCGGCCGCCTTCGTAGATGCAATCGACCGGGCATTCGTCGACGCACGCGCGGTCCATCACATCGATGCACGGCTTCCCGATCACGTAGGTCATGCGCTAGAGTTTACACAATACCACTTGTGAAAACTAGAGGGAAGGTCGGAGAACCGATGGCCGCCAACGAACTTGACGTACGCCGGCTGCGCAAGCCGGACAAGCACCCGCACGACGAATTCGAGGCCTAGTACCCAGGCGACTACGACTGGAAGTATCTCGACGAAGGCCCCACCGTATGGCGGATCCGGATCACCAAACTCACCGACACCCCACCCCCGGTGCGCCACGGACATCTCGAGCTGGCCCTAGAGCCGCTGGAAAGCTCTGTGCGGCAGGAAATCTGATGCCAGGACACCGAGCAGGTTCCGAACTGCCGCTACCGTCGTCGAGCCGCGCCGACGACGCGGTTGCCGGATCAGGTCGCGACCGCGCCCATGGCGCTGCTGCAACCGCGCCGGCTTGTGTCCGACGAAGGGTTCTTCGGTGCGCTGCGATTCGCCGGGAACGTGCTCGTGCACCGCGACGCCCGCAAGCGGGTCCTGACCATGCGCCGCACGTTCCACAAACATCGCAAGCAGCTGGCCGCCGTCGCCATCATCGCCCACAAACCGGCGGCATCGGACACCACCTGACAACCACTGCGACGCTTTGACCTTCGCCTTTGCACCGCCGCCGACATTGGGCCCGTTCCGCAATCTCTGCGTGACGGTTTAGTTACGCCCCCTGGCAAAACTTGGCTGCGGCAGTCGCGGGGAGAACGAAGGAGCTTGCCGGTTATGGGTGCAACCCCACCGTTGTTGACGGAGTCCGACCTCGATGCGTTGGCGTCGGATTTTCTGCAGTCGCACTACCTCGGATCCATCTACGCCGATTGGTCACCGGATCGACGGCTCGACATGTTCCTGCGGCGGCGCGGTCTCGCCCGCGTGGCCAACGACGGCGACCTGTCCCACAACGTCTTGGAACGCATCATGGCCACGCGGCCGCGCCACGCCGGCGCGGCATTGATCGGGCCGCTTGTTCCATAGGACCAGGTAGGCGATCGGATGACCAAAGACCTCAAAGAAACGGCATTTCTCGCGGGGGAAATACCGGCCAACGCATTGGTACAGACGTACTATTGCGTCCTAGAGTTGAACGCGCCGCCAGGGCCGGATGAGTCGTTGAGGCTAGCGGGGAGGGGACGATGAATTCACCGAAATGGACGGTTCATTGGCCGCAGCGCAGCAGGCCGACGGCCACGATCTACCAGTTGACCGACCGCCTCCACAAAGGGCATATGGCTCGCGTACCCGCACACCAGATCACGGCGACGGTGGCGGCGTGGCTGGCCGACCTGGGTGCCGCCGACAGCCCGCTGGTCGACGAACTCGAGCGCGCCGTCTGTGGCGGCGACTGGGCCGCCGCCCACGCGCTGGGCGAGTGCTTGTCCATCGAGATCGCGGTGGCCGACTAACGAAGTCGTCGTCGGAGCAAAGCTTCGTTCTTAATCGACATTATCGCTG